>JAFEGP010000020.1:31591-51768 GCA_018239815.1 Verrucomicrobiota bacterium | reverse complement strand
CTTTAGGCGTGGGAGTAGTCACAGATCCGACAACCCCTGTTACAAATAGAATTGTACCGCCACCACCAACAGCCATCATAATTATCGCATTGACTTGGGAGACATTGCTAAGAGCTCCTACATGGAAATAACTAGCTACCCCGGCTCCACCCACGGCCAGCCCACCAATACCCGCAATCATGGCAACAATAAACCCATATGTTTTCAAATTAAAAGGTTGAGTGCGAGCTGGTAAGACGTCAGAAGCCGCTGTACCGGCTGAAAGATGTGTTGATGAAGAAGCCACCGAAAACCCTCGTCTTTACATAAATTTTATCTAGCAAAGGCTAAGTATACAGGAGAAGTATAAATATATGATTTAGATAAAGTTGTTTTCTTGTAAAAAGGTGCGATTTGACTCTCCGTAATTGCAAAAACTTGTTTTTTATCAGACGCAAAAGAAGGGGTTTTTTTATTAGATTTTATTTGAAATTTTTTAAAGGCATGATGGGTGATTAGAAGCTAACGTTAAGGTCCACACAGAAAGCATTTTCGTTCACAAAGCGCCATTCTATGCTTGCAGCAAAGCAATCTCTGCCCACAAAAGAAGCACCGACTGTATAACCGAATAGGCGTTGTTGAGCTAAATCGTAAAGCTGGGCTGTAAAGGGAAAAGAAAGATTAAAAAGTGGTTCAAAACCACCAGTCACAGGAGGGGGTTTTGAGAGAGAAGTAATAAACACATTGCCAAAATTAACAAGAGCTCCCGACCATTCTATAGCGCCAAAGGGTATGGCTTTTAAGGTGCGTGAGATGCAAATGGCATAAGCGAAGCACAGGTCAGTTTGCCATTCTTGATATTGTATGGATGAGTGGGGATAGATAACAGAAGAGGCAATAGAAGGAGCTGTTCCCCCATAAGCTGCCATGGGGCTTATCATGGTATTAACCTCCATCGTTGGTGGCAGAACGATATTGTTAATAGGAGGATTTGTGTAAAAATAACGTCCGGAAGCGCTCAGAGCAAAATTTTTGCAGTGCCATAAAATTCCATTTAGGCCAGCTGAACATGAAAAAAAAGAATTAGAATAAAGAGATAGAGGGCTATTGGGATCAAAAAAAGGAAAATTATTAACAGCAAAAATCCCTGGGGATGCATCCACAATTTGTGCAGTTCCTGCAAATTGATAATTAAAGGAACTTGCAGGTGTATGAAGAGAGAGCTGAGAGGCTCCCAGCCCGGCATAAATTTCAAAACGCTTGCAGAGATTTAGAGATAAAATACCCTGATAAGTGCGTAACGAGGTTTGATTAATGTCAGAAAAAGAACCCTGATTTACTTCTAGTTTTCTATTAAAGACATAATCTCCCAAAAAACCCAATCGAAAGGACCCATAAGAAAAAGAGTTGCGTGGATTGCAAGTTTCAGGATTTGAAAGAAGAGCATATTCCCAGGGGTTAAAGATAGGCAAAGCTTGAAGGTGGCATGTTGCGCTTAAGCAAACGAATAGAAGATGTTTTTGTATGATTGACTTTTTAATAAATGTGATCATGTTGTTTTGCTCCAAAAGTCAATTCCAGATGTAATTAAAAGTTAATATTAAAATCTAAGCAAAAGGCATTTTCATTCCAAAATCGCCACTCGATGCCAGCTGCAAAACAACTATTTCCTATAAAAGAAGATCCCAAGGTTCCTCCAAATAAGGTTTGTTGACGCAAGTTATAAAGAGTAGCCGCAAAGGGCACAGGAGTAAAAAGAACAGAATTGGGTTGGCCAGGAACTAAAAGAGGAGAGGCTGGTGGTAAGGGCGGTGTTGAGCTAACTACAGCATCACCAAAATTAGCGTAAACTCCAGAGCAATTTAAAGCTAAGAAAGGCAAAGCTTTTAATGTTTTAGCTATTTTTAAAATATAAGAAAGACAAAGATCCACCTGCCACTCACGATAAGAACATGCTACATTTTGTAGATAAACAGTAGAAGGAGCTACCTGAGGAGCATAAGCTCCCATTCCACCCGCCACATTATAGATTCTGTTGTTTTGAACAGAAAAGGGTAGAAAAACGTTTGTAATAGGAGCATGTGTATAAAAATAGCGTCCCGCCAGACTTAAGGCGTATTTGCATGTGTCCCATACAATACAACTTCCCCCTAATGTATAAGAAAAAGCAGCATTAGATGTAAAAGACATGAAACTATTGGGGTCAAAAAATGGAAAATTATTACCGAAACTTGCTGCAGCAAAAGCAAGGTTATAAGCTCCTGTGAATTGGTAGCCAAACGCGCTGGCGGGTGTTTCTATGGCCAGCTTTGAAGCTCCTAGTCCAACATAAATTTCTAATTTTTTTCGATAAGCAAAAGACAATAAACCCTGATGTGTGCGTAAGTAAGAGAATTGAATATCTGCACTTGAGCTTGCAACTTCTAATTTACGATTCAAGACATAATCTCCTAAAAAACCAGCCTTAAAAGACCATGATGGATGCTCATCTAAAATAGGCAAGATGCTGGGTTGTTGAGTCAGAGCATATTCCCATGGATTGAGTACGGGAAGGGCTAAGAGTTTAAAGGAAGTGCAGCAGAAGGCAGCTAGCAAAACACTATAACAACGCATAGGAATAATCTTTATTTTTCACTAAAAACTCATGTTCAAGTCTACACAAAAGGCAGTCTCATTAATAAATCGCCACTCTACCCCAGCAGCAAACCGATCTTTTCCAACAAAAGAGGTTCCGATTGTAAAACCAAAATTTCTTTGTTGGCGTAGATTATAAAGGGTGGCCGTAAACGCGTTTTCTCCAAAAAGGGGAGTCGATCCATCAACAGTTAAGGGCGAAGGAGGCGTTGAGGAAACCAGAGCATTTGCAAATGTTGCAAATACGCCAGACCACTCTATGGCGGCAAAAGGCACAGCTTTTAAAGAGCGGGAGATATAGATGGCGTAAGCAAGACACAGGTCAGTTTGCCATTCTTGATATTTGAAGGAGCTATTGGGGAGATATACAACAGAAGGAGCTACCGTAGGAGAGTCGCCGGAGAATTCTTCAACAAAAGAACTAATCGCATTGTTTTGGATGGTAGTAGGCAAAACAACCTCTGCAATAGGAGGATTTGTATAAAAATAGCTCCCAGAAGCGCTTAAGGCTAAATTTTTAAAGGAGCAGATGACACCACTTCCCCCTAGCGTATAAGAAAAAGCTGATATAGAACTGACGGACATAAGGCCATTTGGATCAAAAATAGGATAATTATTACGAGAGAATGCTGTAAAAAGTAGAGTAATATTTTGCAAGACACCAGTAAATTGATAATTAAAGCTGCTAGCTGGAGTAAAAAGTTCTAGTTGAGTAGAGCCCAGACCCGCATAGATTTCAAAGCGTTCGCACCAATTTAAGGTAAGTAGGCCTTGATAAGTTGAAAGAGAAGTTTGATAGATATCTGAGGGAACAGAAAAGGCGCTTACTTCTAATTTACGGTCTGATACATAATCCCCCAAAACACCGGCCCGCAGTGAAAAACCACTCCAGGAGTCGAGTAAAAAACAAGAACTCGGATGAGTGAGTAATGCGTACTCCCATGGATTAAGAACCGGTAGAGCGCAGCAAAAATGCGATCCCAAACAGATTGATATCAAGCAAAAATAATGTCGCATTAAAAATTCAAATATTACGGGCAAATGATCGCTTTTTTAGATTTAAAGTCAAGGCGGGATTGATTTTTATCAGACGCAACAGGTCCCAAAAACAAAAATACAAAAAAGAAGGGATGTCAGCGAAACAAGCAGAGCTGGTATTAAAGACACCTTGCCAAGTAAAAAAGAAAGCCACGTACATAATAAGTCACAAGGAAAACCCCGAGGGTTATTGATCACAATCATTCACTTAGCAAATATGTTGATTGAGCTTATTATGATTAATTTCCGAAGGGATTCTGTAAAATCCGGCCTCAAAAACACCCTAATTTGAAACATAACTGTAATTATCAGACTTTAAAAAAATTACCCATTGATGTGCTTTATCATTTTCTCAAAAGCTGTCAGGAACCCTAAGTTACTTGATTCATTTGGAAAAGATGCTTTTGAAATAATGAAAAAAAACTGGAGGGCTTACCAAAAAAAATCAAAACGAAGAATGGCGCGTTCAAGCTGCCTGAATCCGTAGAGGATGTTGTTATGGCTGGAAGAAAATGCCTTCTTCTAATCGAAAGACATTCCGGATTCTTTCTCGAAAAAAAATGCATATAAATAAGTTTATTAAGGAAATTTTATTCGGTATTATAATCAGCGTCTTTCCCACCTGATATAACTCCCTCTAAAAGTCCAAGGAAACAATCACGAGACATCTCAGTCGCTGGCATGTCTAGTGAGTTGAAGCAGGTGTGCATTTCAAACATATCTGGTCTTGAGCTTGAGCCAAGCTTTATTTTCGTCCCTAGTAACATGGTTGTTTTACCGGTTACAGAAAATACAAAATTTCGAAGCCAAGACACATCTTCTTCACGACTTAGGCTTTTAAGAGCTATTTCTTCTATAAGCCATTCTATTTTTTGTGTGCACAGAGCTGATGTTGGGTTGCCCGTCGCCCTTTCTTGCCTAATTTCTTGTTGTAGTCTTTCTATCGCAACGTTATCCCCTGTTGCAAAAACAGAAAGAATATGACTGCTTTTTTCAGAAAAAACAACCAAAGGTATTTGAAGTAAAGCTTCAGTATCAGGATTGCTGTGAATTTTTAAAGAAGCTAGCACCCCATGTGGTGTAAGTACTTCTCCTTGGAAAGAATGACACAGTTCCTGTGGGTCTGTGGCAAGTATGGCTCTTTTAAAAAAATCTGTAGTGCCAGAGGTAAAACCCCTAGCCGCTGCATAAAAGGGCGCAAAGCACTCTCTTGCCTCTGCTAAAATGGGGTCATCTGTTACCACCTTAGCTTCTTCTTTCGATGGAGTTAAACCAAAAGAAGTCAAGTAAGCAAATTTTGTTATATTATTAGGATCTAAAACAAACTGAGCAGCTTGACTAAATTTAGGATCATGTCTTCCCACTATTTTACAGACCTGTAAAAAACGATTTTCTGGGACATGCTCATTTATAAAAACACGAACCATTTCTAAAAAACTCCCATCAAATAAACGACCTGTTAGGAGTTTATCTGTTTTATCTGCATTTGCTCTGTGAATACGAGAGATTAGTGTAGCTAAATGACAACATGTTTCTTCTTGCATCGGTTGACTTGCCATGGGTAAGTTTCTGTCATTTACACAGAAAGCTTCGCGCGCAATCATATGTTCACACAACCAAGAAAGGAATTGTTTTTTTAATCCCCCAATATCTGTTCCTCTTGCAACTAATCCATCTGCATTAGTAAAAGCAATGGATGTATCTAATCCTAGATGAAGCAGCGGCGCTAAAAATCTTACAGGGTGTTGTTTAAGAACAGAAGGGTTGACATAAAACATGTTCCGATAAGATATGTGATGATCTTCGATTAAAGCTCGTTGCAATGCGTAACAGATTTGCTCCCTTGCTTCTCCTGAAGCGTTGGCTATGGCAGAATATTGCACATCTCGTGTAATCCTACCTTTTAAAAGCAAAAATTCTACAATAGGAAAAAAACCTTTTATGGAGGCCGCTAAAACAAAAAGATTTAGCATGTAAGTTTGTAAGCCAAATGAGGAGGCCATTAATAGCTTGAGAAGATGAAGATTGTTATTACGAATAACATTATGCGTGGCACCTATTAAATATCTGAAATTTATGATTCCTGCTTTGTCAATCACAAATGCTACAATCTCGGAATGATTGTATTGAGTAGCTTCGGCGATGAAACTTGCTAATGTAGCAGATCTAAGTACAGTCATATGACTGAAGAGATATTTTACAGCTTTAAGATGGCCGCGTTTTAATGCTTCCCTAATCGCATTTTCTATTTCCCAATTTTTAAGTGTTTTTTTACTTTCTAATAAAGCGGTTAAAACTTCGACATAACCACTTTCAGCAGCCTTGTAAACAGAAAATGCCAAATCTGCAAGTGTGATAGTTCTATCATTGTTTAATAATGCTCTTATAAGATGTGGATGATTATGGACAGCGGCTGAACAAACAGCATCTCCTATATGTCTTTTTAAAAAGGACCTGTTTTGTTTTAATAAAACCGCCAGAACATTGGAACGGTTTTCTTGAGTTGCGATGACGATGGCATGTCCGACAGCAGAATCACTAATTGAATGAGCTGCTACTGTAAATAAATACTCGACGATGTTACAAAAACCCTGTCTAACAGTAGTTCGAAGGGCAGCTACTACTTGAATACTGTGCAATCTAGCTTTGGTGGATAAAAAAACTACAGCATCAAAGTGATTATTATCGCATGCATTGTAAAAAGCTAAATTTAAATCTAGAATTCTAAGTCTTCTCCCGTCGCTAAGCAATGCCTTAAGGACCTCCAAATAGCCGTGTGTTGCTGCTAAACGCACGGCTTCGGAAAAACACTCTTCTCTAATATTTCCGTAAAAAAATAACTTTCTGATAACGTCTGCATGGTTATGTTCTAAAGCTAAAAGAAGAGCTTCTTCTATATGAGAGACAATGATTAAGCTATTGTCTATTAAATGATGTACAATGTCTGCACGTCCTATTTGAGCTGCTAACAAAAAAGCTGTTAGATTAGCTGTCATGTGAAATTTTTCGAATCTTGGCGCGCTCTTTAACTCTTCTAATAATTGTGTGTTTTCAGAAATGAATTTTTTTACGGCGGGACGGGCACCAAGTGGAAGCTTAGAGTTTATTAATGCTGCATATGCTTGTTGTTGATCAGGATTAGTTGTAGCTTCTAGCTTTCTTTTTGATCTTGTGTCTGGGCCGTGAATTGTTGCCTGTTGAACAGCAGATAAAGCAACGGCAGAACAACGTTGATCTGCTTGTGCAGCTTGAGCTTTTGGATGTGCAGGAAAATGAAAAGATAAAGAAGAGCTAACAGCATGTGGCAATGACATAAGATTTGCAGTGGCGGTTGTTTTAAAAAAAATAATATTAGAGCAAGAAGTCTAGTTTCTTTTTTTATTAAAAACAATAGCTATTTTTACTTGTTAAACGCAAGTTACTAGGTGATTGTGTGGAGAGAGGCTTTAAACAAACATTTGAATTCGAGTTATCTGATGAGATAAGGCCTATACAGACTATGTGTACGAGAACCAACTTGCCTCAAAAGGGATTTTTTTGATCTCGGAAAGAAAGAGTAATGCAAAAAGAGCTCATTCTCCTGAAAAAGAGACTGCGAGAAAAAAAATCAGAAAAAAAATTGAATCCCTGTTCTGAAACTCCTCTGTTTGTCTTCCTAAATGACAAGGGGTTTCTTTTTTTTAAGAGATTTTTAGCAATATCAGTTCTATTCAAGACTCTCTCAAAAGGAATTTTTCAACACAGCCCTTGTTAAGGGCATCTGAAGAGAAAACGTTTATATAAATTTAAATGACTCAAGTTCTTTTTTCTGTTAAAAAAGAACTTTTGATTAAAATAAGGACTGTCGTGATTAGGGCTTATTACTCTGAACAGTCATCAACAACCGAAACTTTTAATCACAGCCTTGATCCCAATCGAACTCAAGCTTGTCTTGGGTGCGCCTTATTTATTATTGGATTGCTATCTTTAATTGGGATAGGTGGGTTAGGTATTGCTGGTTTGTTACATTTTCAAGTTGTTTCTATTCCCAACAGCGTCTTCCCTTTTTTACATAGCATTCTAGGGATGATAAGCCATCCTATCCCCGTTTTTATAGGTATGACTTTAGGAGGCATGACAGTGGGTGGTATGCTTACAGTATTGGGTGCTCATCAGATTTACCGAGCTTGTTCCAAAAAATAAAAAAAGAGTTTTTTGTTTAGAGATCTGTGCCAGAAGAGTATGCGCAAGGGCGTGGATGAAAGTTTTTTTTTAGCGAATAGCGCATAGCTGTTGCAATAGCATCGATAACTAGACACGCCAAGCCTATGCCAATAAGTTCAAATAGAGCACGTACGATTAGTGTAATTCTAACCGCAAGAATAGAGCACTTTTTGCAAGCATCTAAATCGTGTTTTATTAGCGACTTCGTGGCTGATAAAGCTATGCTGCCATGATAAAAAGCAGAAATAGCGCCTATAAGTGGAAAATACCCAATAATATTGAGCTTGTTAAAACTTTGCCAGTCTGTAATATGCTTAGATAGCATTTTTTGTCGATTATAATATTGATACTCCTCTTCACTAAAGTAATAGCCAAAATCATAGATAAAGCAACACGCCATTTTAAATTTTCATTAAATTTTTAAGGGTATATTAGCTATCTTTTATTAAAATTAAAATAACTAAACTATTTTTTATTCAAATTTGACTGCAATAGCTGTCATATTATCCTTTGAACCATTAAATTTAGCGCTTAGAACTAGAGCTTTGGCATAATTTTCTGAAGCATTGACTTGGAAAGCCGCCATAGCTTCTCTTTCATTCAGACCATCCTTGACTCCATCTGAAACAAGAGTGAGAGTGTCTCCGGCTTGTACATAATGCATTGTGATTTTAGGATGAGCTAGGACAATTTCTTTACCATAACGAAGGGTCCAAGCATAGTCTCCTACTGAGCGGCTAAAATTAATGCCACTTCTTTCTTCCGGAAAGCGCCGCTTGACGTTATGTTGGTTTTCCCATCTATGGATAGATACAGGATCAGATAAAACCGAACGAGCTCGTTGAGCTTCTTTAGGACTTCTCCAGTCTCGCACACAACTTAAAGGTATGGAGCAATTTCTGTCTTTTACTCTTCTATAGAGATTAGCTTCACTATCTCCTACGGTTGCTGTATAGACGTTGTAGTTTTTATCAATAAAGCAGATGACAGCTGTTGTGCCTTGACAATTCCATGCTTGTACTGCGCATACTTCTTGATGAAGCGTGCTAATCATAGCAAGAAAAGTTGTTCGTATATCTTGTTGATACTGTTCAAACAAATTTAAAAAACGCTTTTGTACCTGCTCTTTTACAAATTGTACAGCATCATTTCCATAACCATGTCCATCAAAAACAGCCAATAAAACACCTTGTGGTGATGAACATTTTAAGTAGTAATCTTGCATATAACGACGTTCACCTTGGTCTTGGAAAGACGACAAAACAAATGATTTAGGAACAACGGAAGCAAGAGGTCTTTGTAAATGCAAATCTTGCACTCTTATGTAATAAGGCCCTCGATGTTCTTGGATAGCTTTAATTGTATTGCGCATCATTTTGCTCCAATAAGGAGGCATTCCGCTAACAGCAGTAGCTTCAAAATGTACCTGAGCTTCAACAGCTCTTACACTGACTGATTGTTGTAGGACGGCAGCAGATGCGGCTTGTGTGCGAGTTGATTGAGATGAGGCCGCAGAAGGATCATCATCTTTAGATTGGGTTGCTTCCCAGTGGGCGTTAACTTCCCGATAATATGCAGCAACAGGTTGTCCATACAAAGCTTCTGCCATAATCACACTCCTTGTGAAAAACAATCAAATTTATTTTTAAAGAAAAGATCAAGAAAAAGCAACTTTATTTTTTAAAACAGCGGCAATCTGGGAAGATTTTTGAATTTTTTAATCGATGCGCATTTGCTAAGTTTTTAATAGCCTTGGTTTTAAATTTAAATTGATCTAGCCGCTAAAATTCGTTTAAAAACGCGTTGTTCTAAAACATATCTTAATTTACCATCCCTTTATGTTGGCAGATTGTATTTAAATCTTTACAAGGAGTTTTTTTATGGCATTAGGTCCATCAAGCGACGGATATCTATCACTTATAGGCAACGAAGGATCAAGATCGTGTGGTTTAGGTTCAGCTGGGAAAGGAGTTGTTGTGGCTCTTTCTGTAATCGCAGCTTTAGCGGTTGTGTTGGGCGCGCTTGTAATGTCTGGTAAATTAGATTTAGTAGCTAGTGGGACTTTATTATCTCAAACTTCAGCTCCTTTTTACCTGATTCTTACAGGTGGCTTAGTTGTAGGTTTGACATTTGTTACGTCCACAGCATGTGTTGTGCGTAACAAATGCCGTGACAATTAATCAGTATAATTTTTTTCTTATTAGCTCCAAGGAGGACACTGCGTTTTTCTTGGAGTTTTTAATTTCTAAATTTAGTTTTGATTTTTTTCTATTTATACCCTTAAAACATCTCGTATTTAATCAAGAAAAGCCTTATAGTATTGTAGTTAAATATTTTCATGGGGTGATATGACGAAATGGATAAAGCTTTTCGTGTCTTATTTAATTTACGATCAGGCGAAGGCACGAAGATCACCCTTTTTATCCTTTTAGGATTTCTTTGGAGTAGTAGCGCTTATGGGGTGTTCACCCTGTCCGAAGGGATGTTCCTAGAGTCCATTGGGGCCCAGGGATTGCCCGTGACCTATGTTCTTGTTGCACTTGCTTTATGTGGTCTTTCGACTCTCCTGCTTTTTGGATTACGACGTTTTTCAATTAAAAAATTACTTTCTTTACTGGTCTTATTTTGGTCCGTTCTTACCTTTGGATGTGCTTTGCTTTTTCCTTACATCCATGAACATTCTTTATTTTGGTACGCTGTAAAAGTGATTGGTTGGACTATGCCAATTTCTATTTATATTTGTTACTGGTCCTTTATCGATCAATATGTAGATTTGCAAGATGCCAAACGTCTTTTTTGCCTTATCAATTCCGTGACATTTTTAGGAGATGCCTGTGGTGCTGGTTTAATTTCATTTGCCATGCATTACTTGGGATTTCAGGGGCTGATGTTTTTATATGCCTCTATCTTGCTTATGGCTTTGCCTGCCATCTATCTAATTACACGTTATTTAAAACCTCTTTTAGAAGAACACCATGACCATGGAGAAAGGGGTGTTGTTCTAGAGTTTCGTGAAGTCATTAAAAAGGTAGTTCGATCCCCCTTTACCCTTTACTTATTAGGGTTTTATTTCGCCATGCAGTTATTGGCTGTGGTTACAGAATTTAATTACATGTCCTATTTTGACCGTCTATTTAGCTCATCTTCTGAGCATCACTTGGTCGAGTTTTTAGGAAGCTGCAACATGTGGATTGCTCTAGGTAATATGTTAGTAGGGGTGTTTGCTTATAGTCGCTTAGTACGTAGTGTAGGTGTGCAAAATTTAGTTGTGATTGCCCCAGCTTTCTTTTTTGCACTCTTTTGTCTTTTATTTTGGAAAGAGGGTTTATCTCTTGCTATTTTGGGATTAGTTGGGCGTGAAGGAATGGTCTACACCTTCGATGATAATAATCTCAATCTTTTGATTTCAGGCGTTCCTACAAAAATAAAAAATCAAATACGCATCGCAGTAGAGTCATTTTTTGAGCCTTTTGGTCTTTTATGTGGCGCTGCTCTTTTGTTCTTCTTGCATCGCCAAACTCTCTATTTAGGGCTCTTAATGGCTGTCATAGCCTGTGTCATTGTATTTTTATTACGTCAGCAATATCCCAAAGCTATCTTTAATAATCTTGTTGCTAGCTCAATTCGCTTTGATAAAACAGCCTTGGATTGGATTCCTAAAAAAGAAAAAAAGACATTTGAATACCACCTTCTGTCTAGCCTTAAATCTACAGACGAACCAACTCGGCTTCTAGCATTTGAATATTTGCTTAAAATGGGGAACAAAAGGCATTTGCCTCGTCTGCTAAATCAAATTAACGTTTTGGGCATGCCAGGGAAATTAAAGGCTATTGAACTTTTGGCTGATAGTGATTGGGCAATTGAAACGAGTGTTGTAGAACAATTAGAAAGATGGCGACGAGTTTTACCTCATCCTTCAGTTAAAAGTGCTATTCATTTTTACTTTGCACGTCATTCTCTTTCTCGTCCTGAGAAAATGATGCAGGATTTGCATCATGATCATTTAGGGTTAAGAGCGGCTGCTATTCTAAGTTTCAAAACAACTCCTTATCAAGGACAACTTCCTTCTCTTGTGTCTCTGGCTTCAGAAAAACTCCAGCAGCTTTTAGAGTCCAAGATCGACAATGAAATTTGTGTAGGGCTAGAAATTTTGGGCAGAGAAAAAACAACTGCCAACATGTCTCAGCTTTTGCCTTATCTCCAGTACCCTTCAAAGCGTGTGAACAAAGAAGCTATTCGAGCGATTTCTAGGATTGCTTCCCCCGCCTGCTCAGCTTATTCTTCACAGCTTGTGCAATATTTGGCTACACATCGAGATGCAGAGATGTGTTGTTTAACGCTTAAAGCGTTAGAGAAGATTTCTGACTGCAGCATTTTAAAAGACTTGATTTTAGCAACAGTGCATTTCAGACCCAATGAACGTCAGATTGTACAAAAAATCGTCTTAAATATGCCTGGGGTATGTGAAACTACTCTGTTAGAGCTGTTACAAAATCGGTTTATTCATGAACGTTGTCGTTTGATGGCGGGCAAGATTTTATCACGTCTTAATCCAGCTACTCTTAAACGTCATCTTTTTGAGATTGTACAAAGTGAAATAGAGAGAGCCTATTTTTATTATTATCATCTTGAAACGTTAAGACATCCTACCCACTCAGAATACGATCATTCTATTTTGCTTAATGCTCTTGAAACTGGTTACCATACGGTTATTGATTTTGTGATTCAATTAATCGGTGCAGCGGATGCTTTAGAGGAGTGTGATGTTTTAACTCATGGATTAAGGAGTCGCAATAAAAAATTACGGGCTCAGGCAATTGAAATGCTTCAGAAAGCCTGTAGCTCAAAACTTTTTGCTCTTCTTGAACCTCTGATTGATGAACGCTCCTCTGAGAAAAAGCTCAATCATTATCTTAAAAGAGGCTTCATTCCCTTGAAGTTGACTCAATTACTCGATACAATGGCGTTTTCTCCTTCACTAACAGATCAAATTGTGGCGGTGTGGCTCAAGGCCAAATTAGACCTTCCTGACTGGAAAGAGTTGGTTAGAAAAAAAATGCAGGACCGCGAAGAAATTTTTCATCATTTTGCAACTGAACTTTTAGAGGAAAAACTGTGAAACCCCTCAATCTTATAGACCGCGCCTTTTTACTCAAACGCACACGCTTATTTGGTTCTTTAGATCTAGATCTTTTGCTGACTATCTCGGATAAACTAGAGTTAGCGCATTTTCGTCAGAGTGAGTTTATCTTTCATCTTAATCAAGAAGCTAATCAAATGTATCTTATTGTAGAGGGTAAAATTTCTATAGAAAATGCCCATCATGAGCAATTAGCCCTTCTTAAGGCGGGTGAATTTTTTGGAGATGAGTCTATCTTTAATGAAAAAAACCGAGCCTACAATGCTAAAAGTACAACAGCCAGTGTGCTGCTCTCCCTTTCTCGCAATCATTTGCTCGGTATTATTGCAGAGTGTCCTTCAGTAGCTCTTGCTCTACTAGAGACTTACTCTGCTGGCATCGATTTTCGAAAACGTTAAAATTATAGAGAGTCTTTCTTCTCGTTAATATAACGGATGACATCCCCTACAGTTTTCAGTTTTTCCGCTTCTTCTTCAGAAATCTCAAAACCATAACGCTCTTCAAAAGTCATGATCAACTCTGTAAGATCTAAGCTGTCAGCATTCAAATCTTCAACAAAAGACTTTTCAGGTGTCACATCTGCTGCATCAACGCCTAATTGCTCAACAACAATATCAATGACTTCTTTTTCAATGGACATGCTTACTTCCTTTGTAGATTTGTTTCACCATATCATTAACTCCAAGCAAGGGTTAAAAACTAGTGTGGTAATTGTATCTTTCCGAAAACCTTTTTGACAAGTTTTACCTTTTAGAGGCTGTGTTGAATAATTCACTTAACTCATTGATAAGAGAAGGAGCACATGGTTATTTTAAAAAACTTAAGATGAATTTTTCAACACAGCCCCTTTTAGATCCAAGAGAATTCAAATTTAATTTCAAGCAACTGATTCAGAACAATATTCTATTTTCAATTTTTTTATTAAAAATGAACAGAGAATCCTCTTGCCTTAGCAAAAGAAATAAAAATAAATTTTAAAAATTTTCACTTATTCTGAGCTCTTAACACCTGACAGTTTTTAAATATTTCCATAACGGCGGTATATTTAAGAGAGATAAGGTTGCTGATAACAGATTTCGCAACCCTTGGGGTATCGCTCTTTCACCAACTCGTAAGGAAATCATCAAACATTCAAAACCTTGACTTATTTTGCTTTGGTCAAGGCTGAAAAGGCTTAAAACCGCCGTTTGTCCTTTTGCGCTTAAGATACGGAAGGGGTGACACCTCTTCTCTCAGACCAACATGTGCGGGCCATGTTCTTAAGGGCTCTGGCCTCACTGGTGGTTGAGAATGTGAAGGAACTGAGGCAGCAGCAAAACAAGGTGCCATTTTCATGGGTTGACGAGACGTTGGATCGATGGTGAGGGTACTTGACACAAAAGCGCTTTCTATATTATTGACTCTGTCAAATAATCTTTCTGCGAAATTAGCAGCTCTTTGAAGACGTGCCTGTAGATTATCTGCTCTTCTACGCTGAAATTCAAGTTCTTTACTCAATCGTAGTATTTCTTTCTGAGATTTATCGACTGCTTGTGGAGATTGTTCCGCAAACATTGAGCCAAATAAATTTAATTCTGGTAAAGATGTGGCTACAGGATCTTCTTTCACTGCTTGTGGAGATTGTTCCGCAAACATTGAGCCAAATAAATTTAATTCTGGTAAAGATGTGACTACAGGATCTTCTTTCACTGTTTGTGGAGACTGTGCAACTGGCTGGGCTGCTTGTTGCGATACGGCAGCTATAGCAAACATTCCTGCTGCATGGACGTCTTCCGCGACATTTCTTTCTGTAGGTTCATCTTGAAGTACAGACTGGGATCCAAATCCAGGACTGGCAAGGTTGAAATCTGGCACAGCAAAACCAGGACTCAAGGGGTTCAAAGACATAGTATCACCATTTAATAAAAATTTTTAATAATTTAAATACATTAAAGACGCAGGTCTTAACTCATGACCATTCCACCATCTACAGTTAAGACTTGTCCTGTTATATAGTTGGCTTTGGATAAAAATAACGCTGCTTCAGCGATTTCTGAAGGTTCTCCTAAACGAGCCAAAGGAATGTGTTGAAGCAAGGCTGCTTTTTGAGTTTCGTTTAGGACGTCTGTCATATCCGTTTTAATAAACCCAGGAGCAATGCAATTGACAGTAACGCCTCGTCCGCCAACTTCCTTAGCTAGGGACTTGCTAAAGCCAATCAAGCCAGCTTTGGAAGCTGCATAATTAGTTTGGCCAGCATTGCCGATTAAACCCACAACAGAGGTGATATTAATAATCTTACCTTGCCTTGCTTTCAACATAGGACGAATCAAAGCACGACATAGGTAAAAAATAGAAGTAAGGTTAACATCTAAGACCTTTGACCAATCTTCATCTTTCATCTTCATTAAAAGTTGGTCTTTTGTTACCCCAGCATTATTGATTAAAACATCTATCTGAGAAAAGTCCTTCTGCAGTTGCTCGGCAAAGTTCGCTACTTGCTGAGAATCTGATAAATCTACTTGATAAAATTTAACATCCCCGCCTTCTTGAGACAAAGATTGAGCAATCTGAGCACCGCGTTCTGCATTTGTGCCACAAATAGCCAACCGAGCGCCATGTTTAGAAAAATGTTGAGCAATCGCTAAACCAATGCCTCGCGTAGCTCCTGTAATGACCACAGTTTTATTTTCTAAAAGTTTCATATGCGCAGCTCCTTAGCAAGCACTTCCAGTTCTTCCATAACTCCTACAGAAAGCGTAGGCGCCGTCACTTCAATTTTTTTATTCAAACCAGCTAGAACTTTCCCCTCTCCTATTTCGACAAATAAAGAACAATCTTCCATTTGCTTAATACTTTGCTGCCAACGCACAGAAGATGTCATCTGCTTCATCATATTGCGTTTGATCTCATCCATGGATGTGGCGCGTTGACCTGTTACATTCATAACGACAGCGATAGAGGAAGAAGATAGGGACACTTCGTTGAGTCGTGCTGCTAATTTATCTTCAGCGGCTTGCATTAGTCCGCTATGAAAAGCTCCTTGAACCTGCAAAGGCATCGCACGTCGCGCTCCGAAATCCTTAGCAATTTCCATAGCTTGCTGCACAGCCTCTACTGTCCCAGAAATTACAATCTGACCAGGGCAATTAAAATTGGCAGCCCATAGTCCTTTCCCAATTTTAGCTACTAATTTAAGAACGCCCTCTTCATCAATACCTAAAAGAGCTGCCATCGTCCCAGGTTGCTGTTCGCAGGCAGCGCTCATAACCTGAGCTCTATATTTAACTAACTCCAAACAAGTCGAAAAATCTAACCAGCCCGCTGCAGTAAGAGCGGTATATTCTCCTAAACTATGTCCTGCACATACAACAGGCTTAAAACCTGGAAATTGAGCTTGAATCACGCGAAAGATAGCCATACTCGTTACATAAATGGCTAATTGACTATTGAGTGTCTTTTTAAGTGATTCTTCAGGTCCTTCAAACATAACACGCGTCAGATGCATGCCTAACACATCATCAGCTTGTTGAAATAACTCTCTAGCTAAGGAGAATTGATCATAAAAACTCTTTCCCATTCCAACTTTCTGAGAACCTTGGCCAGGAAAAAGACAAGCTACCTTTTGTGTCATGCTCAAAGATCCTTTTGCTTTGTTAAAATTGTCGCACCCCAAGTAAAGCCCGCTCCAAATGCTACAAGAAGTAAATTCTGACCAACAAGAATATCCTTCTGCTTAACAAGCTCATCCAAAGCAATTGCAATACTAGACGCTGAAGTATTGCCATACTTATGTACTGTTTTAAATACTCTTTCAGATCCAACACCAAAACGTTTAGCAATAGCATCAATAATACGTTCATTTGCTTGGTGAGGAATAATCCAATCTATGGCTTCAGGAGGTAGGTTAGCTTTTTGCAAACAGTCATTAGCAGCCATTTCCATTCGACGCACAGCGTGTTTAAAGACTTCCTGACCTTCCATTTTGATATAATGCATGTTACTAGCTACTGTTTGCTCAGAAGCTGGAAAACGAGATCCTCCAGCTGGAAGCATCAGTAGCTCGGCGGCCTCGCCATCAGCTCCTAAACAGATTTCTTTAATCTCAAAACCCTCGCCTTGATTAGAGACCACAACAGCTGCCGCTCCATCTCCAAATAGCACGCAAGTTGTGCGGTCTTTATAGTTCACAACAGAGGAAAGCTTTTCTGTGGCAATGACAAGAATATGGTTATAGAGACCAGATTCTACAAACGCTTTAGCACAAGCAAGGCCGTATAGAAATCCTGTGCAGGCAGCCTGAATATCTAAGGCCGGAATAGTCAACGCTTTTAATTGATGTTGAATCAAAGCAGCTGTGCTTGGAAAGACGTAATCAGGCGTAGAAGTTGCAACAAGAATCATTCCAACTTCCTCAGATTTAAGATTGGCGTCTTTGAGAGCCGCAAAAGCAGCTTTTGCTCCCATATCAGAAGTATATTCATTTTCTGCTGCTAAACGACGTTCCTTCATCCCAGTGCGTGAAAAAATCCATTCATCGCTTGTTTCAACAATTTTTTCTAAATCTTGATTAGTTAACACTCTTTCAGGAAGATAAGAGCCTAGTCCGGTAATACGAGCACGTCTTGTCACAGTTGTCCTCTTAAAAGAATAAGAAAGAAGAAGTTTAGCAAAACATCCTTTAAAATAAAAGCCTCAGATGCAAAGATCCTAATCACCATGAACCATTACCCGCCTCACCTGCTCCATTTACTAGAGCTGTTTAAAAAATTTCCTGGTATTGGAGCCAAGACAGCCGAAAGACTGGTCTTTACCCTCATGACATGGCCAGAAGATAAGCAAAAACAATTTGCAGAAGCTATTTTACAGACCAAGCAAAAAATCACACATTGCACAACTTGTGGTGCTCTAATTGGAGAAGGCTCTTGTCTTTTTTGCGACACTTCAAAACGCGACTCAAATGTGCTTTGTGTTGTGGCATTTGCAAAAGACTTATTCCTTATTGATCAGACTAGACAATATCGAGGTCTTTACCATGTTTTAGGAGGAGTGATTTCCCCTATGGAACAAATAACTCTTTCCAGTCGTGTTTTAGAACGTCTTAAAGAACGCCTTGTACAGCATCATGTTAAAGAAATTATTTTAGCTCTAGATTCTACAATAGAAGGTGATGCCACAGCTCTTTATATTAAAAAAGAGCTTAACGGTCTGAATTTACCTATTTCAAGGTTGGCTTTTGGTTTGCCCATGGGTAGCTCATTAGACTTTATTGATGGAGGCACTCTTTCTCGGGCTTTACAGGGACGTTTGACCTTTTAAGCTCAGATCTCTTTCCTGTTACAAGGTTTATAGACCAAAGAAAGTCTGTAATCGTCGCGCTCCATTAAAAATTACATCCTTTCCAAGCTACAAAAACAAAGAAATTGCGCAAAAATCATAAATCGCGCAATAATGTAGTTAAATGTTGCGCAAAAACAATAAATCACGCAGCAATGGAGTTATATATTGCGCAATATATAAATAATCGCGCAATTCTATCTGTATTGAGCAGGGGTCAAAAAAATGCCAAGCAAATTAAAAAAAGAGATTGAAAGTCTGGCGGAGATTGTCAGATGTCATCCTGATGGGATTTCCACAGAAGAACTGCTGCAATTTATGGATTTTGTTGCACCTAAAAGAACTGTGCAATACAGACTATCTGCTCTTGTTAAATCTGGTATTTTGAGAGTTGAAGGTGCCGGTAGAAGCACTAGATACCACTTTAATCAAGTTATAGAAAACAAGCTGATATTAAGACCTTCTGAATCAACAGAAACAACGTTTATGATCCCACTTTCTCTTGATGGAAAGGAGGTGCGTAAACAGATATCAGTTCCGATTCAACTACGCCAACATGTGAGCTATCACATAGAATTTTTGGATTCATATGAACCAAATAAAACATCCTATTTATCTCAATCGATTATTGAAAAATTATTTAAATTAGGAGTTGGTGCAGAAAAAGGACGTCCTGCTGGAACTTATGCAAGAAAAATCTATCAGCGACTTTTGATCGATTTATCCTGGAATTCTAGCCGTTTGGAAGGGAATACGTACTCTCTGCTTGAAACGGAAAGATTGCTTGCAACTGGGGAAGAAGCTTCTGGCAAAAATCAGATGGATGCTCAAATGATCTTAAACCACAAAGCAGCTATCGAATTTATTGTAGAGATGGCCGAAGAGGTAGACATTAACCGTTATACAATTTTAAATATCCATGGGCTTCTTTCTCATGACTTACTTATGGATCCAAGGGCATGTGGAAGATTGAGAACAATACCAGTTAAAATTGGAAAATCGGTTTACTATCCCATTGAAGTACCGCAATTAATAGAACAATATTTTCAACTAATAATCCAAAAAGCTACTGCCATTCAAAATCCCTTTGAGCAATCATTTTTCTTAATGGTACATTTGTCTTATTTGCAACCCTTCCAAGATGTTAACAAGAGAGTCTCTCGTTTGGCAGGTAACATTCCCTTTATTCGAGAAAATTTAAGCCCACTTTCATTCGTCGATGTTCCAGAATCAGATTATATACAAGGCTTACTTGCAATCTATGAACTAAACCGAATTGAACTTTTTCGAGACGTTTTTGTATGGGCTTACGAACGCTCAGCTTCCCTCTATCTAGCGACTCTTGAAGCTATAGGAAAACCGGACCCATTCCGAACGCTTTATCGTAATTTTATTCAGCAAGCTGTTTGTACTGTTGTTCAAAACAAGATGGATAAGCTAACAAGCGCTCAATTCATTTCAAGCTTTGCCAAAGAAAACATTTCTTCTAAGGATGTAAATCGTTTTATCGAAATTGTTGAAATTGAAGTAAGTAGTCTTCACGAAGGAAATTTTGCTCGATTTAAAATACGGCCCTCAGAATTTTTTGAATGGCAACGTTTGTGGAAATAGAATCAGGTATAGTTAAGCTTGTTCTATGCTAAAAATATTTGTTCTTTTTGAGACATAAAACCAGAAAAAGAAAATAGATGTTTGCCTAATTAGTGTTATCTTCTATCTTGGTACGGACAATCCGCTTGCGCAAAACAAAGTTGTTTACCTAACATCCCAAGCTCCATATGCGAATACGATTTATTTTTTGCTTTTTACTGTTACTACTGCCTCTACTTGCTGACGAGTATGAGATGATGCGTGTAGGAAAACTAGA
>JAFEGP010000020.1:0-31484 GCA_018239815.1 Verrucomicrobiota bacterium | reverse complement strand
CTAGCCGAAGACTATGCTCATGTCGAGCCGTGCATTGAAATTGTTTCAGATCAGCTTATTATTGTTTTAAAAATTTGGCTTAAGCCAACGATACGCGAGATTGTCTATTGCGGCAATGAACGCGTTTCAACCAAAAAACTCCAAAAGGAACTCGATGTTGAGATAGGCTCTTGTTATGATCAAGAAGGCTTCTTAGAAAGTTTCAACAATCTTAGACGTCTATATGTAAAAAAGGGTTATTTTGAATCTGATCTTAACTACGAAGTCATTTCTCATGAAAATTGCAATGACGTCACCATTAAAATCACCATCCAAGAAGGGCGAGCTGGAAAGATCAAACGTATTGATTTCTGTGGCCTTAAGCGTTGTGAAGAAAATGAACTTTTAGATCTCATGGTGACAAAACGTCACAACTTTTTATTAAGCTGGTATTTAGGATCAGGTTGCTACAATCCAGAAATGGTTGAGCATGATCAGCTTCAAATTGTGAATTATTTGCAAAACAAGGGTTATGCTGATGCTGTTGTTAGCATTTGCTTAGACGACCAAACTTTGCCTGGGTGCATTATCCTTAAAATCTGTGTAGACAAAGGACAATGTTACCATATTGGAGAAATGGGCATGGAGGGTAATTGCATTTTTACCAACCCTCAAATCTGGTCCCGTTTTAATTTTGGTAGAGGCAGCATTTACTCCCCTGAAAAAATTCGTGAGACAATTCAATCTATCAGTGATCTATACGGAGCACATGGTTATATCGATGCTTCTGTTGACATCCAGCTCTCTTTACGTAATGACGAGCCTGTCTATGATCTATGTTTGATGGTTGAAGAAGGCGAAGCCTACAGAGTGGGTATCGTCAAAGTTTTTGGCAATCAGTGCACACAAACTAATCTTATCCTACATGAAACTCTGCTGTGTCCAGGAGAGGTGTTTGATATTCGAAAACTCAAAGGTACGGAAAAACGCTTAGAAAACACAGGTTACTTTAAATGCGTTAACGTTTATGCCGTAAAGTCGTCTTATGAAGGAAGTTGCGAAGAAGATCTATATCGAGATGTGTATATTGAAGTCACAGAAACAGATACAGGCAACGTCGGACTGTTTTTTGGATTTAGCTCCTTAGAACAGCTCTTTGGTGGTGTGGAAATTTCTGAGCAAAACTTTAATATTGGAGGCATTACAAGAATTTTTGAAAAAGGACCTCGAGCCCTACGTGGCGCGGGAGAATATGCTCACTTTAAGGTTAACGTCGGAGATCGCCAAACAAGTTATTTAGCTCAATGGACAAAACCTTACTTTATGGATACTCCTTGGATTGTGGGGGTAGACTTAGAGAAAAATGACAATAGAGTTCTATCTCAGGCTTATGAGATCAAGACCTATGGAGGATCTGTTCACGCTACCTATATCCGCAATGAATACTTGAAATATAACTTCTATTACAGAGCAAACAAGACTAATACTTCAGTGAGTGGAAATCCTAATACTCAACTTGAAGTGCAAGGAGCTGAAGGGGGGCTGATTTCTGCTGCGGGACTTAATATTATGTATGACTCGACAGATCATCCTCGTCGACCTACAGATGGATTCCGTTCTCGCTTTATCTATGAGATAGCAGGGCTTGGGGGCACCTTTGATTTTATGAAGTTTGCTTACCTTAACACCTATTACTACCCAATGAGCAAGCGTGGCACATTAAAATTTAGAGCTGATTTACAGTTTATCCTACCTTACAGTGATACAACACCTGTAGATTTGCCATTAGGGGAAAGATTCTTTCTAGGTGGTGAGACCACAGTTAGAGGTTACCGTCCTTTTGTGATTGGACCTTTATTTGGAAACCTAGAGCCTGTGGGGGGTATTTCTTCTATGTTGCTCTCTGAAGAGTATCAATATAATGTACTCAAGGCTCCTGCTATTGATGCCTTTGTCTTTGTGGATGCTGGTATGGTTTCTTTAAGTCGGTTTACTTTGGGACGTTATGCAGCCAGCGTTGGCTTTGGTACACGTTTGGAAGTGATAAAAAATGTTCCTCTTATGATGGGTCTAGGATGGCCTATTCATCCTACAGTTGTCGTAAATGGAGTAACAATTGACAATTCTCAACGGTTTTTCTTCTCAATGGGTGGGAATTTCTGATACAACAATAGACTGAAAAAACCCGAAAGGAGGATATAGTATATGCGAAAATTATGGACACTGCCTTTGGCAGCAATAGCCTTGTGTGTAGGGCAAGTGCAAGCCGAGGAATTGAAAGTTGGTTTTGTAAACTTTAAACTTTGTTTGGAAAAATCTAAACAAGGACAACAAGAAAGCCAAGCCTTCAATGCCATGAAAAACCAAATGCAAGAAACTCTTGAAGCAACTGACAAAGAGTTGGGTGATTTAGCAGCTAAACTTGAAGATCAAAACTATCTGGATACACTCTCTCCTTCAGCTGAAGAAGAACTCAAGAAAAAATTTCAAACATTAGGTCAGGAGTTTTCTCGCTACCAAGCTCAGTACTACCAATTATTGAACCAAGCTAATTATAAGATGTTTCAATCTTTGCATGAGCAAGTGTCAGTGGCAGCAAGTCATGTAAGAGAAAAGCAAAATCTTTCTTTAGTTCTCAATGAAGATTCTGTTTTTGCTTTTGCTCCAGCTTTAGACATCACAAATTCTGTTGTTGGTGAAATGGATCGTCTTTACGATTTAGAAAACAGCGCAGAAATTGCCCAAGTTAACAAATCTTTGGGACGTCAAACTCGCTAGATTACTCATTGTTAAGAGAGGACACATCCTCTCTTAACAATCTTTTTCTTGTATCTCTCCGTCATCTAAAAAACAGGTTCCACACAAAAATCGCATTTAGTTTTTAAGAGCAATCCCATTCATAACATATCCCTTCTTTGAAAAACTGAGGTTGTGCTAATCTGCCGGCTTAAATGTTAATATAGCCTCTGTCTCAGTAAGGAATACAATTTATGAAAACTCTTCAAGAATTATGTCATCTCATAGGAGCAGAACTGAAAGGTGATCCTTCTTACTGCATCGAAGGTGTGGAAGATATTACACATGCAGATAGACGTCACATTACCTTTTTAGAAAATGTACGCTATCAAAAGCATTTAACTACTTGTCAGGCTGGAGCTGTGATTCTTCACCCCTCTTTGCTTCCTAAGGAACAGCAAGACACTAACTACTTACTTCATCACAATCCTTCTTCTGCTTTCCAGCAATTGATTGAAGTTTTCATTAAAAAACCTTGTTCTGGTTTTAAAGGTGTGCATCCCACTGCGGTTATTCATCCCACTGCGCAACTTGATGCATCTGTTACTGTAGGTCCTCATGTTGTCATTGATGCTGCTGTCATCATTGGTGCCGGCACCCAAATCGATGCGGGTGTGTATATAGGTCCTGAGGTGTGCATAGGACAGAATTGTCATCTTCATCCCAAAGTTGTCATTGAGGCAGGTTCTCAGCTTGGCCATCGCGTTGTGGTTCAAGCAGGGGCTGTGATTGGATCTGATGGATTTGGGTATCATACAGATAAACAAGGCAATCATCATTCTCTTAAGCAACTAGGGATTGTCGTGTTAGATGATGATGTAGAGATAGGAGCGAATACAACTATAGACCGTGCTCGATTCAAAAGCACTTACATTGGCAAAGGCACTAAGATTGATAACCTTGTACAAATTGCGCATCAGGTCTGTTTAGGTAAAAACAATCTTATTGTAGCTCAAGCAGGCATTGCTGGCTCAACTCAGACAGGTGACCAAGTTGTGGTGGGAGGTCAAGTGGGTGTAGCGGGACATTTAGTTTTAGCCAGTGGTGTAGTGTTAACAGCTCGTTGCGCTGTAAGCAAAAGCTTGGATAAAGCAGATGTGTATTATGGAGCGCCGGCTCAAGCTGAAAAAGAATTTAAGAAACATTTTTTTGCTATGCGCAAAGTAGGACGTGTTGTGGAGCGCTTTGAGGATCTTGAAAAGAAATTTGCGCATTTGCTTGAACAGGACGAGGATTAAGAAATAGGAAGCGTGCTTTTGAGATAAAGCAGTTTCATTACATAGTCATCTAGTTCTTTTTCTGACAGTTTTCCTTTCATAACAGCAATTCCAAGAAGGGTCATGATTCGAGAAATGTTTTCTGCAGATCCTAAGAAAGCATGATAGCCATTACGTAGAGCCTCTATCAGCTGCTCTTCTGTAAAGTCCTTAGTGGTCAGATCAAGCACTCTTAATGTTTTAATTGAGTTGTAGTTTTGAGATTGAGAGTTGGATCTTTTTCTAACAAAGCATTTTTTCTCTGCAGTAATTGAGGCTACAATTCCTCGGGCTTCTTTAATACCTTTGCGAAAGAAACGGGCGCATTCATCTTGAGGATCATAACTGCTCAGACTTCTTTCTTGGTCGAATTGAAAATGAACAGACAAGCTTCTGTTAAGTCCTGTAATAGCTTTGCCAAGCTCCTCAAATCTCTTTTGATCTCTGTTGCCCATAGTTTCTTCGTCTCGGAAATAAAAAGACAAACTATGCAAAAAATCATTACCCATTAAAAGAGGTGTCTTGCTTAGATTTTGATAGTGCTCGATGAGGTAATTTTGGCGACGGTAATCCCCTTCTTGGAAGACAAGTCCTCCAATTTGCCACCCTTGAATAAGACGTTCAACATGTTGTTGCTGTTCAGTATCATACAATGCCTCTGTTTGACATAAGCAAAGCTGAGCAACTTTCTCTTCAACACTTGTCATAGCTTGTAACAACTTACGGGCTTTTTCTACAGCCTTCCAATTCACAGAATTCTGCTGAAGCATGGAATTTCTTGGGGAAATAAAGATATAACGATCTTTCTTTGGCTCCCAGTGGTGCCCTTTATAGAAAGCTCGAGAGCGCTTTTGACGCTGTTCTCGATCTTCTGCCCCTGAAGCCTCTTCAATCCTATAATAAGGGTCGACACCAGGGTTAGCTCTGTAACGGTTGAAAAAAGGACCGTTAACGTTCATCTTCTTCTCCTATTGATTCAAATCTATTTTACAACATTTTCATTAAGAGTGAATTAAAGAGTGTCAATCTCTTTAGTCAAACAGATCTTAATTGACTCTTAATGAAAAAAGACAGAAAAAAGTTTAAAAAACAGATGTGGCTGATTAAGAACAAAAAAAATACCAAGCAAGAGAATGATTTTCTTGCTTGGTATTAAAAAGATAAAAAAGAGCTTGGGCAAGTTACATAGTACTTGCTTTGCGCTCGTCGTAACGAGCTTTAAGCTCGGGGCCAAAAACAATACCCAAGCGGATAAGCATAAAACCACCGATCATGGCGCCAAAAGCTTCTTTGTACTTAATGGTGTCGATCGTCTTTGAAAGCCAGTCAAAAGAATGCGGTAAATTAAGATGACCACTTGTCTGCAGCAAACCTAGAATCCCTATGACAGGTACAGCTAAGAGAGCTAATTCACCGATGGATTTAGCTGCTGCAACGCCATTTGCTCGCGTACAACAAGTATTGATTAGACCTTGAATAGCTTTAGTGAAAGACATAACAAACTCCTTTTAAAAAATATATATACATAATTATAATGAGTTTTTTAAGAAAAAATAAAGGAAAGTTTTTAATCGATTATTGCTTTCGATAGAAAAACGATAAGATCGTTTTTCTTATGATTTTTTGCTTGGTTATTGAAATGCTGAAAAGATCTTCGACAAGAAAATAAACTTAATTTAATCAGGAGAAGCTAATTCACCCTGAGTTATCTTCCATTTGTGTCCCCGATTATCTTGATAAAATTCACCTCTTATCAAAGCCTCATAGTCTTGCTTTGTTGCCCCTGGTATTGTGATTGCACGCGGACCTGCTTCTCTGGCTTCGCCCGCACTCTGGCTGCCGACATCCCACATCCAGAGTTGGTCTTTAGAATCCGCAAAGAAAGAACCCATTGTTAGTTGGCTTATTTGGAGCCGATCTTCTTCTTCGGTTTTCTGAGCTAAAACTTTTTTATCACGATAATCAAGATACTTCGGTCCAAAATAAAGAGCTAAGCGAAGGGCTATCACTCCACCTAATAACGTACCAAAAACTTCTATATAACTAATTTTATCAATAGCCATGGAAAGCCAAGTGAAAGAATGCGTAAAGTTAACGCAACCCGTAGTCTGTGAAATACCAGCTACACTCAAAACTGCAATTGCGATCAAAGCAACATTGCTTGTAAACTTGAGACAAGAAATCGCTTTATCTGATCTGCAGGGTAAACAACCCTTAGAATTAACTGGTTGGATAGACAAATTTAATTCCTTTTTATTTCTTTATAAACCAAGTTTATAACAAGATTATTAATTTTTTATAAATTGTTTTTGTTCTGGCTTAATAAAACCATTATTTTTAAGTCTGCGCCGACTGCTTAGCTTATAGCAGCTCCTTACTAGCTCTAGCTATAGGATAGGGAATCTGTGCAGGAGTGGTTTTTAAAGCGGAGCTGACGGAGAGCGAAACATGACCAATTCACCATTAGTTATTTGCCATGTCATCCATCCAGGAATTTGGAACGGTTGACCTCTTGCTAAAGCCTCGTAGTCTTGTCTTGTTGCACGCGGTATGGCAATCGTTACCTGCGTTTGTTCTTTTTGATCAAAAGTTCATAAACGACCCTTGGAATCTACAAACCACTCACCTGGTTTTAATTGAGCTAAACGAGTAAGGTCTTCAGGATGCGTAAAAAGCTCTTCCTTATCTTCACAATCATTCAGTTCACTCAGTGTTAATTGAGAAAAAAGCTCAGCAAGCATGAGTGGATCCCCAGAATCTTTGTCACACTCACCAAGCTCATCCTTATGCTCTAGTGTATGATCTAATAATTTTTTATTTTGCTCATCTCGGTATTTTGTACCGAAATAAACAGCTAAATGAAGAACAATTGCACCGCCTAATAATGTACCCAAGACTTCTATACAACTCATCGCATCGATTGCTATTTGAAGCCAGGTGGCAGAATAATTAGAACTCAAACAGCCTGTAGCTTTTAAAAAGATCGACGCTCCTAATACGGTCATTGCAACCACAACAACATCACGTACATTTTTTAAGTACAAGATTGTCTTTTCAGATGGACGGAGTGAATAAATATTAGACTTAATTGATTGAACAGACAACTTTATATCCTTTTTATCTTTTCAAGGACGGACATTCTAATAAAAACATTGATTTTCATAAATGCTTTTCTAACCCATTCCTGTATAGTCTTATAAACTTTATATTCTTAATAAAATCTTATTTTTTTAAAGCTATACTGGACGCATGAGTGCTCAACCTATATTGAATAAAAGCTTAGTAGACACGTACCTGCCCCCTCCAATCAAGACATGCATACCTTTGCGTGCTCTTGTGACTGTTGTGGCGCTTGGAGCCTTAGCAACCTTCGGTCTATACTGTTCCGGACATTTATTTTCTCTTCCACAAGATTTTGTGCATATGTTTTCAAATTGGAAAGCTATTGTAGCCTTATCCAGCGTTGCCTCTGCTTTGGTTGTGTCTAGCACAATTCTTGCGCGTATTATCTTAAATTCTAAAAATGGAAAATTTTCTGGCTCGGAACATCTTAAACCTGCAATTGGATGGTATACTCAAAAATCTGAAGGCTCAGAAGAAAAACAAATAGTTAAATGGACTGGCTATACAGACATTTCTAGTCAAGTTGAGATCAAAGATTCCCATAACATAGCCCACCCCACCCATCGTGTGTTTTTGACAAAAGCCCCTGTTGAAAATGAAATGATTGCTGTGATGGGATCTACTATTACACCAGCTGTTGCAGCGGGATCTATGGCCTTTCATGCTGCCAGCATTGCACTTTTACCTCTTTATCGTGCTGCCGTTTACTTGTATGAATCCTGTACGCAACCCGTACAACGCACTTATACACTCATTGACATCCCTAAAGCTGTTATTTCCTCCATCTGGGGCGTCGTTAGAAGTCCTTTCTATATGCTCGCTCTTATGATGAGCGCTGTATACGCCTGTATCGATCCTGTCAATGGCCGCAAACTAGGGTCTCTTGTAGAATTACAGTGGAACCAAGGACAACCTCTACATCAATCCGTCTGGTCTGCTCAGTACTGCTGCGGAGGGTGCTTAACTTATGAAGGATCTGTTGACATGATCCAAAAATGGAAGGAAGCAGGTCGACCTCAATTTACTATTTTTGGATGCTGGCAACCTGTCGCATGGGTTAAAAAAGAAACACCTGCAGAAGCAGTAAATATAGCGTACTTTACCCTCAATGAAAAGGGCGATCTACACTCAGCAGAAGAAAGAAGACGCATCGATCACGTCCATTCATCCAATTAAGTAGTATTTAATCTTTGGAACGAATCTGCACGCGATAAATAGGCTCAACCTGTTCAATATCCGAAAAGCAACATTTTAGGTCTCTGAGTCGTCCTGATTCTAAATCATAAATCCACCCATGAATACTTAAAGGCTGCTTATTAAACCACGCCTCTTGCACAATGGTTGTGTGACAAATATTCATAACCTGTTGCATGACATTGAGTTCTGCAAGTCTATTGTATCTTTGCTTCTGATCTTCAATAACATCCAATTCTTGCTTATTGCGAGCATAAACATCGCGAATATTGCGAAGCCAATTATCCACTAGACCTAGATGATGGTCTTCCATGGCAGCCTTAACACCACCACAGCCATAGTGACCACAAACAATAATATGACTTACTTTTAAGATGTTAACAGCAAATTCTAAGACAGAAAGACAGTTAAAATCCGTATGAGGAAAGATATTGGCAACATTGCGATGCACAACAAGCTCTCCTGGTTCTAATCCCACTATTTGATTAGCTGGCACCCGACTATCTGAACACCCAATCCATAAATAAGAGGGATCTTGGTCTTTAGCTAAGTGCTTAAAATACTCAGGGTTTTGCTGAATCTTACGCTGAACCCATTTTTCATTGTTTTCAAACAAAATTTTAAGCTTTTTCATGACGCCTTTTATTTTATGATAATAACTCTTTTTATAAATAAATTTACAAAATTATCTACAAATAGAACTTAGAACAACATCTTTTTTATTTTTTTAAAGAGTTAAACTTACTGGGTTTTCTAAAATATGCTGCAGGGTTTTTAAAAACTGCGCAGCTAAAGCTCCATCAATCACACGGTGATCCGCAGAAAGCGTCACGCTCATAGTTTGCCCAGGCACTACAGCGTCACTTTTAATAATAGGACGTTGTTCAATAGCCCCGACAGCCAAGATAGCTGCCTGAGGAGGATTAATCACTGCTGTAAACTCGGTAATACCATACATACCTAGATTGGACACGCAAAAAGAACCGCCTTTGTACTCATGTTCTTTTAAAGAGCCTTCTCGGGCACGCTGAGCCAAGACTTTGATTTCTGCTGCAATTTGCCCCACATTCTTAAAATCTGCATGACGAATAATAGGCGTAATCAACCCATCTTCTAAGTTAACTGGAACGGAAATATCCACTGTCTCATACTGAATAAGACTCTGATTCAAACTATGAAATCCTACGTTAATACGTGGATGCTGTCTAAGAGCCAATGCAGCACCGCGAATCACAAGATCGTTATAAGAGACTTTTAGCCCTAAATTAAGAAGTTGATCTCTTAAAGCCACAAGATGATCAACATGAATGATTTGTTTAACATAAAAGTGAGGAATATAGCTCTTAGATTCCTGTAAACGGCGAGCAATCGCCTTACGCATAGGAGAAAGTGGTATTTCCTTAAAACTTCCTGGGTTAACATGAGGCGCTTCAACACGTCCAAATGTAACGATACCTTCAGGCTGGGCTTTTTCTAAATCATGAGTGGTAATGCGACCACCAGGTCCAGACCCCTTTACTGTACGCAAATCTAATCCCATCTTTTTAGCCATTTGCTTAGCTAAAGGAGAAGCTAAGATTCTCTCTGCTGGCGCTTCGGACGGATAAGGATGTTCATAGTGTTGCAAAGGAGGCTCAGGAATATGTACAGGAGCTGCCATGGCTACCTGTGTCATTGTTTGTTTTTTGTCAGAAGATGGCTTAGCAACTTCTAACAGTTCCTCTCTTTGCTCAGTCTGTGGAAAGTTTAACTCAATTGCCTCTGGTTGATAGTTGTCGATGTTCTCATCTTTGACTGCACTCATCACAGCGATAGGCTGATTCACCCGGATACTTTGACCAGGTTGCGCAAGTTGCCGACGCAACCACCCCTCATCTAAAGCTGTATGCTCAACGGTAGCTTTATCTGTTGCGATCTCAACAAGTAGTTCCCCTGCCTTAACAAATTCCCCTTCTTTTTTATGCCACCTTGCAACAGCTCCTTCTTCCATGGTGGGTGATAATTTAGGCATAGTCACAGTAAACGGCATAATCTTACCTTAAGGTTTGCATAATAGTTGTAATAATAGCCTCTTTATGAGGTAAAGTTTCAGCTTCTAAGACTTTGCTATAGGGCATGGGTGTTTCTTTTTGGCATACACGTGCAAGAGGAGCATCCAATTGATCAAAGCAAAATTGTGAGATCTGAAACCCTACCTCAGCACAAATACCCGCAAAAATATGCCCCTCTTCCACTAACACACAGCGATGTGTTTTATAGACAGAGCGGATCAGGGTCTGAATATCTAAAGGCTTGATTGTACGCAAATCAATCAACTCTATCGAGATCCCTTGCTTAGCTAATTCATCCACAGCCTTTTTGCAAATGTTGACACCACGACCATGTGAGATTAAAGTTAAATCCCTTCCTTCACATATAATCTTAGCTTGCCCAATAGGTACTAAATAATCATTTTCAGGTACTTCTGCCTGCATGCCATAGTCGAGCTCATTTTCTAAAAACAAAACAGGGTTGTTGTTACGAATAGCCGATTTTAAAAGTCCCTTACCATCATAAGGGTTGCTAGGTGCCACAACAATCAAACCAGGAAAATTTGCATAAAAAGCCTCTACACAATGTGAATGCTGTGAAGAGACCTGAGCAGCAGCTCCATTTGGTCCTCGAAACACAATAGGCACAGAAAAGCGTCCTCCAGACATGTAATACATCTTAGCTGCATTAGATAGAATTTGATCAGCTGCCACAAAACTAAAGTTCCAACTCATAAATTCTACTACAGGACGCAAGCCTGTTAAAGCCGCGCCAATGGCTAAACCTGCAAAGGCAGACTCACAAATAGGCGTATCCAAGACACGCTGAGGTCCCCACTTAGCTAACAAGCCTTTTGTGATTTTATAGGCCCCATTATACTCTGCAACCTCTTCTCCCATGATGACAACTGTGGGATCACGAGACATCTCTTCATCTAAAGCCTGACGTAAAGCTTCTCTCATCTCAAGGAGCATACACTTCCTCCCCAAGGGTTGCTACAGAAGGCCAGGGACTGTTTTTAGCAAACTCAACAGCTTCTAAAATCAATTCACGAGCCCATTTGTCTAAATCTTGATAAGCCTGCTCCGATACCCCTCCCTGTTGCTGTAAAAAGGCAGCTAAATAAGGAATAGGATCACTCTGTAAAATCTCGTTAAGAGCTTCTTTAGTACGATATAACCCCGGATCAGAAATTGAATGTCCACGGAATCTTTGACACACACACTCTACTAAAATAGGTCTTTGCTCTGCCATAGCCTGCTGATAGACATGAGCAAACCCTGCATAGCAACTGAAGTAATCCATGCCATCTATTGTATAGCCATCAATTCCATAGCTAGGAGACTGAAAACGAGCTATACCGTCTGTACAAATGGCACGATTCACATGTGTCCCCATACCCCATTGATTGTTTTCAATTACAAAAATGACAGGTAAGTTCCATAATGTAGCTAGATTCAAAGTCTCATGAAAAGAGCCTTGAGCTACGGCGCCATCCCCCAGAAAACAAATAGACAATTCGTTTTTATTTAAATATTTAGAAGAAAAAGCAGCTCCCGCAGCGATAGGTAAATGCCCTCCGACAATAGCAAAGCCTCCAAGCAAACGCTGTGCATAAAGGTGCATCGACCCTCCACGCCCTTTGGCATTACCCGTAGCTCGACCAAACAATTCAGCCATCAGTTCATTAGGTGTGGCTCCAAGCAAAAGAGCCAACGCATGACATCTGTAAGTTGTGGCATACCAATGCTTTTGACCAAAGACTTGCACTGCAGCAACCTGAATCGCTTCCTGACCCGCATAAGAATGATAAAATCCCCCTACGAATCCTTGGCGATAGCTAGCCTCTCCGCGTGTTTCAAAATGCCGAATCAATAGCATGGACTTGAGCGCTTCAAGCGCATGTTCCTTGCCCATCTTTTTCAGCACTTCAACTGCTTTAATTTCTTGTTGATTAAAAAAAAATTGCGACATAAAACCAAGTAAACGGTGATGTTATACAAATTCCTCGGATTTTCTCAAGGATTATCATTGACATCTCACTTTAGTCAAAGCTAGGATACACCAAGGTAGAGGGAGGGAAGTCCATGGTCAATTTTGCCCTTTCGGGTCAAGAATATTTGCGTGGTGATGCTAAATATCTCAAGCAATCTATTATCGAGCACTTGTTCTATACCATAGGTAAAGACAAGTATACCGCTACAAAAAGAGATATTTTCTATGCAGTCTCCTTTGCGGTAAGAGATCAACTCATAGGACGTTGGATTAAGACACAGCAACAATATTATGACTCAGATGTCAAACGCGTTTATTATCTATCCATGGAATTTCTCATGGGACGCACGTTATGTAATAGTCTTGTTAACCTCAATCTTCTAGACAACTGCCGTAAAGCTCTTCATGATTTAGGATGTGATTTAGACCAACTTTTTGAAATGGAGTACGATGCAGGACTTGGCAATGGAGGATTAGGACGTTTAGCAGCTTGTTTCTTAGATTCGATGGCTACTTTATGCATTCCTGGCTATGGCTATGGTATTCGCTATGACTACGGGATTTTTACACAAAAAATCCAAGATGGTTACCAAGTAGAAAGCCCTGATAACTGGTTACGTTATGGTAATCCTTGGGAATTATGCCGCAGTGAGTATCTCTATCCCGTTCAATACTACGGAAAAGTTATCCAGTACACAGACACTGAAGGTCGCTTACGCTGTGAGTGGGTAGACACAGCAGAGGTCATGGCTGTCGCTCATGACACTCCTATCCCTGGCTATGGTAATGACACAGTCAACACTCTTCGTCTGTGGCAAGCTAAGTCGACGCGTGGTTTTGATTTTGCTTACTTCAACCACGGTGATTACGTCAGAGCTGTGGAAGACATTTCTCTTACAGAGAACATCTCTCGCGTTCTTTACCCTAATGACAATATTTTTGAGGGCAAGGAGTTGCGACTTAAACAGGAATACTTCCTTGTATCCGCTACCATCCAAGATATTTTAAGACGTTACCGAAAAGGTCATGCTCATTTTGATAAACTATCTGATAAGGTTGCTATTCAACTTAATGATACTCATCCAGCTCTAGCTATTGCAGAGTTAATGCGTGTACTTGTGGACAAAGAAGAACTTAGCTGGGAAAAGGCATGGCAAATTACGACAGCCACTTGCGCTTATACCAACCATACCATTCTTCCCGAAGCTATTGAACGCTGGCCTCTTCCCTTACTTGAAAAAGTTTTACCTCGTCATCTGCAAATTATTTTTGAGATTAACAGAAGATGGCTTAAAGAAGTGGATCGTCATTATCCTGCAGACATCTCTAAGCAACGCGCGCTTTCTATTATCGAAGAAACAACACCTAAACGCGTTAACATGGCTCATCTCTCCATTGTTGGTTCTCATAAAATCAATGGCGTATCTGCTTTACATAGTGAGCTGCTCAAACAAAATGTCTTTCACGACTTTTGGCAAGTAGAGCCCAGCAAATTTACAAACAAAACAAATGGTATCACTCCACGACGTTGGCTCAAGGAATGTAATCCTTGGTTATCGGATGTCATTTCTAAGGCAATTTCAGATCAATGGGTGACAGACTTGGATCAATTGCAAAAGCTCAAGCCTTTTGTCCAAGACGCTGGTCTACAAGAAGCTTTTTGGAATGCCAAAAGAGCTAACAAAGAATCTTTAAGTCGAGTGATTTACACCATGCATGAGATGCGTGTCGATCTTAACTCTATGTTTGACTGTCAGGTAAAAAGAATCCATGAATACAAAAGACAACTTCTCAATCTTTTGAATGTCATTCATCTCTATAATCAGATTAAAGATAATCCCCATCGAGATTTTACTCCTCGCACTGTAATCTTTGCAGGCAAAGCAGCTCCTGGTTATTTTATGGCCAAACTGATCATTAAATTGATCAACTCTGTGGCCAATGTTGTAAACCACGATCCCGATATTCGAGAGTTACTTCGCGTCTTTTTCTTAACCAATTACCGCGTGACCCTAGCTGAAGAAATTATTCCTGCAGCTGATCTTTCTGAACAAATCTCAACAGCTGGAACTGAAGCCTCAGGAACAGGCAATATGAAATTTGCCCTTAATGGAGCTTTGACTATGGGCACTTTAGATGGTGCCAATATTGAAATTTTGGAAGAAGTCGGAGAGCAAAATATTTTTATTTTCGGCATGAAAACAGATGAAGTCTCTCAACTGAAGACTAATGGCTACCATCCTTGGGATTATTATCACGGCAACCAGGATCTTAAAAGAATACTAGATATGATTGGCAACGGTTATTTTAGCGGGGGTGACGCCTCTGTCTTTAAACCTATTGTCAATTCTTTGCTAGATGGCGGAGACCACTATTGTCTTTTAGCCGACTTTGCCTCCTACATTGCTAGACAACAGGAAGTGAGCGTTCTTTTTAAAGACCGTAAGTCTTGGGCGCAAAAAGCGCTGACTAACATTGCTTCGATGGGCAAATTTTCTAGCGACAGAACCATTCGTGAGTATGCCAAAGAAATCTGGCGTTTAGACTAACAGTAGAAAAACATTTTCTACTGTTAGTTACTTAAGCAATTACAGGCCTGAGATCAGCAACCCATGATTCAGGCAAATTGTGTGCTAATTTGTAGTCGTTTAAAGAAGTCTGAATCTCCCTATCATCACGCCCCTGCGCTCGTAGTAGTGCACATTCCTCGGTCATTTTCTGCCTATGATGGTCTTGCAGGATCTTATAAACATCTTGGAAAACACGGAAGGATAAAGTAGCCTGATATCGTGCATGAAGATTTTTAATTACCTCTAACTGTGTGACCTCTGAAAAATATGTATGATAAGCTAGGGCGTTTATTTCATCTGGAGTGAAAGCCTCTCTGGCACTATTCTGCTCTAGTTTTTTCATAGCACGTGCAGCTCGAACCTTGATTAAACAGGTGTTTATGATCTCTTCCCTTGTTTCTTGACAACCTCGACGCATATGCATGCCTTGCCGCACCATGAGTTCATCAAGCTTCTTATAGAATTCGTCATCCGTTTTATACAACCAAGCAGAAGTAGACGACCCTCTCTCTAATTCGCGCATTACAACAGCCTTACGCTGCTCTAAAAACTCTTTTCCAGCTATCCTTGCTTCTACATTCTGAAGCACTTGAGCTGAGTGAAGTCGATCTAGTTGAGTGTGAGAAATTGTTATACCTGTTAAAGAACTTCTATAGTAGTCTTCATAATATAGATACAATGCTTCTAATTCCTTGTCTGAATAAGCTGTCATGGGAATATTTGCTATTAGTTTATCTTCAGCAAAATACACGAAAACCATCATGTCAGCAGTTTGCCATGCAGCCACAGGTTTTACAAAAATCTGCAAGTATTGTACAGCTACCTGAGCTCTTGATCTACCGCTTGCTGCAGACGTTGTCTCAACCTCTGCTTTGAGTCTTTCCTTAGAAGACCCTAAGGTCTCGATAGCATGCGCAGCAGCCTGAGGATACTTTTCTAGTACCTTGCATAAAAAGTTAAATTCTAAAGGTTGTAACCTATAATGATTCTCAGCACGATGAGGTGTATATGTCAATTCTAGGAGTCTTGGCCATAAAACATACTCTGTAATCAGAAAATTGAGAATCTCAGCATTTTCTGACAGGCCTAGTTGAGCAAAATATGTACTCAACCTTGCTAACCTTTGTTCTAACGGCCCGTTACAGATTTCTCTAATTTGTAAGCCATGATGACAACAAACTCTTGTTTTAATCTCTTGCAAAACAGCTAAACTCTGTGCATTGCCTTGATGTTCCACCATCTTATCCTGCAAATCTAGAGTGCGATTGCTAAACCACCGTGCAATCTCTACTAGCTCAATCTCGGCATAGGCTCTTAAAGCCAAATTTTGATCTAATTTACCAAAGATTGCGAACACCCGTTTTTGCTGTCTAGCCTGTTCTAAAACTTCCCTTGCAAATTGACCACGTATTCCATCGTTTAATCGGCTTAAGATAGGCTGAGTGCTAATATAGACTCGGATTCGCTCTTCTAATTGACCCTCTGCGCAATCTTTTAACATGGCCAGCAACAACTCACGCTGTGTTTCTAAATTCATTGCAGTTTGCAGCTCTTCTAAACAACGTACGGAATTTGCGTGTGATTGTGATTGATGATAAACAATATCCGCTTTTAATGCGTTTGGTTGTTTACGATAATGATGCAGCAAACAGGCTTTTTCTATCTCTAGATACCGACCATAAGGTCCATCATCTAAAGGAAAATCTTGATTTAGTTTTCTTGTAGCAAAGGCAAGATAGAGCTCCCTATCTTCTTGCGTTAACTCTTCTCTTTTTAATAAAGTCTTTAATAGCTTTTTAACACGATCACTCTGAACGTCTCCGCCTAAGGCTTGAATAAGATGTTCTGCTTCAGTAGGATATCTATCTACAACATCATACAGGAAATTAAATTGACGTGAAGAAAACTGGGTCCAATGCAATAAAAGATGATTCATAACCATCAAATTAAGAAATACTGGATCATTTTCTCTAATCGTTGTTATATCATCCAAAGACGTGACGTGCAACAAAGGAAAAGAAGACAATTCCTGATTTTGCAAAGAATAGACACTCACACTGTAATTCTGTAAATTTCTTAACTTTTTGAAGCCAATTACTCCATCTTCGTTTTCATCTAATTGTTCTAATTCTTCAAATTCGGTAGGTGTGATCAACACACTACGATAACTGCCGTCACTGAGTCTTATCACTAAGATGTATAAGTCTGGTAACGGCTGCCCTTGCGTGTAAGAAAAAACCGATTCCGCACGGCGAGAAATATACATGTTACTATTTGTAGCTCTGTTAAGAAAGGCAGGAACTCGCATGCGTAGAGCCATAGCTTGTATTTCAGTTGTAGCTGCAGTGCTAATACAAGCGTATTCATGCGCTAACGCAGTCAATGAAAAATAATGTCCATGAGTGTCGCTTCGTCCGGGACGAGCTTGTTCGATAAATTGAGCTAGATTCAAGCACTGTCTATAGCCATCCGCAGGAACAGTTAGATGCATTTCCATCTGTTGTTCTACTTCTGTCTTAACTTGAGCCAGTTGTCTTTGCTGCATTTGTTGCTGCATTTGTTGCTGCTGTTTAACCTGGGTTCCTACTTTACTTGCGCTATTAGTAGTAATACGCTCAGGCAGCTTGCTTTCTACATATTCTTTATAAGCTGAATCTCCTCCTTGTGTAGGATGAGCCTCAGTAAGCAGAGCGCGACGCTTTAGCAACTCTTGGCGCGCTTTTTCCATTTCATCTAGCAATATTTTTAACTTAGGGAAATTTTTGAACATCTCCTCTTTGAAAGGAAGAGGCACAGCATCCCATAAAGCTCCAGATAAAGGAAAAACAAGAACACGTCCTGTTTTTTCTTCATAGAGCCCTTTGGCAAAGAGAGCAGCTTCTCGCAGTAGCTTTTGACAATGCTCTTCGATTTTTGCTAGCTCTGCATCATATAAATGGAGCATAAAGTCTACAGGCTTCAATTTTTCATGAGGATTATATTCAGCTGCCCAGTTCGTTTTTAGTGTTTCAACGACATAATCTTTAAACACAGGAAAGAGCACTTCTCTCTCAAAGCTCTCTGCGACATCTCGCTCATAGTCCGCAGGAATTTGAAGAGGTGTTGCAAGCACATTATGCACAAGTTCTCTAAGAGGTTGTTGAGCTTGATAAACAAATGCTTTTGTATGCCCCAAAAATCTTTCTTGAACTGTATTCAAAGCAGCACAAAGCATCACATGGCCGGATACAATAGGCTCATCGTCTCCCAGCCTACATACAGCACGAATCTTATCAGCAGTGTGGCGATCAAAAGCAAATTTAACATGCTGCCCCAAGTTAAAGAAACCACGCATCCTTCCAATTGCTTGAGCTAATGCGTCCTCTTGAATACCCATACCAATTAAACAAATACCATAACGGTCTTTCCCAGATGGGATATAAAGATCCACTCCACGGGTATCATCAGGTCCATAAACGTTAATGGAGACACCTCGCACGCCTTCTCGAGCATAAGGAAGAGGTGTTGAATGGTTAGGATATAACATCTGTTTTTCGCGCGTTGCAGAATCGCAATAGACATATGTTGCATCAGAACGGCTTTTACTTAATGCCGTGACCAAAGCTGCTGTATTTCCCTCTAACACTTGATAATCTGTATTAATCAAGGCACTAGGTGGACAAGGCCGTTGAGCAGCCTTTTGCATGTATTCCAATGCACCTTCTTCAAAAATCTCCACAGACTCGTCAAGGTTTTGCATACAAGCTACTGTTTCAAAGAAAGAACCAACTCCATGCACTGAGGACTCTAAATCGTCCTCATCACTTAAATTATAGCAATTTAAGGTTGTTGCATTTCCAGTCCCGCTTGTAACACGCACATTATCCTTATCATACAAGCCAAATGTAAGATCCTGAGCGGGAGTGCGTAACTGCTCTTTATAAATCCCGATACAGTGTGTTTGTGTCAACAGATAGCGTTGCAGTTGTAAACGTTGTAAAACTAAAGCTGGGGAACTTATAAAAGCTTTATAAGCCCCATCAGAATCCTCAGGATATTCTTGAGCTGCAATTTTTAAAATTTTAGCTTTCCAAGACTGCCAAGTTTCCTCATAAAAAGGAGAAATGCGGATATTAGCCAACTCTTCCAAACGATTATGAAAATGGTCGCAGAAAAACTGTTTACTAAATAAGTGCCCTACACCCATGCTATAGAACAGCTGATGCAATAAAGCCTCGTCTTCTTTTCCAAAACGGAATCCTACTTTCTCTTTTCCTTGAGTATAAGGCATTACCAAAAGGTCTACAGCTGTAGAACCTGTTTGTTTAGCTTTCTGTGGCTGATCTAAAGACGATTCCTGTGCATTCGGTTCTGTTCTAAACAGACCGCGCTCTAAATCAGGATTCGTTGCCATAGTAGTTTTGAATGTTTGAGATAGCAAGATCCTTAAAGCTGATAAATGATGCAGATAAGATCCCTCAGGCAATCCTGCTTCAAAGTCAGGCATGTGAGCAGGGCGAGGTTTAGCTTCATCGGTATCTGTTTCCGCATCTAAGAGATAGTCTAATACTTCTTCTTCTTTTTCAGCAGTCCTCAACATATTGTTCCAAACTTCTTCTGACCAACCCGGCAACATTTCCCAAAACTCTTTATTGCGAAGTAAATCTCTTGCAACAGGTTTCAAAGCAGCCTTAACATCTGAAATTGAGCGCAAGTTATTATAAATAACTGCATTCCATAATTCACAACCAAACTCTCCAAACTGCGAGTGAGCATGAATAGAACGAAATAGAGCTTCTGCTACGTTAATGAAAATAGGATCTAACTGACTGTATTCCCCTGAAGCAAAGTTATTTTCAAAATGTATATTGAGGTTACTCTCTTCATCGACAAAACGCATAATAGCTAAATCATTTAGAAATCCTTCGATTTCTCTAACAGCCTCTAGCTGAGCAAAAAGCTCTGCTTTTGTATCAGGATGAGTTTCTTCTATTAATTCTTTGATAAGCATTTTACGCGTATTAATCAAAGAGGCGTAAGAATTAGGAGAAGTTAAGATGGCTCTTTTTTTAATTTTAGGATCTAACGCTAACTTTAACCCCTTCAAGTGATCCATGATGATTTGGTGATTATGAGCACGTCGCTCTCTTTCTTTGGCAAGACCCTGTTGAATCCTGGCTTGTCTTGCTCTTGCGTTATCAAAACCCTGTAATACCTCTTCTTCCTTAGGACGAAGCAGCCCCTTGCCTATTCCAAAATTAATATCAAAATTAAAAACAAAGGTAGGAATACTCTTATTAAAAAGCTCTTCCTGCAACTGGCGCACAAGAGGTTCATCTGTGATAAGCATAGGACGTAAACCATCAGCTAGCACTATATCCGCAATAGTTGGAAAAATCATTGAAGTCTTACCAGCTCCTACCCTTAAAAGAGCTAAACGAGTAGCAGTCGATGCTTTACCTTCCACTTTTGCTTTGATATCCCACAACAAGGCTTGCAAAGCCTGGGCTGCTTGAGGACGTGTGATATTAAACTCCACATCCAAGCGCAGATAACGACGCATAAACTTCTGATCGACTTTATATTCAATGTCATCAACACAAACACCCTCATCTGCAGGGTTATCAGCTAACACCTCTTCACCTTGAGACACATATCTTAGATAATCAGAGCCTAAATCCAAACTTTGGCGAAGTCTAGCGCTATACAGTCTCCAGTCGCTAGACATATTAGCTGCATTCTGAAGAGCTCCTGCTACTTGTCCCCCTCCAAACCAACGACGGTTCTGAGCTCTAACAACCTGATGCAGCGTTGGCACAAGACTTTGAAGCTCGGCACAAGACTTGAGGGCCGCTTGATATTGAATACGTTGAGCTTCTACAAGTAGATATTGGGTAATATCGGAAGCAATTTGACAGCGCAAAGCTGGGTTGCTACAACCTGTTAAACGACCTGCTGTATAAAGATCTAGAAGTTGGCTAAGCTTAGCTTTTTCATCTAACTCGTAATGAATGCCTAAATGGTCTTTATGGGCAGCAATATAATCCAAAAGCTTATCTTTTAATTCTTCTTTTTGTAGGCTTAATGCTGCTATGTGACGTTCTAGCTCAACCTGCAATCCACCTAATTGCTCCACTGTACAAGAATGTTGGGTGCGCTCTTTAAGCTCTTCTAAAGAAAGATCTACTTGTTCTCTGATGTTCCTTAATTCTTCTTTTTGAGAGATGTTTCTACCCCGATCATCACCAAAAAATGCTCGGATCTGTGGTTGTTTAGCTTCAAGCTGCGCATTCCAATCCCCATTAACATCTTCATTTTGGAAAAACTGCTCAACATCAACACGACACTTTGAAGGCTGAATCGTAATTTTCTCGTATTGAACAGGTAACGCTACTACAGGAGCAGCTCTTTGTACTCTTTGAGGCTGTAGCGCAGGAGGAGGTAAACCCACGGCAGGGGCAACCGCTGCAGCTAAACCTGCTGGGCCTGCTGCTAACGGAGCAGCTGTTGCATCCACTTGGTCGCCAAAAGCAAAAGGAGGGACATAACCATCTGGATGTTTATCAGCGATACTAAAATATTCTAAAGTACGGACGTTTCTTAATCCTTCTCTTACAACATTTACAAATTTACTTAAAACCTCTTTAGAAAGCGTGCTATAGTTATCATCATATCGATCACTGTATGTCTCGCCTCCCATTTGGATTTTGCGATCTTGAACAGCCTGTGTTTGTCTACGATCAAGTCTGAGATAACAAAATAAAGCACTCATAACATTTAACACGGTTGGATGATCTGCGAGATCTTCTAACACAGCATTTAACTTAGATTGCATGTATCCCAATCCCGAAAGGGCTTTGCGTTGTTCATTAATACCCTGCAATAAATATGTGATAAATAAACGCGTAGCATCTGCATTTGGATTAAAGGTCGCCAACGCATCTTTGTTGTGCACAAAATGCCAAAAAACCATTAAAAGACGCCGCGCTGTATCCACTTCCTTTGCCCACTTCGCATTTGCAGGAATATCACGAGTTAAAAAGCTCAAATCTTCAAGCCAAATCGCTGTTTGAGATCTTGCTTGTCCTAATAAAGCACCTTCATCATCAAGTTCGGCTGCAGCATGGTAGATTTCACCTTTAAGAATTACTGCAACATAGTCCCAGAAATGAGCTAAGACCGTCTCCCATGTAGGAGATGAACCATACTGTACATGCAAGGCATCAAGCGACTTGATATCGCCTCTCCCAGGATTTGAGCACTTAGCCATAGCCTGAAGCATGACTTCTATATCTTCATCTTCAGGAACTTGAAACTGATCCTTCAATGAAATAGGCTCTTTTTCACCTTTTCCTTCCAATGCTTCGGCAAGTTCTGTTATAGCTTTGGTAGCTCCTAGACGATCTACCAAAGCTTTTCTATCTGTGGGTTGTATTCCACTAACCAGGGCAGTTTGTAAGCGTTGTTGCGCTGCGGGCGACAAAGAAGTCTTGCTAAACAACAAGCCAACAAACTCTTTAAATTGAGCCTCACTTATCACTTCGCTTGATTCAGCTAATTTTTGCTGCATCAAAATACATGCAACATCAAATCTAAACTCCAAAGGATTGTTCTCTAACAGATCAACAAGAATTCTAAATTTCTCAAAAATCCCCTGCCCAGCTGCAAACATTCTCGCCAAGCCTAGCATTTGCGCTAGCTCTGGAGGCAATTTTTGCAGTTGTTCCTGCAGTTGCCTTTCTTTAGTAAAAGTCGTCCTCTGAACTGAACAAGCGTCCGCTTCAGTTAATAATTCTAGCACCTGTTTTAGAGCCTTCATCTGAGGCTTAGGCAGATCCTTTACAGCTTGTAGGCGCGGTTGAAACATTTCACGTACCATTGGGTCAAGCAGATGATTAAGAACAATACCTACAATATCTAATTTTATTTCCAACCCAGGTAAACGTTGAATAAGTTCAATTTCCCCTTGAGAGAGACTCAAAGTTTTAGTCTCTCTAGACCCTTTTTCTGTTTGGTGTTTTGCGTAGCCACAAACAATGAAAAGATCCAGAAGTATCTCAGGTTTAATCTGCCCATGATTCTGTTTCAATAATTCCACAACAGATTGAGGCAACATGCTAAAATCTGTGAAAAGAACACGCGCTTCAATTTCTACTGATTTCAAGCAAAGCAATAACCTGAGATAAAAAGTTCTCTCTTCAGCAGAACAAGTTTTTCGATCAGAAAAAAGAGCTGAGATGATCTGTGTATTTTTTATTACAAAAAATGGAACAAGTAAATTCTTAAAACACTCTAATTCTTGTTCAATCATCTCTTCTTTTGCAGCAAAACGCCCTTTATCTAACATTCTATCCAAAAAGTAAGAAGCTTGAACCCAATCTCTATTCTCAAATGCAAGCCAAACCATGTAAAATAGTCCAGCATGTGATGCGATCAACTCACCTTTCTCGTTAGAGCTATAGACAAGGGGAGAAGGTGCTGTAAGCCCATCTAATAAAGAATGATATTTTTGAGGTAGCTTCACACGGATCATTTCGCGGGTTCTTTCTTTACTTACGTAGCGCTGCAAGACGCTTAAAGAAGCTCGCACAACTTCTATTTGCTGACCTTCAACTTCTTCTCCCGCACCCATCACTGCTCCAACGGTACGCATAATTGGCACACAAGCATCAAAATAATCTAAAGGTGTTCTTAAAAAGTCTACGACTTGACCATGCTTAGGATAACCTTTAATAGGATACGGCATCACCCAAAAGATTTCTCTGCCTGTATTCACATCCTTGAAAGGCAAGACAAATTCTCTCCACTTCTTACCAAATAAGCGTTCATATGTGCTATTGTCTGCTAGTTGTAAAACAAAGTCTTCATTTCCATGGATAGCCCACTGCTGTGGATTTTTTGGATGCCGTCTGATCGTCGGAAAATCCTCTAACTTAACTCCTTGAGAATTACCAGCATCTTGTTTTTGTACTTGATAAGCAAAGCCCCTCACTCCTGCAAAACGAATTAATCCTGCACGTCGTGGATTCCCTGGCTCTGACAAAATAAGAATATCTTGTCCACTAATAGCTGTTAAAAATTGACTATCTTGGTTCGACGCTCCTGAGCATAGCCAGCGTTTAGCTTTACCCTTGCCTTGCGTGACTTCAGTAATTTCATTGCCTTCGATGCAAAGTGTGAAAGTATCCGTGTTTAGATCATATGGAGATGTAAAAGGTAGAACAACCTCTGATGTTTCATGTTTTTTTCTTCTTTCGTTATAAGGAACCCAGAGGCCATGTTTTTCAGCCAACGTTGCGATAAAAGGATTCTCATATCGTTCAAAAAGGCTAAAGCAAGCATCCTGAGGGTTTGCCTCAAGATTCACAGAATCCATACCTGCAAACTGCACATGTTGACAGTATTGGTAGGTTTTACCTTCCCATCTCTGTAGAATTTTAACGGTATGGAGTTGTGTGTTATGACAAAAAACAAACTCTTTCCCATCAATAACAACAACATAGTTTTTAATGTGTTCAGAAGGGACTTCAAGCTTTTTGACGATAAATCTTTCATCTCTATATTTTGACCCTAACCCAAAAAGCGCCTTATACACAGTAGACTCATAAATCTCTAAAGGTATCAGCATTCTATCAGCATGAATCAAGTGTACAGGGATCCCTTTTCCTGTACTTAAATCGACCTCTATACTGTTTAAGCCAAAACTTTTATAGACATATTCAACCGAAGCATCGGATACCCATTGACGATCTAGTGGCTCACCTAATAACTGATAAAACAGTTCTTTTCTATCCTGTTCATGATGACGAATACGTTCTGCAATATTGGGTAAAAAATGCCCTAAAAAGGCTGCTTTAACTTCTTGTATCAGTCCACCGTGACCGACTTGAACATCATTACGTAACAGAACATAGTAGGCTTTAAGCAACATGGCACAGTCGCTTATTTCTATTGGTTCATGCAAACGATAGTAATCTAAAGCGTAAAGAGCATATAATTTTTGACGTTCATGAAGACTGACCTTTTTCTTTTGATCTTCCCGTTCTACCACTTCATGAGCAGCAGCGTCCTCATTTAACGTAGTTTGCAACAACGCAACTGTGTGTGCAAAATTGTAAGGCACGTGTTGTTGTACAACCCTCACGACTTGCTGCAAAGCCTGTTCTTTTTCTTCAGAAAAGCTATGAGATAAATAACCTCTCTTTCTTTTATTAGGATCAAAATGCCGCTCCTGAATAAGATCTTCAGCTTGAATGCAAATGCGAGAAGCAAGATGACGAATAAATAAGGTAATTCTTGGATCGTCTTTATAATACTCGCAAATCTCATGGAGTCGAGGAGCTAGATCTATAAAGAATTGAGGATCTATAAAAATTTGTTCTCTTAACCATCCTGGTTGAAACATTCTCTTGTACAAAGATTGTTGAATGTCTTCTTTTTCCAGAGTAGCAGGATATTGATAGAGATACTGAAACAATTCCTTTACAGAAACGCTAGACCCTAAGTCCGTAATTCTTAAAACAGCTTCCTGCTCTGAAGTAATGCTTGGATATAAACGTCCATGGCCATTCCGTTTCTGTGATTTGCTAAATGCTGCATGAATCTCTTCTCTTTCACCATCTGCAAGAGTAGAGTGTCCTAAGACCTGTTGAGATAGCTGACCTCCCATATGCGAAACCCGATCGCCAGCTTTTGCTCTTTTTTCTTCTACAAGTTCGTCATGTAAAACAAAGCCAATTTTCCCGCCTGTTTGTGTGGCACTGGAAGAAATTCTAAACTCACCACCACTATGAGCAACAAGATAGACTCTATCCATACCACGAAGAGTTCTTCTAACATCTTCATCAAAAACATCACGTGAAGAAACTAATTTAGCCTCGCCTCTAAAGAAGCGACGTCCTCTATCCATTTTTGTTATGTTACTTGTCTGAAAGCAGACTAGTGAATTGAGACCTTGTTCTGCAGTATTGAAGCAACCCTGTTGTCTGCGTTCAAGCTTCAGTTGGATATCGTTGGCAACACCATCTTCAACACTATATGTAAATTTGTCTGCTGGATTATTAAATCCGATTACAAAGGTTTGTAAAAAGGCAGTCTTAAATTGTTCAGATGCGTAATCCTCTAATCCATAAAGATATTTAAACAAAGCGTGACAACTTTGATAACGCTTATCGAACTGTGGAGATGTTCCGGCTAAAATACTACCATCTTTTTCAAGAAGAAGAACCTCTTTAAGGGTTTCCTCGGGCACTCCACGTTGAAAAACATTTGAAGAAAAATGAAAAGCCATAAGTTCTGATGAAATACCCATGACTTTCGCAAAATGTCCCATGACAGCAGCAAATTTGCCTAAAATTTCTCCTGTTTTGCAACGCTCCCAAAAACCTACTTGACCCAACTCTTCCACTCTAAATGCTTTAAGGCGAATCATAAACGGGTCTTCTTCTACAGCACGTTTAACAGCTTCGCGCAACTCTGCTTCTCTAGTAGATTTACGAGTTTGATAGGTTGTTTTCGTGGTCTCTAATGCTGTTGTTGCACCATCTAAGTCTGCTTGAGCCTGCCCTATGACTGTTGTACATCTAGCTTTTTCTTGGACCCAACCCTGCATAGCTGCTTGCAAACGTCCTATTTCTTGTTGTTGTTTAGCAGTAGGAGAGACAATAGCCTGCAAGCGCAAGATCTCTTTCTGGTGAGCTTCTATACTTGCCTGAGCCTCGACAATTTTTTTTCTATTTTCCTCTAAACGCTTAGAGGCATTAGAAACATCCCTTTTATGGTCCGTTACATCTTTAGCGTATTTCCTATCTTCTTGCTCCCATCTGTCTTTGCATGCCTTTTTTGTCTCTTCTTCTATTTCTTTTGTTCTTATTTCAAGAAATTTCAATCGATGCTCTTCAAGCTTTGCATAGTGAGTAAAAACATTATAGCCATCGATAAAGTCTTTAAACTTCTGTTGCCTTACACCCTGTAGCTTTAAAAACAAAGAGCGATACAAAAGAGGAAGCGCCACATTTAACTCAATTTCCTCACGTGGACTAAGAGGATAATCCCCTGAACGGAGAACAGCTTCAAACATCTTCTCATATAGAGAATATAAAGCCTTACACCAGATCTCTAGTTGTTCCTCTTTTAAATTCGTCCAACAAGAACTGTCAGCTTCTAAGGGCAGCGCTTTCATACAATCTAATAACAAAAGCTTGGCTGCTTTAAAGTCTTTCTTAACAATTCTACTCTCAGCAACATTTAGAAGCTGCTGAAGTTGTTGGCAAGCTCTGTCAGTATTGGCTTCTTGTTGACTTAGACTTTGCACCAATGAAGCGGCACTCTCTTTAAAAGCACTCTCATTAGCTTGTATGCGTGCAAATAATGCATCTACACTACAAGGATTTTGACAAGCCTGACCTAATCTTTCCTCTGCACCCGCAAAAGAAGTTTCTTCAACAAAAACGTGATAAGCTCCAAAAGATGCTCCAAGCATTCTTCGTGCGTATTCTAGATCCACGCTTACCACAGCAGAAGGAGTGCCTGTTTGAACTGCTCTTTTACCTTCTACGTAAGAATGTTCTAAAGCTTCTACTTGTGCAAGCCATTGACGATATAAACGCACTTTCGCTTCCGAAAAACCTGCAGGCATACCAAGGTCTTGAAATGAAGCTGATTCTTCGCTTTCGACAAACCGCCATCTAGTGGGATCTGATGTTAAGCTACCAGCTGCGCGCAGTAGAAAACTCTGTATGCCTTTAGAAACTCCTTCTTCTTTTTTCTCGTCCTGAAGCAAGGCTAATTTCCGAGCTCTAATCCCCTGAAGTGCAGCAGAAATCGAATCGCCCTCTTCTTGCGCCGTTCTTTCATGCATTGCTAGGTGTTGATGTCGCTCAAGGTTATGCCGTACGCCTTCTAGCTCTTCCTCTATACGTAGCTTGTCTTGAGATACAGACTGTATTGCTATTGCAATTGTTACTTCTAATTCTAGTTTGACCTGACAACGACGTGCCTGTGGAGCAGAAAGAAGTGTCAAGAGCTGCGTTCTTTGATCCAATAAGCGCTCTAGTTCTTGCCCTAGCCCTCTAAATCTCGCTTCTTTTCTTTGAATCGCTTCTGTTTCTCGTCGCTGCTCTTGATCCCTAATTCCTCTCTGTTCTCTTGTTATTCCAGCAAGAGCTGCTCGCTGATAACGAGGATCAGAAGCGAAAGCCTCTTTTTGAGCAGCTATCTCCTCTGAGAGACTTTGAATCTCAACGCGTAACCTTTGTTCTGTCTTAGTCGACCTCAGAAGTTGAGCATAAATATCTAATTCTTGCTCAGACTCTACTTCTATTGCACGGCTAGCTGCTAATTCTTGCAACAATAATTCTTGTCTTGCTTCAGTTTGCCGGATACGGTGTTGTATCCCATCTAAATCACCTAGAAGACGAGCTTGAGCAGCCTCTAATTCAGCGATTTCACGAACAGCTCTGCGCGCTTGTTCTAAAACATCTTGAACGCGTTCTTGTCTATTTAGAAGATGGGCTTCTTCTCCAAGAAGCGCGTCTAAGTTAATGTTAATGCGGTTGATTCGTTGCTGGTACCACTGCTCACATAACACTGCGCGAGATCTAAAATACAAAGCCTGATAAAGCTTAACTAATTCCTGTTGGTTTTGAAGGATTTCGGTTTCTAATTGCTCTTTATCAACAGCTGCCAAGCCTGGAGTTGTTGCGATTTTTTTGCGCTTATCTTCTATCTGTCCTTCTAATACACGGATTTGATGTAAATCACCTGAAAACTTTCTTCCAAAATTCTCTTTCTGTCGGCGCTGAGCAGCTTCATAAAAAAATCTTGATTGTCGTAAAAGTTTCTGAGCTTCTTGAGTCTTGCCAGGTTGTAGCTGAAGAGCTTTTGCTTGCTCGTAAAGCCCTCTACTTCTACTCAAGAGCTGCTCTACACTTGTTAAGTGTTTGACTTCGCTTTCAAGAGATTGTTGTTCAGCACGATCAGAAGATTGAGAGGCAACAACTATCGCTAATGCCCCAGGATCAAGATTGTCCGATTGATGGCGTGCACCAAGCTCTTCAGCAAAAGCTTTAACAAGTCTTTTGGCATCAGTAGAGACAGAGCCTCCCCTTTCATAGACAAAAACACCCTCTTTTTTGGGATCTAATAAGTCAGCTTCTAAATTCAATCTATCATCCAAAACAAAACGACTTGGACTGACAGCCTGATTTAAATCTTCATGCGCTTTAGCTTCCTTAGCTTTTGCTCTTTCAAGATTCTGCAATATGGCTTCGATAGAGTCTTGGAGATCCTTAGTCACAATGGATGAGGCAGCGCTGCCAAATTCAGCCTTTGCATATTGCTCCAACTTCTTGGCATACCATTGTAATCCCCGCAACACCTGTTCCTTTTGGCCTACGGAAAATTTCATAGCATGCTTTTCGTAATCATCCAGCACATGCCTGATGTACATCGAATAAAAACGTGCTTTTGATTCTGTCATGACCTCTAAATCATCCTGATCCCGACTCCCAATGCTTTGACTTCTCTGGGTGTTAGCTTGCAAATCCTGAGCAAGCAAAAATAGTGCTTTAACAGGATCGCGACTTGGTTTAATTTTCTTGGCTTTAACATCCTCAAATTCACACACACCGTATTGTTCTAATAATCTTGGCAAAGATGTTTCTGAAACCTCAGGCCCAACTTTTTTCTGCGCTTTTGTACTTGAAGAAGAAGATTGCTGTTTTAAAAGCGCTCTTACGAAGTTTTCGCAATCCTCAGTACCTTTCCCTGTAATATCATAACTTGTTAAAACGTGCTCTCGTTGAGTCTGACCAGCTTTTGTAACTAAACACAAATGCTTAAGAATATGACGTTCAACTCCGCGACGCTTCTCTTTAGTGAAAAGAAGAAAATGTGTTGCTGCATCTTGAAACTCGCCTACAGACAAAGGAAGCAAAAATGTTTTACCTTGCCGAATATTCCGACTGATGGCTGCAACAAGCTTTTCATTTTCTTTTGCTGCGCTAAGCGCCTTTGTTTGAGAAACCCGTTGACCTAGCTGATATCCCTCTTCTAAAATTTGAGCAACAGCTGCTGCTCGAGATCGACCATAAGTCTGGATTTGACCTTGTGCATCTTCTGCTCTTGTAGTGCAAAACCCGTGACTCTTTGGTATTTTAAGCCAAACATTACAAGCTTTAAGGGATATCGAAGAATTAGCACCATTTGTTGTTTGTGAAGTCACACTTACTTGAGCTTCTCCCTGCAAACGACGTAGACGATAGGTTTGACCGTTTACTTGTGTTTCAAAATAACGTTCCAAATCAGGAGACAATGCTTGACTACTATATTTAGAATTAGAATTTGTTATTCCAATTCCTCTATCGAGAGCTTCACGTTGAGGGTCATGAATAATCAAATCATTGAGTTTCGAGCCAGGCAGATCCACAAGCTCTACTAAAGGTTGCATTAATCGGCCGTGACGATCTAACTGTTCAGGCGTAGGCCTTACCCATGTTGATCTCCCATCAGGGTCTTGAGACTTCCACCCCCATCCTCTTGGCTTAGCTCCTAAAGGAGGATGACTTTGATCTGGAACCTCCCTATCATGTGCATCAACAAGGGTGCTATCATATTGCATGTCTCTCTCCATAGCGACAAGATAGCAATCTCCCGCATCCACACATTCAAAATGAGCTATTTGACCTCCTACATCCACACGAAGAGTCGCAGAAGGAGCATCCACCTGCGAGTCTATAAAAGGCTCGTGCCTAGCTTCACTTTGAAAAACACGTCCCATAAAAGCTACATGTTCAAGAACCTCTGCATGCCCAAGTTGCCCTATACGATGATGTTCTACAGGCTGGAATGTCCGAGCAAACGTCTGAGCTTTTCGAAATTCACTGTCTTCTAGCTTTTCACTATATTCTTTTTTAGCAAGACGCCAAGCAGACCCTTTAATAGCATGCCACATTCTAGCCAAAGAAGAACTTAAGAAATCAAGCAAAGCTTCTAACGTCCTCATGACAGTAGAAATAGCGCTAACATCTTCTAAAGCACGAACAGATAAACAATGAACATTGACTGCAACATTTTGAAGTAAACGACGCTCTTCTACATCTGCAGGCTGAGTGGAAAGATCCGCTGTACAGGAATGAGAGGTTCCCTCTGCATCGGTATACACATAATCCCAAACCCTATCTTCTCTTAAGCTAAGTTCAACAACAGTTCTCTTTTTACCCGTAAAAAGAGCAAGAGGTTGATCAGGATGACTCTGCTGCAAATCCCTGGCAATACAACTGAAAAGCTCTTTGCGCTCATCATCGTCTTTCCAACGCTGTTCCCTTACTGCAAATAGCACACCAGGACAACTCACTTGATCAGCAGATGATGCCTGTGAATTAGAACCAGGACGCGGCAGCAAGCACTCATAAAGAAATTTTTGAGCAGACCTCTGAGGAGACGGAGGGACTGAATGAGTCATTTAGTAACACCAATTTTTTTATTTTGTTATACATTTTACCATAAAACTCATTAAGATTCTATAAATTAATAGAAAGTGTAGCCCCAATTTAGAAATGTC
>JAFEGP010000001.1 GCA_018239815.1 Verrucomicrobiota bacterium | reverse complement strand
CTAAAGGCGTGGGAGTAGTCACATCAAACAGATAGAGACCATTTACTACTCTCTTCTTTGTAATTAAGACTTACTATTTTAGAGATGGCGATGCACGGTGAGTCCATAAGAATGACTTCTTGGATATCCGCAAGCAATCATCACGGATAAAGCCATAACCACAACAAGTGAATAACGAAACATTTTAAGTGCCCAAAGGCGGTCATTTGTACTCTTAAAGCCTTGCACACTTAGGATGAGCCATACAACACCCAGCAATGCCACAACCATAAGGTAGGCATAGCCTTTGTATCCAAAAAATGTTAGTAACGATGCACTCAGAGTAAAAGCTAAAATATAAAGCAACATATGTATTTTGGTAACATGATTACCTTTTTTAACAGGTAACACTGGAATTGAAGCGGCTTGATAATCATCTAAACGATACATGGCAATAGCAAAAAAATGTGGCATTTGCCACAGCACAATGATTAAAAACAGCAACAGAGCTGCCATATCAAAGTGATGCGACACAGCGCAGTATCCTACAACAGGAGGCATAGCACCCGAGATACTACCAATCACAGTTCCGTATACGGATAAATACTTACCTAAGCTATAAAGCACAACATAAGCAAATAAACCAAAGGCGGCGCATAATACGGCTAAGACATTGGTATAAAGAGCTAAAATGCTAATTCCCATAATCCCTAGAACACCAGCAAAACTCAAAGCCTTGTAAGGGGCTATCAATCCTCTAGCTAACGGACGATTTTTAGTTCGGGACATCTTCTGATCACTTTTACGATCGATATAATTATTTAAAACACAAGCTGATCCAATGATACATGATAGGCCTGCTAGCACGTATAGAAATAACAAATAGTTAAAATGTCCTTGCGAAGCTAAAGCAAAACCAGCTGCCGTAGTAATAATGTTACCGAAAATGATGCCTGGTTTAACAAGCATCGCATAAATTCTAATCATTGCAACACCTCTACATTGCTGGCATCATGCGCTCGTTCAGTGAATACATAATCCATAACGATCCAGCCACGATAATGGATAACACCATCAACATAAAACAAAATATTAACAATTTCCACTGAGGTTTGACATCCTTACCTAAATGTAGAAACAAAAACAACTGCACAACAGCTTGTATTCCTCCAAGCAGAGCTAAAGCGGAATAGAGCTTCCAACCAACTAACAACTTCTCTACAACAAGAAAATAAGCTGTGAATGTTAAAAGCAAAGAAAGCAGAAACCCAGTTATATATTCTTTAAAATTACCATGAAAAGTTTCTGGATGAGCAGGATCGTGCATACTATATGACTCCCATGAGGTAAACAACTGTGAAAATAAAAATCCAGATGACATCCAAGAAATGCCAAAATAAGTTCAGACAAGTTAAACGTCTAAAAGTATGTATTGTTAAACCTTTAAACAGCACCTGTCCTATCATGGTAGCCATCCAAAACAATCCACATGTAATGTGAAAACCATGTGTCCCAACAAGGGTAAAATAAGAGGATAGAAAAGCACTTTTTTCCCAACTATTACCTTCACGCACCAGGTGCGTAAATTCTGTAAGCTCTAAGCTAAGAAAGGATGCCCCCAATAAAAATGTCAGAAGCAGTAAGGCTAGTGTAGCTTTTTTCTGACCACGATGAGCCGTGATCATAGACAGCCCGCTTGTAAAGCTGCTTACTAGAAGCACCATAGTTTCAGAAAGAGCAAAAGGAAGATCGTAAAGTTGCTGAGAAGTGGGGCCTCCAAAACTACTTGTGTGCAACACAGCGTAGGTCGCAAATAACGCAGAAAACAGAATACAATCTGTCATAAGATAAGTCCAAAAGCCTACAGTAGCCTTGGAATATGCATCCTGATAAGGATCTGGATAAGGAACAGCAGTTGAAACGGTCTGCGTCATACGAGCATTTTCCTCTTTTCAAATTGTTCTTCTATTCTCGCCACTTCAGCGGCAGAAATCGTGTATTCAGTATGGTCTTCACATAAATGTATAACAAGACTGGCTAGAACTCCTATAAAGCTCACAGCAGCTAGCCACATAATATGCCATGTTAATGCAAATCCAAAACACAAGCTAAACATACCTATTAAAACAGGGATAGGCGTATTTTTAGGAAGATGGATATCTTCATATCGAGGTTTAGGCGCATGAGAAGAAGGATTCTGTTTCATTTCCCAAAATGGATCACGATCATGCACAGTAGGAATGATAGCAAAATTATAAGCTGGAGGAGGAGAAGAAATAGACCATTCTAAGGTCCTCCCGTGCCAAGGATCCCCTGTCACATCGCGATTTTTATGACGCTCTTTAATGCTTACAATAAGTTGAATGATCTGACAAATCAGTCCCACAGCTATCAATAAAGCTCCCATACTAGCAACAATAAATAATGGCTGCCAACCTGTTGAAGCATCATAATGATCTAAACGTCGAGTAGCTCCCATAAAACCAAGCATGTACAGAGGAGCAAAAGCTAATAAAAAGCCACTAAACCAGAACCAAAATGCACGCTGTCCCCATTTTTCATTAAGCTTAAAACCAGCAACTTTAGGGAACCAATAGGTAACACCTGAGAAAAAGCCAAACAATACACCGCCTATGATAACAGAATGGAAATGGGCCACTAAAAACAAACTGTTATGAAATTGGAAATCAGCAGGAGGTATAGATAATAAGATACCTGCCATACCGCCTAGAGTAAATGTCACAGCAAAACCTAAAAACCACAGCATCGGTGTATCAAAGTGAATACGTCCTCGATACTGTGTAAAAAGCCAGTTGAAAACTTTCACTCCTGTAGGGATAGCAATAAGCATAGTTGTGATGCCAAAAAAAGCATTCACATTGGGCGCTGCACCCATCGTAAAAAAGTGATGCAACCATACAATAAATGATAAAATGGTGATCACAACTAATGCACCGACCATAGATGAATAACCAAATAAACGCTTTTGGCAAAATGTAGGCACAACTTCTGAAAAAATACCAAAGGCTGGCAAAACGAGAATATATACCTCAGGATGCCCCCAAGCCCATATCAGGTTGACGTACATCATAGGATTCCCGCCAAAACTCGATGTAAAAAAATGCATCCCTAAGTAACGATCTAGTGTCAATAGACTCAGTGTTGCAGTTAGAATTGGGAAAGCAAAAACAATCAAAATTAAAGCTGTTAGAGCACTCCACGTAAATAAAGGCATTTTCATCAGCGTCATGCCCGGACAACGCATCTTAAAAATTGTCACAAGAAAGTTGATCCCAGCTAAGGTACTTCCCACCCCCGCAATTTGTAAAATCCAGATCCAGTAATCAACACCTTCACCTGGACTATACTCTAAACCTGTAAGAGGAGGATAACCTAGCCAACCTCCTACTGAAAAGTCTCCAATCAGAAGAGACACCATGATTAGAGAGGCGCCTACAGCAAATAACCAAAAACTCACAGCGTTAAGGAAGGGAAATGCAACATCACGAGCTCCTATTTGTAGAGGAACGACTAAATTCATCATGCCAAAGATCACACCCATACCCACGAAAAAAATCATGGTTGCACCATGTGCAGTAAAAATTTGCTGGAAATGATCAGGCTCCAAATAACCGGTTGAAGCACCTGCTGCCATGGATTGTTGCAATCTCATCATGAATGCATCACTAAGTCCCTTCAATAACATCACAAGAGTGACGACAAGGTACATGACACCGATTTTTTTTGGATCTAAAGAAGTTAACCATTCATTCCAAAGCCACTTCCAACGTTTATAATAAAACATCAACCCAAAAACAACGATGCCACCGATCACAACTCCAATATTAGCTGAGTTTTGAACAGGATCATGTACAAAAGCATCCCAAGTGAGATTTCCAAACATATTAGTGTCCACCTTCAGGCATCATAAATTTCATTACAATTTGATCAAAAAGACCTTCATCTTCCAAAACATAATAGCTCACAGGATCATAAGAAGTTGGTTTAGCTAACTGTTGGTAACTTTCCCATGTAAGTGGTGCTCCTGATTGTTGCACACTTTGCACCCATTGCTCAAAGGCTTCTGAAGAACTTGCTTGCGTCACAAATTTCATGCCTGAAAATCCTTCTCCGCTGATATTGGCAGAATATCCCTGATAACTTCCTTCTTCGTCCGCAATAAAATTCAATTGTGTGACCATGCCATTCATTGCAAAAATTTGACCACTTAAAGCAGGTACCCAAAAGGAATTCATAGGTGCATCGGCTGTAATATCGAAATGCACAGGAACATTGGCTGGAATTTGCAACAAATTAATAGTGGCTATCTTTTGCTCAGGATAGATAAACAGCCACTTCCATTCCAAAGCTACGACTTGTACTGTAAGAGGCTTTGTCGCACTATCTAAGGGTTTATACGGATCTAATTCATAAGTTTTGTACCATGTCAAAATGGCCAAGGCTAAAATAATAGCAAAAGGAATCCCCCACCAGAGTACTTCAGCAGCCAGATGATGATCCCAGCGAGGAGAATACTTCGCTTTCTCGTTGCTAGCTCGATACTTCCATGAAATATAGAATGTTAAGAACAACACAGGTAGCACAACGATCAACATCAGTAAAGCCGCGATAATGATCAATTTGCGTTCTTTCCAGGCAATCCATCCCTTTGTATCAAGTACCGGGATATTCACACTTCCTAACCATGCGACAAGACCAATCACTGCCACAAGGATCAGTAACATAAAAAAGGGGGCTTTCGATGTTTTTTTCATCTTAATGGGAAAGAAATCCCGCTTTCCTTTTGTTGAGTTTTAACTTCTTGTCTCTTGTTCACAAAAGTTTTTATCGTGACTTGCCCTGCTAAAGAAAAAGCAAATCAGAATTTAAAAAACATCTTTTAACGCAATTTCACTCTCTTGTCGAGAACAAAATGAACAACATTTTTTTAAGATAGAGCTAAGAAAAAAAGATAAGCCAGATCTATGTCTGGCTTAAAAAAGTAAGTGAGTGACTTAACCTTGACTGCATTCTTCAAAAGCTTTCAAAGCATCCGCAGCATACATAAGAGAAGGTCCACCGCCCATATAAACTGCCATGCTCAATGTTTCAAGCAGCTCTTCTCGTGTCATGCCTAATTTAACTAACGTTTGTATATGGAAGCCGATACACGCATCACAGTGCTCTGCAATACCTAGAGCTAAAGCTATTAACTCTTTTGTTTTTTTACTCAGAGCTCCATCTTTTGTTGCTGCTTGTGCGACAGCGTAAAAGCCGTTCATTACATCTGGAATTTCTTTGCGTAATTTAGCTAAAGAAGAAGATACATCCGTAGTAATAGCTTTGTAACTTTTTGTCATGCATACACTCCTTATTGAAGACAATTTAGGCTAGATTAAAACTTAAGAAAAATTTGTAGCCAGAAGAATTTATGATAACTCAGTGCAAAATTTTAATAGGGCTCTTCTTATTTTAAAATTTCTTTGTAAAACTCAACATAAAGGGAAGTTGTGAGTGTTCAATTTCTATCTGTCCTCCTGACAGAGAAGCTAAATCAGGACTTGTTACACTACGAGGTAAGGCATAGCCAATCACAAAACCCAATTCGCAACAATTTTTATACCATGTAGCTCCACACAATACTAAGTTTTTAAAGACATACCACGCAGTACCTAAATTTCCATTAACATTGCCAGAATACACCACAGATTTTGGCAGATAGGTCCATCCCATACGCACTTGCAATTCGTGAGTAAGCCAATGATCTCCACCTAATGTATAAACATTGGCATTTTTCCATCCTGTGGAAGGACCTGCATCTGATCCAAATGGGACGGCACTGAAAGAAGAGTTCGCAACTGTGGGATTATTTTGATAAAAGACACACTCATATTGAAAAGCTAGATTAGCTCGATGAAAGCATCGATAGGCCACTCCTACCTTTAAATCTGGAGATACGGCTAACAACCCATGTTTAGGAAAGAATCCACTGTATTTATAAAAATGAGAACCAACAAGGGAGCGTGTGGTATAGCAAGCCCCAAAATTCAGTTGTGGGGTAATATGCCATAACCAACCGAATTTCAATCCAAAAGCATAGGCATACTCATAGCCATTATTACTAACTAAACCGGGTGCAACAGAAAGACTTTCTAAATTCTGTACCCCTCTGATATTGGCACGTGCAATATAAACAGGAAAGCTTACGCCTAAGGAATGCATGGAATTAGCTCTCCATGCTAAAGATGGCAAAATAATCGGAATCTCAAGTTCTGCCCCAAACTTTCCCTGGCCAAAAGCCTGAAACCCTTCATTATTACAAGCCTTACCACTTCTTGTTCCATCAGTACTTAAAGCAACTACAAGATTCTTTGATAAATTTCTAGCTACACCAAAAATAGCTAACGGCAACCATTTTGATTCACTATTACTTCCACGTTGATTAAAGGATCCAAAAGGAGCAGGCACATTTTTGATGGTTGTGTAACCATTTTGATAAAGCATACCTCCTGCAATATCAAAACGCTCTCCTACATCTGTGAGACCCGCTGGATTATAACCCGCTTCCAAAGCAGTCTGAGGATAAGCAACTCCTTGATCTCCAATTCCATATTCTCTAGTTAAAGCAAACAAAGAATGAACTTGCAAAATACATAGAAATGCAAAAACAACGCACTTAATAGGCAAGATTATCCCCCGAAACAGGTCCTGTTACTTCTTATAATTGGTCTAAAGAAAAAAACAATCAGTATTCCTTTGATCTCATCTACATGAGAAATAAAAAACGCATACAAAACCTTTAAAATACTCCGAAACAACATCAGAAATTATCCCCTAATTTAAAAACATGAAAACGAAGCTTTCATGTGATCATAATACTTAACAAATATCTCAAAATATTTAATTATAAAAAAAAGAAACTAAGAGGCCTTATGAGAATTAGCCCACTTGCCGGGAAACCAGCTCCTGCGTCTATGCTTGTTGACCTTTCTCAACTGATCCAAGCTTACTATCATGAACTACCCGACCCTTCCGTGATTGAGCAGCGTGTGAGTTTTGGGACATCGGGGCATCGGGGCTCTTCTCTTCAAAAAAGTTTTAATGAATCACACATTCTTGCAATCAGTCAGGCCATTTGTCTTTATCGAACTGAGAATAAAATTGATGGGCCTTTGTTTCTTGGCAGGGATACCCACGCTCTTTCAGATCCTGCTTTGAAAACAGCTTTAGAAGTGTTAGCCGCCAATGGTGTAGATGTCATGCTATCTGAAGCTGATGAATATACACCAACACCTGCCATTTCACATGCTATTTTAACCCATAATAAAGGACGAAAAAATAAGCTTGCCGATGGCATTGTTATCACACCATCTCACAATCCGCCAACAGATGGAGGATTTAAATATAATCCTCCTCATGGAGGTCCTGCTGAACCTGCCATTACAAATTGGATTCAAACAAAAGCAAATCAATTGCTTGAAAGTGGTGTATCACATATTAAACGCCTTACTTTTGAACAGGCATTAAAAGCTTCTACCACGCATCGTTACAATTATAAAGAGGCTTATGTATCAGATTTAATTCATATCATTGATATGGCAACAATTTGTCAGTCTAAAATTCATATCGGTGTAGATCCATTAGGTGGTGCTGGTGTCCATTATTGGAAATTTATTGCTGAACGTTATGGTCTTAACCTCACCCTTGTCAATGAAACCGTTGATCCTACTTTCCGATTTATGACCGTAGACTGGGACGGTAAAATCCGCATGGATCCTTCTTCACCTTATGCCATGGGTAGCCTGCTTAATTTGAAAGATCAATTTGATATTGCCTTTTCCTGCGACACGGATTACGACCGCCACGGAATTGTGACTAAAAGTGCAGGTCTGTTACCTCCTAACCATTATTTATCCGTAGCCATTTTCTATCTTTTTCAAAACAGACCACAGTGGAGAAAGGATGCAGCTGTAGGAAAAACCTTGGTAAGTAGTCAAATGATTGATCGTGTAACGGCTAAATTAGGCCGTAAATTATACGAAGTACCTGTTGGATTTAAATGGTTTGTAGAAGGATTACTCGATGGTTCTCTTGGTTTTGTCGGAGAAGAAAGCGCAGGTGCTAGCTTTGCCCGTTTAAATGGAACAACCTGGACAACTGATAAAGACGGGATGATCTTAGCCCTTTTAGCTGCAGAGATGACAGCTAAATTGTGTAAAGACCCTGGTATCATTTATCAAAATTTGACAAGAGAATTTGGTGTTTCTTCCTATGATCGAGTAGATGCTGCTGCTACTAAAGAGCAAAAAGAAATTCTTAAAAATCTTAGCCCGGAAAATATTCTATCTAAAGAATTAGCTGGGGAAAAAATCCTGTCTGTTCTAACACGAGCTCCAGGTAATCAGGCACCTATTGGTGGTGTTAAGGTCATCGCGAAAAATGGTTGGTTTGCAGCACGTCCTTCGGGGACAGAGGATATTTATAAAATTTATGCTGAAAGCTTCCAAGGCAAAGAACATCTCGATAAAATTTTACAAGAAGCACAAAGTATCGTAAATCACGCTCTATCCTCCCCTGTTAAAACATAATGTTTCAACAGTATTTGTTGTAAAATATTGGGATAAATTTGCTATTTTGTTGTTCTTTTTAATTAAGAGATAACCCTATGACACGTATTCTTGCGCATCAACTTTCTCATCATCTTCACCAACACGTCAAAGTACGTGGGTGGCTTAACAACCTTCGCAATTTTGGTAAGATTAATTTTCTTATTCTTAGAGACAGAACAGGATTTATTCAGGTTGTCATTCAAGATAAAGCAACTTATCAAAAAGTGTCTTCCTTACAACCAGGATCTATTCTTACGATTTCAGGTCAAGTTGCCCCTTCCCAATCTTCTTTAGGATTAGAAATCACCGAACCCACAATTCAAGTTGAAGTTCCTATCTTAGAAGCTCCTGTTGTCGAATACTATAAACCTGAAATGACCCATGATTTGGAATTTGTTTTAGACCATCGTCCTATCGCTTTGCGTAACCGTCAAATTCAAGCTGTTTTTAAAATTCAAGCAGCGCTTGTTCATGCCTACCGCCTTTTTATGCATGATCATGTTGGAGCCGTTGAGTATTTCGCGCCTAATTTAATAGGAACTTCTTCTGAAGGAGGCTCCGAATTTTTTGCTGTTGATTACTTCGGCCACACGGCCACATTAGCCCAAAGCAGTCAACTATATAAACAAATTATGGTGGGAGTGAATGAACGTGTCTTTGCTTTGATGCCATTTTTCAGGGCAGAAAACTCTAATACCCCTCGTCATTTGACGGAAGGCAAACAGTTTGAGTTTGAAATGGGCTTTTTTGAACATTGGCATGAAATCTTGGATATTCAAGAAGGTTGTATCAAATACATGATTCGTTACTTACAAGATCATTGTGCTACAGATCTTGAAGTTTTAGGTCATCCTCTTATTCAAGCCCCTGAACACATTCCTTTTCCTCGTTTGACATTTAAAGAAGCACAAGAGCTTTACTATCAAAGAACCGGTATTGATGAACGCCATGAACCTGACCTAAGCCCAGCTGCTGAACGCGAACTATGTCGTTATGCCAAAGAAACATTTGGCACAGATTTAATTTTTATTCTGGATTGGAAAACATCCAAACGGCCTTTTTATGCTTATCCCATGGAGACCTATCCAGATTTAACGAATACTTTTGATCTTCTATGCGCTGGAACAGAAATCACGTCTGGAGGGCAACGAAGACATACTTATGCCTCAATGATTGAAGGCATTCAATCTAAGGACATGGATCCTAAAAATTTTGAAGATTACCTAAGTATCTTTAAATACGGAATGCCTCCTCACGGTGGTTTTGGTATGGGACTAGAGCGTCTTACCATGACATTCTTAGGTCTTAAAAATATACGAGAAGCCTCTCTTTTCCCCTCCGATCCCAAGCGCATCGCTGGGAACCGCATTAAAGCTCACATCTTTTTTGGTGGCGAAAACATCCGTAATGAAATCCTTCGTCTACTTAAAGACCATGGTGTTGATTTTAAACATATTGCACACGAAGAAACTGCTACATCAGAAGCTTCTGCACAAATTCGGCAAACTAAATTAGAAGAGGGTGTAAAGGCTTTGATTTTAAAAGGTAAGACAAGCAAAAAAAATTACCAATTTAATCTACCCGCACATCTTAAACTTGACATGCAAGCTGTTACAGACTTAGTAGCAGAAAAATGTGAGTTTGAAGACCCGGAAGTCATTAAAGAACGTTTTGGTCTCATAATAGGAGGAGTCCCTCCTTTTGGGCCTTTATTAAATGTGGAGACGTTCTATGATGAAAAAATTCAAATGAACGACCGCGCTGCCTTTAACTGTGGATTAAAAAATGAATCCATTATTATGAAGTCTGCGGACTTAATTAAGCTTGTGAATCCAAAAATTGGACGCTTTTCTAAATAAGAAATTTGCTAGATAGAGCAAAATCTTACATATCGATGGAGGATTGTGCATGTTAGCCGTTCGTTATATTGTGTGTTTATTCTTATCAGCTTTAGGTTGTATGCAGGCTCAAATTACACAGATCACGACTTTAGAAGAAGCCATGCAACGTTTTCAACAAACTGATTGCCATACACTTGCTATCTTTGACTTAGATATGGTGTTGATTCAACCCAGCGACCCTGCCTTTCAAATGCCCATGATATGTCGCTATAGCGCAATTTCTAAACGCGTTATGCAATCTCTATCAGCTGATAAAAAACACATTTTTTTGACCTTAATGACACTAGGCTCCAATCCTATGCTCATCGACCCAGATGCTCCTTCTTATCTTGCTGATCTCCAAAATGCAAAAATTCCAACAATTGCGTTAACTGGAAATTTGACAGGACAATTACAATCTATAGACTTGGTCCCTTGGAAGATCTCCCATCTTTGTCAACTCGGGCTTGATTTTTCTCACCTCAACGTTCTTCAAGGCGAATATGTATTTTCTAATTTAGCAGCTTGCCGTGGCAATTATCCGCTGTATCAAAATGGAGTGTTGTTTACCAATTCTCTTGAAAAAGGAGAGGTGCTAGTTAACTTTTTGAAATATACCAATTTACACATTGAACGCGTTGTTTTTATTGACGATCGAGAACACAATCTTAAAGACGTAGCTGCTGCTCTATTAGCCTATAATCCAGACATTCTATACGAAGGTCTTCATTATCTTGGAGCATGTGCTTATCCTTGTCCTACAGAAATCAGTGAACAAGAGTTTGAAAAAAAATGGGAAGACCTTGCTGAATTGGCCAAAAAGACTGATTAATAGGATTTTTCTTTAAAGACATTGATCTTGGTGAGGGAGTGGTGAACGATTTATTTTCAATCGACAACTCGTTTTACCTCAAAGGCTATAGCGAATAACTCTAATCATAGTTAGAATGCATTGGCATAGATCTTGATACATCTTTCTTCCAATAAGCTCGCTGGAAATTCAAAACAAAGCGAACATGACGAGTGAAGTGAATTATGGCAGAAATTTTTAATGACGATATAAATTTTAGAACTGGCCGGCAACATGCTCAGACTCAGCAGGAGCTTGAACAGTTTCGCCAACAACACTATTCAGGTGGCATATCCTCAACGATCGAACAAGGCGTTGCTAGCAGTACATCTGTTTTGGTAGTCGCTCCAACTTCCAATTATTTAGATCGCATTACTGGAGTTCTTGATCGAACTAATTGGAGTGTATTTGAAGTTCCTGAAAATTTTAACACCCAAAGACCCTCTTCGATTTATCTGGCTCCTTCTTTAGGAGCTCCTCAAAATCAAGACGCTGACATTAAAAATGTCCTTTCCATGATGCAACAAGTGAATGCTCAACAAGCAAATAACCCAAATGCTCAACTTGAAGGACAACCCATTGTGGATATGCTTACAGAGTTAAAAGAAACAAATTTATTCATTGATGAAGTGCGTGCACGCATGAACCAATTTATACAGGCTTAGTATGCAAGATGTGAAGTGGATGGAAGTTTTAGGATGGGGAAAAGAACAATTGCAAGAGTTGCGTTTTGCAGCCTTTACCATGCTTAGACAAGGTCATTATAAAAAGGCTGCTATCTACTTTGAAGGCCTTATCCTCCTTAAACAAGACTATGCCTATGACCAACAAACCTTGGGCGCTTTATACTTACAGATGGGCTTAAATGCAGAAGCCTTAGCACGTTTGGATCAAGCTTTACATCTAGAGCCAAATCATGCACCTACCCTTATGAATAAAGCCAAAGCTCTTCTTATGCTTGGCCAACGCCAAGAAGCACTAAAATTGGCAGCTAGTTTACAAAAAAGCTCAAATCTTTTTATTGCTGATGATGCAACGGCTTTAATCCTTGCCTATAGCTAACGATTTAAATCTTAAAGTTGTAACTGCTGTGCTTTTGTTTTAAAAATTATTAACACAATTGATTACCAACACCTTAATTATTAAAAAAAATTTTTGCCACACACTTAACTGATCATAAGTGCTTTATTCCCCATCTAACTTTTTTTGTTCATAAAAGGTTTGCGTCGTATCAAAACCCGTGATAAATTTTGCACCTTATTGACAACTCATGAACAGTAGAGAGCAATGTGGAAGAAAATGTTCACAACGTAACGACAACGCTAACATGCGATGCGCATAGCAGTTGGCAGCAATTTCTTGATTATGTCAGAGGACGGTGTTCACAGACAGCTTTTGAAAATTGGCTGGCTCCTATCACTGTCGTAGAAACAGCAAGTCAAGAGATTTGCCTTTCTGTACCTAACATCTTTGTGAAAGCCTATCTTCTTGATAATTACAAGCAAGAGCTGGCTCTTTTTTTTCCCTTGGACACTCAAGGAGAACTGGCCATCACATTTGTGATTGGCCAACCTAAAGAGCGAGTAGCTGTTGTTGCACCTGCTCGCCCTTCCCCTACTCAGCAAGTAGCAGAGGAGGATTTAGAGTTTCAGCTTAAACTCAATCAGTTCTATAGCTTTGATAACTTTATTGAAGGACCTTCAAATCAGTTTGTAAAATCTGCCGCTTTAGGTATCGCAGCCAAACCTAGCCGCTCTTACAACCCTCTTTTTATTCATGGAGGCGTAGGATTAGGGAAGACGCATCTGTTGCATGCTATCGGTCATTATATCAAACAACACCATAAAAAATTACGCATTCAATGTATTACAACTGAAGGCTTCATCAATGATCTGGTAGATTGTTTACGTAATAAATCTGTTGATAAGATGAAACGTTTTTATCGTTCTTTAGATGTTTTACTTGTCGACGATATCCAGTTTTTACAAAACCGGTTAAATTTTGAAGAAGAATTTTGCAATACATTTGAATCTTTAATTAACCAGAACAAGCAGATTGTTATCACTTCCGATAAACCACCTGGCCAATTAAAACTCTCTGAACGTATTGTCGCACGTATGGAATGGGGTCTAGTCGCGCATGTTGGGGCACCTGACCTAGAAACTCGTGTTGCGATTTTACAGCACAAAGCTGAACAAAAAGGACTTGTTTTACCCAATCACGTCGCATTTTTTATCGCAGAGAATATTTATGCCAACGTACGACAATTGGAAGGAGCTATCAATCGTCTGACAGCTCATTGCCGTTTACTTGATCAACAAATTACAGAAGAGCTAGCTGAAAAAACTTTGAGTGAGCTCTTCCAACTTGTTCCTAAACAAAAAGTATCAGTAGAACACATTTTAAAGGCTGTTGCATCTGTCTTTCAGGTACGCGTCAATGATTTACGAGGCACATGCCGTACAAAAGATATCGCTTTGGCAAGACAGGTAGCTATGTATTTAGCCAAAGAACTTATCAATGATTCCTTAATCATGATTGGTGCGGCATTTGGGAAAACCCACTCGACGATTTTACATGCTTGCAAGACAATTGAAAATAAAATAAAAAATGAAGAATCTCTCAGACGTCAGATTGCATTATGTCGACGCAGTATTGGAAATTAAGAGATAAGGAGAGGTTATGTTTCGACGCCCAGGAAAAAATCCCTTGGAAGATTACAAAGATGAAATGAACGCATATAAATACGGAGCAAGCAAGACAGAAGAAACGACATCTCGTATCTTTGACTCTGTCCCACATGTTCAACCTATGGCCACCCCAATGAGTGAAGACAAACGTCTGCAAGAATGGGGAACTGAGGGTTCTACCCTCCCCCATCATCTCAAAGGTATGATCAAAGAAGAGGTCCCTGAAACCACATTAGGAGAAGGGGTCACATTTCGAGGCGAATTAAGTTTTGAACGCTTACTTCGTATCGATGGTACCTTTGAAGGCAACTTACTTTCGCAAGGTAAAGTTGTTGTAGGACCTAAAGGAAAAGTTAAAGCTAACTTAAATCTTCGTGAAGCCATTATAGAAGGTCAAGTAGAAGGGAATATTACCGTACAGGAAAAACTCGAACTTCGTGGTCAAGCCAGTATAAAGGGCGACATTAAAGCCAAACGTTTATCCGTCGATGACGGAGTGGAACTTTTTGGTGTTGTGCAAGTCGGCGCCATGGATTCTTCCTATTAAGACTTTTTAAAGCGTTGCAAATTCTCTCTGCAACGCTTTTCTATTTCTTTTTATTTTAAGAACTAATTTATTAGATATAAAATATAAAAGATGTAAAAATATAAGTATAAAGCAACAAACTTTTTATGCTTTTATTTGAGCATTAAAGATTATCTTGTGACATAAATGGGTAACACCCAGCTTCAAAGTATTGGATTTTTGACCTGAGGAGGATACAATGAATGCTTCGAGCTTGGCTAAAATTTTAAAAACTAATGCTCTGCTGGAACAACATCAGCAGCGCTTGAATCAGACCAAGGGTCTTGCCTCGCTATCCTCGTTTTTACATGATGAGCAAGATCACAGTTTTGCAGGCACCTGCGATGCGATGACAGATTTATTAGAGAAAAGAAAAAACCTTCTCTTAGAAAAAAATGCACTATTACAAGACATCTTATTCATCTTACATCATTCTATTCGTAGCTTTTTAGAATCTGATTTAAGCGATCAAGAGAAAACTGAGATTATTCATGCTTTGGAAGAAAATAAGTTAAAAATTGAGCAACGTTGTGAACTGTTAAAAAATTTAGAAGCGATCTACCTTTCTATCATGATTGAACCTGCTTCCGTGGCCATTCCTGATGGGGAAAAAGAGGACCCTACCCGTTTTCGAGTGGTTATCGACCCTCAGCCTAGTTTATCTGCTCAACAAGGCACAGATTTGCTAAATTCTTGGCAACAACAGATCTCTTCCCTAGAAACAACTATGGACACCATTTTACAACTTCAGAAACTTCCTGAATACGCTCTAGCTTCTTAACTAGAGAGGTTCATTGAGATTTTGGCTTGTAAAGGTGTATTGAGGAGATTTGATTGTTCCTTTCACCGTGAAGGTGAACAGTTCCGCCAGTTTCATAAGCAAATTGTATTGCTTCATTCTAATACATAAATTCAGTTCTCCATCCAAATTAATGTAGGATGGTTGATTTTCTACTAAGTAAAACCTGGACCTTTTTGAATCACTATAGACATCTTGAAAATCCAAAAAGTGAATTTTACCCTCTGCAATTTTATATTGTATAGTGCCTTTTGCAGGAATTAAAGCTGTCAAATCTAATCCTATACGTGCTGTGATTTCTGCAGGGATCATCATTAAGTTGCTAAATAGAGTACGCCGCGGTGTATGTGTAAACTGTACTTGCCCCTCCGCAGACAAACTATATTTATCGCTTAAGAAACCCTTCACGTGATGCATTTCGCAAGTGTTAATAAACAATGATCTAAAAACAGGTCTGGATCCCCTCTCTCTTTTTGTCCAACTACTATCTAAACGTGAAAGTCGAAAGTCATGAAGTGCAATATGGTCCGCTTCAATTAGCCAACGATCTTTTTTTAAGAGTCTTAATTGATCACAAAATAAATCCCCAGACCAGTCTCGAATTGCAATATTTCTTAGCTCAATTCTGTTGGGATTTATTTCGCATTGAGAGGTAAGTAAAGCTATTACAACCGTAGAAAATGCAACATCTGTACCTACAAGTTCGCCTTTAAAGTGAGGATGCAGCAGATCATGTTTGGGAAAAGAAAATTGCCCTTTCAGACACAAACTACCTGCTAATTGATAATTATGAATCCATTGCTGAACATCAAAGGGAAAAAGACTGACTGTTGTCTGGGGTTGACAACTGATATTACCTTCAAAATCAAAGCTATGCTCAGAAGGAGAAAAATGAGACAGAGAACATGTCACTCCAGCAAAAGAGCCTTGGATATTGTCAATCACATATCCAAATGTAGGATCCTGATGCCATGTTGCTGTGAGGATATCCTCGGCTTGTTCTTGTTGAATGACAAGAGTGCCTCGAGATAAGTATTGACTATTAGCCGTCCAATGAATGCAACTATCAATTTGCCCTAAACGTAGCCCTGTTTTCACATGAATATCTTGGGGATCATAGACAAGCGAAAAATCCTTAAGATTCCAAACTTGCTGCCCAAAATAATATTCTCCATCTTGCATTTTGAGATGAACCCTTAAATTTTGAGGCGCCAAATCAATCCATAAGCGCCCACATAGAGGGCCTTCTTGTTTTAATTGTGAAAGAAAATCAAGGGTAGATGGATAAATTTTACCAGAAAATAGAGTCGAAGCTACTTCTGTTAACCAAGGTAATTTATCGTTTGTCAATACAAAATCAAATCCGTCGAAATAGGCACGTTGCGCATTAGGATCATAATGCAAAGCTCCCAAACGATATAAACCCAATGCCTCCAATCCTTCCAGACAAAATCCCTCCTTAGAATCATAAGACACAATGAGCTCATCACTGTTACCAAATTGCAAAGAACCAAATTCTAAGTTACGATGCTCACCTTGCATCATGGCACAAAGCCCTTGATGTGCATTCCACTTTAAAGTTCCCTTCCCACTAAATGTCCCCATAATTCCCCAAGGACCTGTTTTAGAAGGTAAAATCTGAGCTAAATCTAGAGCTTCTAAAATGATTTTGCCCTGAGCCTCCTGAATAGAACGGTCCCATGTTCCACAAATCTCGCATCTACCCATCTTTGGATGAGCAAGAATCAACTGTTCTAGAGAATAGTTTTTCTCATCGGCATATAAAACTGCGCTTCCTTGATAATCCTGCCAAATTAGATGATCAAAGTAATAATGCTCCCCCTCTTGACGTCCTTTGATAGAAAGCCTTTCAGCCTGTATACAAATCTCTTTGTCCCATTTTGCCTCTAGATGTAGGGGGTAAGGCTCTAATCCCACCAAACTGCCTTGCCAATTCCATGCTTGGGGATGCAAGATGCATACCTGAGATACCATGCATAAAGAACGACCACATACTGAAGTCTGAGCTTCTAACATGCTAAATTCTAAACTTTTTGTTCCAAAGTCATAAGTAAAAGCTCCTCTTCCCTCTTTAAATTTTGCGATGGGCAGATCTAGTTGGAAACAAGTAGATCCCTTCACCCTTCCCTTTAAGATTTCCATCTGAGGAGTAAAATGAAAAATAAAGCTAGTTTCTAAAGGGTCTAAACTAAAAGTTCCTTGCATAGGAAGCTGATCTAAAGCCGTATGAACAAAATGATGTAAGAGCTGTTGACCTGCTAACAAAGATCCTTGATTGCAAGCAAAAGCAATCTCAACGATCATGTCATAAAGAGAATTGATTTCTATATCCACACAACCGCTTAAGGGTAATCCGTTCCATAAATTTGCAATATTTTGAAAACTAAAACTTGTATTTTCGATATGTAAGACAGAGGTTACATCTTCCATCACAAACTGACAGTTTTTCTGCTCATAACAAGCTCCTTGAATAGGAAGATACCCCACATGTTCTGCTGTGACAAAATCTACATAATGAACGCCACTTTCTTTTATGACTGGAATATCCAAACGAAGACTTGCTGTTTCAAAATTAACATCATGTCCCTGATAAAACATCGCTAAATAACGTTCATTAAAACTACCCTCTACATTTAGATATCCGCAGAACTGAACTTGCGCTTCACCTAACAGATAGGGCTTTAAAAATGTTTCAACAGGCAATTCTTTAGCCATGAACCAACCTAAGAAACCTTCATATAAACAAAATTGCTGTTTCAAACTGTCAACCAAAGAACAGGATACTGAAGTATCAGTGAGAAAAGGAAATTGACATCCAAACTCGAGACGATGTTGATCAGCATCTGTTAAAACTCCTTCAAGTTCTAACCCATGATGGTGTTTGACAAGTTGTGTTGTTAAACAAAGTGTTTGTCCAACAAAAGTATGCCGCAACCCATCTTGCAAAAATGCGGGGAAAAACGATAGAGATTGATCCAAAGATCCTTCACAATGCAAATGCATTAATTCAGAGTCATGAAGCCAGTTCAAGGATATGTCTGTCTGGACACCAAAAATATTCCCATCCAGCTCTACCTGTGTTAACACCCCTTTTTCTACTTCGACCTGCAAATGGCAAACAGGAATTTGTTGTGCAATAAGACCCTCTTGATAACGAGCTTGAAATTCCTTGATACAAATATTAGATCGACAATTTTTCAAAACGCCCTGTTCAAAATCAGCATTGAAATATCCTTCTATGCTCCCCTCTTGAATTTGCCAATCTAATAAAGCCTTTGCTTGGCCAGATGATAAAAACAGATCACAAGCTGTTTGGAAAGAACACAAAGATAGGTCATGAAATTGCGCTGTCACCTGTTGATGATGATCTTGCACACTGAATAAAATTTCTGTGGGTCGTTGTGCCTCATAAAGAGCTACATGGCCTAATACATCTTTTCTCTTCTTCTGTAAGATGAAATCAAAGCGAATGGGCCGTTGTTCATTCTGCGGTACCATGACCGCATCTAAAACATGCAAGGAAATATCTGGCTGAAAAAAAAATCTCCCTTGCCGGACTTTGTCATGTGAAGTCGCAGTTAAAGGAATAGAATTTTGCCTTATCTTCAATTTAGAAATTTGAAGACAACCTCCCCATAACCATTCTCTTACATTAATAGAAGGTCGAAATTCTGCAGAAGAAAATGTAGCGATTTCTTTTCCATTTCTGCTTAACATACCCTCTTGAACAACAATATGCCCTTGTTCCCAATCCATAGTTTGGAATATGAACTGCGCAGAAAACTGCTTATTACAGTACAGACAAGCAAAATAACGAGCACTGTAAATTACCAATGTTTTTGGGAAAAGAGCTATTAAGACTAATAATAGCAACGTAATTGTTAAATATACTCTCTTCCACACACATTCATAGTAAGTGATTAAGGTGTTTTTTTCAGCATGAACGGGAAAAATCAATGTAACGCTATGCAAGATAGCCTTACAATGACACGTTAGCTGACAGAACATTCTTTACTATTTTATTCGATCTAAATTAAAAAGATCTCATGCTAACTCGCAACAAGGTACTTAGATGAATAAGCTTGGTAAAATTGAACTTTCTTTTCTGATAGGCTTTATCATTGTATGTATCTGCATGTTCTGCATCGACTATCTGCTTCACCTTGATTCCAGTATTTACGCACAGAGATCTGTAGCAGAAAAAAATGAACATCAAGAACTTATAGTTGAAAACCAACAAGATAGTCTTAGAGCTATCCAAGTAGAATAAGGCAAGCACTCAAACTTAAACACCATCAAGCGTTGCTTGATAACTGTGCGCATCCAATAATTGGTCTAATTCCTCGGGATGATCAAGTTGTAGACGAAAAATCCATCCTTCTTTCTCTGCAGATTGATTAACAAGAGCTGGCTCTTCTTTAAGACGTGTATTCACAGCCACAATAACACCTGACACAGGAGAGGTCATATCAATAGCAGCTTTTGTAGATTCAAGAACAGCGACTTCATCCCCTTTTTTGACACGAAATCCCACCTTTGGCAATTCAACATAAACTATATCATCTAATTGAGCCTGAAAATGATGAGAAATACCGACTTTAACTTCTTCTCCGTAAGACTCGACCCATTCATGGGATATGCTATATTTCATTTTGATTCCTTAAACGGGTTCTTCTATCAAGTTGTCCAAGATCTGCTTTAATAACGAATAGCGCACTTCATAGGATAATAACTCTGAAGCTTGAACCATTTTATCTAATGGCAATGTTTTATCAATGACACGCTCTTGTACAGTGTAGATATAAGCACCTTCTACTTGATTGGCTCCATCTCCTCGATCTTGCTGCATTAATTGATCAAAAGCAAAAAAACGGGGTTCTGCCCGAGTCACCGTAAGCAACTGTTGAACGGGTTGAAATTGCTCTAAAGTAGAGGGTCCTTCCGTTAACTGTTTATAAAATCTATACCAAACAGCTTGTTCCTCAGAAACCTGAACTCCCAATGCAGCCATTTCACGTCCTATGCCAGCTAAGACCTGTCGTACACGAGATTCGCTATCTATCACAGCATGCAAACGTTCTAAGATGCCAGCTTGCTTGGCTTCCTGAAAACTTAAATACATCTGTTTTTGACGATCTGTAACAAGAATGCGATAAAAATGCTCTTGGTCTTGCGTGTAATTAAATAACTCATCTTTGTCATCAAGCTGTTGTTGAAAAGCCTGTAAGTCTTTAATCCCTAAAAGAGAAGAAAGGGAAGGATCCTTTTGAGCTAAAAAGATCTCCTGAGGTTTCATTTCAGCAGCTTTCAAAGCTTCTTCTAACCATTGGGGATGGCCTTTGACGATTTGTTGACGAGCAAAGCAATCAACACTTTCTCTTCTTTTTGTATCAAGGGAATCTAAAAAATCTAGCGTATTCCCTTCTGCTTGAAGCCAAGAAAACTGTTTTTGCAAAAGCGGCCAATTCTGTTCTTGCCAGCGCCACATTTCTTTAATGCTAACTTTTGCTTCTAGCTGTTTGGCTTCTATACATCCACAGTAGATCTGATAACGAGTGCCTGCAATTTCAGGTCTTGGAGAAACTTGCTGAGGTAAAAGTAAAGGATGAGCACTTTGTCCTCCTAAAGCCATTAGATAACACTCAAAATCATTGAGATCTTCTTTTGTGCGTAAACGTAGCGTTTTTGGCATTTGAGACACTTCAAGCGTTACACTCTCTCCTGCTCGAGCATAAAAAGACTCAAAGGCTAAAGAGTCTGGCATCACACTATCTGCTGCATCTTGTAAAAATCTCTTAAACAGCATGACATCACGATAAATAGCTACCAAAGTAGGTTCATCAAAACCAGTTTGTCTTATAAAGAGTTGAAGCAAGAGCCTACCATCCTGAGCAAAGGGCGCAACATCTGCTTTTTCTTTAAAGGCCTCGCACATTTTTTGGCTTTTATAAAGCATGTCAGAACGTGCTTCATCTTCCGTAACCTTGTAACCCTTCTTTTGAGCAAGAGCAACCGTCTCTATCAGTACTTTAGCAGCTTGGTCTAAAAAAGTAGGTCCAAACCAATCTTCAAGATTTTGATACCCAAATAAAGAGACATCCGCACGCTGTAACTTGGGGTCGGAGGGAACTCCTGCTAGATCATGCTCTTGATAACGTAAAACATTTGCTAAAAAATGCGAAGGGAAGGCTCTTTGCGACTGATAAAGATCAATTCTTGCTTCGATAGCCTGAGGACTCATCACATCTTCACAGTGTTGTAAGACTACAAGTTGCTTTTCAATCTCCGGAGCAAAAACTTGCCACACCCCACGTGCATGAATTTGTTTGGAAAAAGGATGTCGATAAGGTTCATATGTCTTTTCCTTCTCCAAACGTTGAGTTAGCTCATCCCTTACGTTTTGAGCATTCTGAGTCAGGATCAGCTTAGCAAGACCTGTATCAACAAACTCATGAGAGATAAGGCCATCATTGAGGAAATTTGATTCAAAGAAATCTCTGCCTGAAAAGCTTTCTGTTTTAAGAAACTGGACAAGCTGACGCATATAACGACTGCCTATTTTTTGCCCATAGGTTGTCACATAGACAATACTCTGCTTCTCTTGCTGTTTTTGAGGCACAAAAGCCTGGTAAGTGCCAAAAAACACAAAGCTGAAAATAATGACAACCGTCACACACAGAAAAACGATTTTTTGATATTTGCGAAAAAAATGTAGCATAAGAACAAAGTTTACATGATCTGATCGAAAGCGTCAATTGCAGGAAGACTCTTCTAAAAAACCATCTTCTGCTTTTAGAAGTATATGGCCTAAATATTTAAAAAAATTATTGATAATTTAGAAATCTATCCGGGAGAAATACCTCTTGCAAAACTCATCATAATTTGATTAAGAAGTTGTAAACCAGAGGACACCACGCTCCACTCTTGTTGAATTTCTGTCATACTCAATTGCAATTGCATTTGCTGAGTTTGACTTTGACTAGTGGTTTGCTGAGAACTTGTATTGATATCCTGTGCGAGCTGTGACATAGAAGGTGTTGTAGAAGAGCCGTTGATCAATGTGCTTTCCTGACCGCTGAGATTAGCAACAATTGTAGTATTCTGATCACCGGTATTATTAGGAGGGTTATACTCGATACAAAACTGTGTACTAGGATTCCAACCAGTAGCAGCAGAGCCTGTATATGGACCATAACCGCCATCGACCCTTCCTGTAATTGACAGAGTACTTGGAGCTGGTATAATTGTTATTTTGTTAAGTGTTTCCTGTAATGCTGCAAGATTAGAAACTGTCGATTGTAAATTTGTTAATTGCGTTCTAAGTGTTGATGTAATTGTCTGAATCTGACTTGCCAAAGCGGGATTATTTAAAAAAGCAGCTGTCTCAGGCGTCCCAGGCGGTGTTAATTCTGATAAAATTTTTTGGATGCTTGCTATAGCTGTCTGAGCATTAGTCATACTTTGTGTCACATAGGTTTTTTCCTGTGTTAAAGATTGCTGAGCTGATTGAGCTGAACCTTGATATGCCACATTTGCTACAGGTGGCGAAAGAGTGTACCCCGCATCATAACTCATGCCCATTTTAAAATCACCAAATTCAGCAGGCACATCAGCAAAATTAATACTAGAAGCACTAGGATTGGTGAGCTTTTGAGCAAAATTTATGATGCTATTGTCAGAAGAATATCCTGAAGTATCATTCACTAAGCCCGTGTATTGATTACCTAACCAGTTTGTCCAGTTAAGCTGATTAGATTGGGATTCTAATAAGGCTTCCTGACCAGGCATATAGTGATCTAGAATAATCTGAGAAAACATATCTTGTAAGGATTCTTTAGGTGGAGGCATAGCTGCATTTCTATTTGCTATATCTTCATTATGAACACTTTGAACACTTTGCATTAATCCACTAAGCTGACTTTGATAATTCGTTAACATCTCTAAGGATGACTGATCATAAGTGTCAGGGAAAGGGGTTATAGACTCTACTCCTGGGGCTTGTGGAAGAGGGTTTTCATCAGTGTCTGTGTTGACACTGAGAAGCTGGTTACCAGTTAAATTGGATAGATCTGAAAAATTTTGAGGGATTTGAACGGATCCTCCATCAGAGGTTCCTAATTGTAAGAGTCCATAAAAAATATTATCTGTGTCATTAGGGTTTCCTTTCCAATTGGCATCCATCAGTGTTCCCTGGCCATTTTGTCCAGACACTAATGCTGTCGCAACACCTAACCCAGGATTTTGAATAAGATTCGCCTCCTTTGCGCTTAAAGATGCATCTCCTGTACTGGGAAAACCGCTGACATATGTATTAAGCGCAGATTGCAATCCCTGTAATGTGACAGGAGAATTTTTTGAAGCATAATCCATAGCTTGTTGTGCTAAATCACAATACGCTGCAAAACCAGCTAAATGATCGTTTGACTGTGATACGGGATTGTTAAAGACAACTGGAGAATTGTTTAAATATTGCGTAGCAATATTTGAAGCATTGGCATCTGAGCTTCTGGATATCTGCGCCAAACTTGCTAAAGCAGGAACAATCTGCGTTAAGATAGCAGCTGGCAAACCTATTTGGGTCCCTGTTATAGCACCTCCTTCATAGTAAGGAGAAAGAAGTCTATTAATATACGTAATGGTGTTTTGTGCCGAAGCAACTTGAGGATCTAATTTAGAGGGTGCTTGCGAGACCTGTATCACATTTAGATTGGATAGCATTTGTGCAATGGGATCTGTATCCGTACCAGGCATACTTACAATTCCACTTGCAGATGTTTGGATGCCTATTGTTTGCAGAGTATTTTGAAAATTGGAAGTGTTTAGAGCACCGCTTATTGAAGTTTGTATATCTGACACTAAAGACAAGCCATTGGAAGGTTCTAAATATTGGCTACCAAGTCCCTGTAAATAAGTTTGCAATTGAGAAGCTGTTGCCGTAGGGTTGCTTGCTAGATAAGAGGAGCTCCATTGCGTGATTTGAGCATACGCTGCCATTTGAGCAAGAGAATAGCTTGCTGAGGGAGGTGTTGTCTGTGTTTGAAAAGAATTAAATTGTACATTTTGGAATAAGCTTTGAGCTTGTTGTACAAAGCTTAGAGACTCAGATGTACCGGCGCCTCCCACTGCGGGCAATGTTTCTAATAATGTTGTTAGGTTCTGTGATAATTGCGATAAATTTGGAGCAGTATCGACAGGTAATTGACTCATTGACACGAGGGAGGACCCGACTTGTTGTAATTGTGCCCCTGCAGTCAGTGAGGCTATTTGTGCTTCCATGCCCTGTAATAACGCTGCCTGCCCTGACCAATAAGTTCCCTGTGCCATGGGTGTCAAATTACCAACAGCACTATTCATCTGTTGAATATTTTCTAATAAATTTCCAAAGGTCTGCGGAGAAGGCAATGTGTTTTGGGTTAAAAGAGAATCCATATGCTGAACTTCTTCTTGTGTCGCCACCATTGTATTAGACATGGGTGTATCTTGGGGCACTTGGGATTGCAAACTTTGAACAAGATTCATTAATCCCTGCCCTAAAGCCTTAGCTAAAGCAATAGCAGGATTTGTTGTCCCAGCAGAACTTTTGGAGCCATCTGCATATAAAATTTGAATCATGCTCACTAGATTCTGAAACATTTGAGAACTTGAAGTAGTAGGCGTTGCAGGATTTTGAGGTCCTACAGGCTGGTTAGGCGTGACAGGTCCTACGGGCTCGTCGGGTGTAACAGCATGAGCAGGGGAAACCGGTAAACTCATGAGCTGTTGAATAAGATTTGTCATTTGGTTTTGGTAAGGATCTAACGATGAAATAGCTTGCTGAGTAAAGGTTGGACTAGGAAAACCTACTGGAGATAATCCACTCATTTTACTTAGAGGCGTACTTGTAAGAGCTGGAACAGAGATTTGATTACCAGACTGATTAAAAAGATCCGAAAAATTTTGAGGGATATCTACCTTACCATTTTGTACTGTTCCTAGTTGTAGCATACCTACAAATGGAGAAGGATCTTGGGAATTTCCTGACCAGTTGGCATCCATTAACTGTCCTTGCACATTACCTGAAACTAATAAATAGGAAACGCCTAAACCAGAACCTTGAATTAAGTTTTGTTCGTAGGAATTAAGTATTGAAGCTGAAGAAGAAACAGGAAGTTGTGAAACATATGATGACAAATAAGACTGTAAATTTTGTACTGTCACAGGACCTGTTGTGGCAACATGCTGCATAGCTGCCTGAGCTAGGTCCATATAAGCCGCTAAAGCTCCAAAGCTTGTACATTGCTGCTGCGAACTCTGATTGGTAATTAACTGGCCATAGTTAAGATACTGCGATGCTAACAATGCAGCCGTGGGGTCTGCACCACGAGCGAGATGAATGAGAGTTAAAAATGCAGGAGTGATGTTAGCAAAGACACTAGCTGGAATGCTTGTTGAAGTTTGACCACTGGGATAGATTTGTTCATTGATATAGGTCATGGCATTTTGAGCTAAAACAATTTGAGGATCAACTTGCAAATTAGCAGATGCTTGCGATACTTGCACAATACTTAAATTGGACAACATTTGTGTTAGAGGATCTGTTGTAGCAAGGTTAGGTAGAGTTAAAATATTATTTTCATTGGTTTGCACACCTAAGCTTTGTAGTGTTTGAGAGAAATTGGCACTACCAATTGCTTGTATGATTGTATTTTTAAAATTAGAGATAAGAGGAACATCTGAATCTGTATTCAAATAACTTGCTTCGCTCTGCTGTAAATAAGTTTGCAGTTGGCTAGATGTCACTGAGGAATGAGAAGATAAATACGAAGCTACCCACTGCATAATCTGAGCATAGGCTAATACTTGCTCTGATGAATAATTTGTTGCTTGAGGGCTGGCTTGAGGATTAAACGTATTAAACTGTACATTTTGCAAAAGGGTCTGTAGCTGTTGAGACACATTGGTTGCACCCGAATTAGCAAACTCCCCAATCTGGGGTAAAAGACCTAATAAAGAATTCATGATAGTCGATAGCTGAGAAGGGTCTGGAGCTGCAGTGATAGGAGGTTGACTCAAAGAACTTAACGAAGTGCCGATTTGCTGTAATTGCATACCTGCATTGATGGATGTCAATTTCCCGCCTAAGTTTTGTAATAAACTATCTTGTTCTGAAACATATTGTTGTTGATCGGAGGTGGGTAGAGATGTGATATGATCTGTGATACTTCTCACATCGTTCATAATTGCATTAAAACTTGACTCTGATGGCATCTGAGGAGGATTTTGATTCGTTTGCTTATACATTTCATTGAGTTCTTGCATCATCTGCAACATGTTTGTTGCTTGCTGAGAAGAAGGGGGCAACCCTGATTGCATGCTTTGCAAAATACTCATGAGTCCTTGTATCAGCATTTTTGCCAGCTGTAACATAGGATTAGAAGCAGAGATATGACTTGTAGCACCTGAAGAGTATAAAGATTGGATTAGACTAGCCATGCCCTGTAACATTTGGGTGCTATTTGTTGCTGCTGTTTGAACAGGTGAAGGAGGTGGAGGCGCTGGTGGGGGTGGAGGTAAAGGTACAGAATTTTGCTTATCAATCAGTGCTTTTTGTACGGCAGCTGCAATCTGAGCGTTATTAATGGATTGAGTTAAAGAAGATAACGGATCCTGATAGGGTCCTAATACAGTTAACCATGATGGTATGCTAGGAGGTTGTTGAATATTCACGGGATTGGCTGTCTGGCCTGTAAAAAGAGTAGGAGCATTATTAGTAGATAACTGGACCTGTGTGCCCGGTAGGTTGACATTCCCTTCGATGGTAGGCGGTATGATCACATTTTGCCCTTCCAAAGTTCCTAATTGAACAAGGCTGTAATAGTCATTGGTCCCTCCTATTAATGTATTCACGCCTAAACCTGAATTCTGAATGAGATTTTTTTCATATTCATTCAAAGCCAAAGGATCATTCGTGTTTAACGTATTCACATAGTTTGACAAATACGTTTGCAAATCGCTTTCTGTTAGAGGAGTTTTAGTTGCAGCATAACTTCTTGCCTGTTGAATCAAGTCATAAAGACAGGCTAACATAGAAAAAGTATTGGTATTTTCATTACCGTTATTGGCAAAAAACACGTTTTCTTGATTGAGGTAATTCCCCGCTAAGCTTGAAGCTGCTGGGTCTGATCCGCGATAAATATCCAATAAATGCCCTAATGCCGGTAAAATATCGGTTACAACAGAAGCAGGCAGAGAAGCATTTGTTCCAGGCTCTGTCAAAGGGATATAGGGAGCTAATTCTTGATTAATGTAAGTGATGATATTTTGGGCGAGCACCACTTGAGAATCTGCTGGAGCAATAGAAGGCTGCGCTACTTGAAAAATACTGAGATTCTCTAGAGTTTGTTCCACAGGATCTGCTGTTTTATTCACAACAGACACAATTGAGTTGCTATCTGTTTGTACACCGATTGCCTGTAGAGTTTGAGCCAAAGAAGATGTGCCAAGATCACCACTCATTGTATTTTGCAAATTGGTGACTAAAACATTTTGTAAACCCGAGTCGGAAGAAAGAAAAGAAAGGCTTTTGTGTTGTAAATAAACCTGTAGCTGATCCTCCGTTGTACCGGGATAACTAGATAAATATGAAGATGCCCATTGAGACAGTTGTGAGTACGCTACAAGTTGAACTAATGAATAATTTTTTGCTGTGTTGGTACTTGGTTGATACGAAGCAAATTGAGCGCCTTGAAACAGACTCTGCAGACCTTGCAAAAGCCCTTGTTGGTTAGAGCTACTATAAGAGCCTAGTTGAGACAAAACCTGTGTGACATTATTAACAACAGAAGCTAATTGAGAAGGATTAGGAATCCCTGCACCGGCAGCTCCCAGGCTATTCAAAGTGTTAATGGCCTCAATAATATTTTGTCCGCTGGATCCTAAGGAGGACAGCTGGGAAATTTGATCGACTTGAGTTCCTAAGCTCTGAAACATGGAATCTTGCTGACTCCAAAATTGAGATTGGTCGCTTAACGACATATGGGAACTGTCAACATCGAGTGTTTGTAAATCGGTTGATAATGAGCTGAGCTCGTCTTCAGACATTGTTTGAGGAGGACTCTGCTGCAAACCTGTTTGCAAGGAATTAAGTTGCTGAGTAATGGAGCTAATTTGACTGGATTGAGAAGCCGTTAATGAAGCGGTCTGTTGCAAAGAGGCTATGATCCCATTTAGCCCCTCTATCAAGCTACTTGTTAGAGTTGTGACTGGATCGGAGGGCTCCTCTTGAACTATTTGGGCACTTTCAGCTGCCTGCAATTGTTGAATAATTTGAACAACTTGTTCTAAAGATTCTACCCCGGTCTGAGCCTTGTAATACTGTTCAAGGTTCTCAAGCGTTTCAGTACTCGTCTGTGTAGTAATAGACGAGGGGGTAATTTGACCCGGCAGATTTGGACTGATGGTAGCCATAGCACAGGCAACCTAGCAATTAACATGCCATTGCCTGTAAATGAAAAGCTAAGGAGATGTTGTCACAGCATGAACAGGCTGTTCTGCGGCTGGGACTGACTCTTCATGAACAATAAGAGCTGTAAACCGTTTACCCAGCAAGACAACACTTGCTAGCCAAACAGATAATACAAGAATTAAGATGCCTGCGATGATTGGAGACGATGCACCTACCGTGCCAAACGACAAGAGAAGGCCTTGATAAAGCAAAGAAGCCCCAGATTTCCCCACACCTGCCCCTAATCCATCAATAGCTGCCTTGCCTTTCAAACGTTCATCCGTAGAAAGAGGAACAAATGCCAATTCCTTAGTCGCGTCAAAGATAGAATATTTACCTGCTTTAGATAAAACATTTTGCCAGGAACCAAAATACGCAGTTAGAGCAAGCGGAGAAAGACCAAATAATGCAAAGGTTAAACCAGATAATGCATAACCATAAAAATAACAACTAAAGAACCCTATGGCTAACGCACTCATAAGAACAGGTGTTAAAATTGCTGTAAAAGTCCAACCAAATCGATGAACCAGTGCTGAAAAGAATAAAGCTCCTAACACCGCAAAAATTCCCGTCCCAAAGCTAACTAAATTCATATGTGTCAGCAGATCCGAAGGATCTTTAAAGTACTCTTTTAACTGTTGTTTCCAAAGGACATCTGTAAAGTTAATGGCAATATTATAACTGACCACAATCAAAGCCAGTAGGATGAGATAGGGAGATTGAGAAATGGCTTTAAAACTAGCTCGCATAGACAGTTTAGGCTTACGAGGTAATTGCACTCCTTCTTGAGTCTCTTTTTGAGTAAAAAAATGAAATTCCGTGCGAAGAACATAACGGTTAATGACCCAGAATAGGCAAGCTGCTACCACAGAGGCTAATGATACGGCAACAATCAACTTGATCAAGTTACCGTGGAATGTATCCACAGTCCAACTTGCAGGAAGAGGTAGGTGACTTGCTAAGAATAAAGCAACAATGCCAGAAAAAATCGGGGCAACATTGGACCCCATGTTCAAAATTCCATAGGTGCGCTTCGCTTCTTTGATCCCAAAGACATCATTAGTAAATCCCCAAAACACCACCGTTAGAAGCAACACAGACCATAATTCAGCAATCACATAAAATAAGCTCAAAGGCCAGTTGCAGATCATAGCGACAAATCCGCTTAATCCTTTAGGAACATTGGAAAAAGAATGCTGATCAAGACACAATGAAGTAAGGTTAGGGTAGATAAGAAAGCAAAACGCTAAAAAAAATGAGACGAATCCACCCAAGACTAAGTAAAAAACAGCCTCTTTAGAAAAAACGCGAGAGAGACGAGTATAGAGCCAGGTGGCTCCAAATACCGCGGGTAGAATTCCCCAAACTTTCAAAAAAGGAATAATCTCTGCCCCGGATCCCTTCCCCGTTAAAACTAAAGTATCTTTCAAATTACGTAAGATGGAGTAAGAGATGCAGATAAAAAAAAGAAGAGAAAAGAAGAGAATAACTTTTTTAAATTCAGAACGTTGTACAGGCCAGACGAGGCGTCTTAGGCCCCGAAAAAATTGTCGAACGGTTTGCATGTGGGCCATCTAGGTAAATTAGATCAAGTATAGGGTAAAACCACATTTTAATCAACCCTTCAAACTGTAAGAAATTAATTTAAATTCTGATTTAAAACAAGATAGCGCAAAATCAAAAACATATTTTAAATTTGAAAAGCCTGTCTTAACTCTCCCTCTAAGCCCTCCGCTAGCTGTTGAATGTCCGCTGGCGAAACAGCCCGGAGCTTTAGGCCTTGCATCTGAGTAATAAAACGTGTCTTGATAGTTTGAACACTAGCCTCGGTTTTTTCTAGATCCTGATTGTGAAAAACTTCCACAGCAAAAGCTCTCGCATAAGATGGCAGATCATCTAGATGAGAATTCACTTTAGAAAGAGCTTTTATTTGATCAAGAATCGCTTGCCTTTCAGCACTTTGGGTTTGCTTTTGCCTCATGCGTTCCAGAGCAGCTGTTTCACTTGAAGAAAATCCACTCTCTGCATGAACAGACCCCGCGTCAACACCAAGATCTGCGCGACTCCCACTCAAGGCTTGTAATTTTTTTACTTTTTCTTCTCTGATTGCTTTGATTTCTTTGTTTTTTCGTTCCATTTCAGCTTTCAGTTTTTCAAATCTTGAGTCAAACTCTTGATCACTTTCCTTGCGCAATAAGCCCGTACGTTGTTTTGATAGTGTTGATTTATCAGGAATCGATGTTTCTAGCGGCAATCCCTCAATCTCACTGCTTAATTGCTGGATTTCAGCATCTAAAAGGCCTGCTTGTGTATCTTTTGAAACGTCTAATCTTTGATATTGTGCTTGAAGTTGTTCCAATTTTTGCTCTGTTTGACCTTTTTCTTGTTTGACTTTTCTGTTATGCTCTTTTGCTGCCAGAACTGCTGCATCAAATCGTTCTCTATATTTCGCAGTAGATTCTCCTTTTTTGTGTGCAAAATCAGACAGTTTGGGAAGCTCTTTCTCTTTTAAACCTTCAAGGTCTTTCTCTAATGCCCTAATTTCTGCAAACAACTTCCTTGCGTCTGCATCTTTTGTATCCGTATCACCCTGCTCTTGATCTAACCTAGCCATAGATCTGTCAAGTGCATATTCTTGATCGTGAAGGCCTTGTATGTGTTGAGCAAAACCTGCACTATTAGGCCGGCCGTCTTGCAAAAGAGGCAAGTTAATGGAAAGTGGGGCACTAAATAATTCTTGCACAGCTGCCCTATGTTGACTTTCTGGCGCAGAAGTCATTGATCCTAATAAAGCTTTGACTACTTGCTGATCCTTTGCCCTAAGTAATTTGCTTGATATTGATCGCAAACTTTCAATATCTGCAAACAATTGACTATTCAATTGTGTAGATGTAGCTTGCACGTGAGCTTGAAGCTGTTCCGCAATCTCTGTTTCAATATCTTCAAGTTTCCCGCGAAAACTTTGAGCAAACTCTCGATCGTCAGTAGAAGAAAGAGCTGAATAAAGCTTCTGCAATTCTTCTATTTGTTTCTCTATCACCTGAAGAGGAGCTGTTTTGTCTATCTGTGCAAACATGCTTGCTCGTGTAGCAACACCCCCAAACGCTCTCCCTAATAAAGCACTTCTATCTTCATCTGATAAAGCTGTGAGTTGCACTAGTTCTTTAAGATCGCCTGCAACTTGTTGACTATTAGCTATTTTACCGGTTTTTGCATGAATAGCATCTGCTTTATTTTGTATGACAGCAGCTAATCGCTGCTCTATGGCCTGATCAATAGTTTTAATTTTTTCTTTGGGATACCCAGTTTCTACAAACAAGTCTTTTTGCCCTTTAAGCTCTTGCCATTGCTGTTTAATGTCTTTAAATTCCTGTACAGTTGTGGCTCGTGCTAAACGTTGACCTAATCCCTCTGTTTGTCGATTTAAATCTTGAACTGCATCTGACAACTCAGCAGCTATGACACGCTGTCTTAGAGTCTGCAGAGGAGCTGCTAACGCACTTCCTCTCACAAGGTCTTGCTGCTGTGTAAGGCTATCTAAAAGCTCATGACGAACATCTGGGGCTGGCGCAGGTTCAGAAAAACAACGTTGCGATAATACACTTAAAACAGCTTTATATTGCTGTGCTGCCTCAGGATGCCCACACTGAGCGTAAACAGCTAGTTTTTCTAAATCTTGAATAACCATTGATAAGGGCCCTGCTCCAAAATCTCTCATACTTACTGATGACAATTCGGGAAGGACAGTGAGGGGTAGACTAGGGAGATCACTTGCTAATTGACTAGCAGAATTTCTTAAAGTCAAGGCATGACGAACTTCTTCTATCGGTACATCTGTTCGAGATGATAATCGAGTTAGATAACTACCTAGATCTTGTTCCACCTGCTGTTTTAAATCAGCTAATTCTCCGGAATCTCTATGGCTGATCTTATTAAAGAATGAACTCATATCCTTTAATGATTTTTCATCCATTCCCTTTGTCGATAGTCCCTTAGAAAGTCCCTTCCATTCCTTAACAAGCTGTTTTTTAACCTTATCCGAGAGTTGTTCTGTTGCTAACTCTTTGGCTGTTACAGACATAGAAGTGCCAAAGAGCGTTCTAAAAAAAGAAGAAACACCACCTGTAAAAGCCTTCCATCCGCCAGATAACCCTGTTCCTTGAAAAAGACTAAAAGGAAAAGGTTTGCCTTGACCAGCAGCTGAAACCCTTTGTGCCAAAGACTTTTGCTCTGATGACTTTGAACCTTCATCGGGAGGTTGTAGGGACGGACTACCTGAAGGCCCATGTATATGTGTATTCATAAAAATAATTATATAAAAATATAATTATAAATAAACACTTTAACTAAATTTTTATAAAAACAACAAAACAATAAATAAATTATAGATTTTGAATAAAGAATTGATAAGAAGCTTTCCAGGCTAAATTGCTAGCCTGAACATTTGCTATCACACTGCCGCCTGCTTCTAAATAACAACCGGCCACTGGAAGAAAAACACAAGTGCCGACTTGAGGCAGATAGGCCACAGTAAACCGATGACCCGCTTGGGGATAATCTAGATGCTGAATATTAAGGGATTTTTTTTCTTGTTGTAGTCTTTGAAGAATTTGGTGTGCAAAAAACTGCGAAGGCCACATCTGATCTTCTCCACCCGAAATCAGCAAAATAGAAGCTTCAATATTCTCTACAGCAATTGCGGCTTGCTCAAATTGCAACTTATTTTGCGCACCCTCCAAAAAGCTAGGAGAATGAGAAATCGGCTGCTGTGCATGCCTAGGGAAAGGCGGCAAAGGAGCAGCAGGAATGACTTCTTTTCCATGGTAGATCCAAGCAGGCTGACCATTTTCTCGCATTGAGTCATACACCACACTACTTGGCACAACGGCTGTAATAGCTGTGAAACGAGAAGGCCAAAGAGAACCAAGTAGCAAACTTAATTCTGCACCTCGAGAAATTCCGTATAAACCCACCCTATTAAAATCAATACGATCTCTATAATGAGTTTCTAAGTATTTTAAGGTCTTTTCAAAGTATCCTAAATCTATACGCTCTAAATATGGAGGAAGGGTCTCACAGCCAAAATATGCTAATGCTAGTGTCGCAAAACCATGACATGACAGCATTTGAGCTCGCTGTTCTCCAAGCCCGCCATTAGATCCTCCAAGCGTGATAATAAGAGGAAGTGGAGGTTGAGAGAAAGGCAAAAATAAAGTTCCTACTATCCCCTCTTCTCTCACCTTTATTTTTTGAGTATCAGGCAATTGTAAGAGTCTATGCAAAAAGCAATTTGCCATTTTTTTTCCTTCTGCCCAGACAGAAAGAGTATAAGTCAGACCTTGGGAGGGTAGAAAAAAATGCTCTATCGTTGTTTCTGCCGCACGTAAGCTATTAAATAGCCCCATGCCATCTACAGAAGTATAACTACCTTCTATAGGTGCCATCACATCTAATTCCAAGCAACCCTCTTCAGGAACACGAAATGTTGCCTTACTTTGCCAAAGCTCTTCTGCTGCATCATAGACTTTTAAATGGAAGGTAACAAGAGATTGAACGGGTAATCCCTTGGCTCGAATAGAGAGTTTTTCATCATAAAGAGAAATAGGTTTTGAAACTTCAAGATGCATACGCTCCTCTTTGCAAACTATACGATGATCTTAACGTAATCGAGCAGCCTATTTTTGCCTATTTTCTATTCAATCTATTGGGTAATATTGCCGTAGAAAGTAGATGCCATCTGATTGAGTAATTGGAGGGCTGCAGACACAACACTCCATTCTTGTTGAATTTCTGTCATACTCAGTTGTAAAGACATCTGTTGAGTCTGACTTTGGCTAGTTGTTTGCTGAGATTGTGTGCTGATATTTTGTGAAGTCTGTGACATCGAAATTGTATCCCCTTCCGTAGGACCTGCTCCATTGATTAAGATATTTTCTGCCGAAGTCAATGCCGATAAAGAAAAAGACGGGGGTCCTGATACTGCAAAGGTATTCCCTATACCGCTCACACTGACTCCTTGCAAAACATTTTGCAAAGTTCCTAGGTTACGTTGTACTCCCACCAAATCATTAAGCTGTGATTGCAGGGTTGTCTGCAAAGATTGGATCTGAGAAGCAAACTGCGGATTATGAATAAAAGGGGCCGTTTCCGGCGTACCTTCTCCTGTGATATCTGATAAAATTTTGCGAATCTGTGCTATAGCACTACCCGCTTGCGTGATGCTACTTGCAACATAGGATTGTTCTGTTTGTAACGCTTGTGAAGCTGCTGCAGCCGAACCATTATAAGTATTACCGCTTGCTGGTTGAGCAAGCCTCTGTGAGAAAACAAGAACAGTGTTTGCAGAGGCAAAACCAGATGTATCATTCACAAGCGATGTATATTGACTTCCTAGCCAGTTTGTCCAATTAAGTTGGGTAGCCTGATTTTGAAGCAAAGACTCTTGACCTGGCATATAGTGTTGCAAAATAGCTTGTGAAAACATCTCCTGCAAAGATTCTCCCCCTTGATTATCAATTAAAGCTTTTTGCACTAAAGCCCCCTCCTGTCCAGATACTGCTTGCTGAATTAAGGATTGCATTGCTTCTTGATTATCTTGTAAAGCCTGCAAGGCTTGAGGAGACATGGTTGCTGCAGGAGGTGTCACAGGTGAAAGATCTGACAAGGGCACTAAGGCTCCTTTTATTGCACTTGTCATCATGGAAAGTTGATTGCCAGGAAAATTAGCTAACTGCGATGCATTTTCAAGAATTGTGATAGGACTAGAAGCCGTTAAATTACCAATATATGGTGAGCTAGAAAAACTATAGAGCGCAAAAGGCGCTGTATACAACATGTTAGGAATCGCATAAGGCGGAGGAGGAGGTGTATACTGAGTCCCTGGAAGTATCTCTTGACCAGGACCCATTGGCATGGTGGGTGTAGGACTATTAACAAGTTGCTGTTCTAATGCCGTCAAAGCACCACGAGGTCCTGTGGTAGGTAAAGTGCTTAAATGGTTCAGCAATGCAGTTTGTAAACCACCTATTGTTGGGGAAGAAGTTGAGGCTGCATATTCTCTTGCTGACATAGACAAATCTAAATAAGCCGCTAGATTTGATAAACCTAAAGTTGGCATGCCATAGTTATACTCTGAGGCAAACGGTTGATTCACAAATGTAATTTGTGTGTTTTGCAGATATTGGCTGGCAAGGTTAGCAGCTTTTGGATCCTGTCCATTCAATGCATTGACCAGAAGAGGCAATCCGTTGCCTATAATGTTACTAATAACACTATTAGGAACGTTTTCCATAGGAATATTGTTATAAGAGATTCCTGAACTATTATAATATGGCTCTAACTGATTATTAATATAAGAAATTGCATTTTGCACTTCTATAACTTGTTGACTTGGAGCAGGTGTGGGCGCCTGCGATATTTGTATCACTCCTAAATTTTGTAAAAGAGCAGCAATGGAATCCTGCTGAGAACCGGAAACAAGACTCACAACACCGCTACTAGATGTTTGAATGCCTAATTTCTGGAAAGTTACTTGATAATGATTGCTATCCAAATACTCAGTGATCTGGCCCTGTAAATTGCTCACCACACTATTAGACGACAACCCCGAGAGATAATCCTGTGATTGTTGTTGGAGATAACTTTGTAGTTGCGCAGCTGTCGTATTAGGATTGCTCTGTAGATACGACGAAGCCCACTCAGAAATTTGCGAATAAGCCGCAATCTGTGAGACAGAATAATCTTGAGCATCTGGACTATATAGAGGGTTCAAAGCATTAAATTGCACCCCCTCAAGCATAGGTTGTAGTTGTTGCAGAAGCTGAGATTGATCCGTTGCATTACATGCACCAAGCTGAGATAGTACACCCAGCAAGGATACCATACTCCCAGCCACAGCATTACAATTTACAGATCCTGATGTCTGTAACTGTTGCCAAATTTCTTGAAGAGTGCCATTCGCTGTCAATGTTGTTAATCCTGAAGAGATAGACTGCATAAGATCGGCTTGTTGTCCCCAATATAGAGACTGAGCTTGGGGAGGAAAATTATATTGGTGTGTGACTGCATTTTGTCCTGTTACGACACCATTAAGAGACTGTAGGTCTGAAGCCAAACTATTTAACTGTTCATCTGAAGGCTGTTGAGGAGGGGTTTGTTGTAAACCATGTGCCATCGCTTGTAAGTTTGTAAGCAAAGAAACAGGGATTTGTGCAGAATCCGCTGTGGTATAATGATTTTGTATGCTCTGAGCCATTGATAAAATGCCATTTATCACATTTTGCTCAATATGGGTAATTTGATCATGAAGAGGTGAAGCTTGACTGGATGTCCCTTGGCTGCTTTCCAACTTCTCTATAAAAGGAACCAAGCTTTGTAACGCCGAAACTCCTGAGCCAGCTTGATAATACTGCAACAATTGCTGTAGTTGAGCAGGAGTCGTATTAATATTAGAAATAGGCTGACCTGAGGGAGTCAAAGGGCTAGGGCTATCAGAACCAATAGTTGACACAGTAGTAATCCTCTTAGTCGTGTCGCATGATGTTTTTAACGTCACGACGAGCTTTTGTTGTCGTAATATTGCCGCTTACTAATTGCGCTTTAATGTGTTCAATAGCCTGAAATTTTGAATCCGACTGTTTTTGCTTTGGGATCTCATGTTCCGCTTGTTCAATCACAGCCTGAGCAAGCTCGAAATCTATCTCATCTATCACGCGTTCAAGATGCTGAGCAGAATTACGCCCTGCTACTGTATCTTTAAATTGCTCATTTGCAGCTGCCAAACGATGCCGCAAAGACTCACGAGCCTTATTAGAAAGATTAGAGGAAGTTAACTCTACTTGTAAGTGTTGTATTTGTGATTCAAGTTGCAAAAATGGAGTTTGTTGGGTCTCACACACTTTTGTATGTTTCATTGTTATCCCCCTTGCTATTATTATTCAATAAATATACACTTAAAACTTAATTATTATAAAAAACGCAATTTTTGTATCGCATATATTTATATGAAAAGAATTACAGTTAAAGTAACGCCTGGAGCCAAACAAAATTGTGTTATGGGATGGGAGGGAGAAATTTTAAAGGTAAGAGTCACAGCCGCAGCAGAGAAAGGAGCTGCCAATCATGCCGTTGTCTCCTTACTCGCTGATTTCTTTAATATTCCTAAACGAGACGTTGTTTTGGTGCATGGAGCCACGGCACGACTTAAGCTTTTTGAAATTCCTTCAAATAGCTAGAGCACGCCTTTCCAAATCCCCTATCGAAACACGCGCACATCCTATCCTTTCAATAGCAATAGCAGCGGCATGATTTGCTAGTTGTGCGGTGGTTGCCAAGGCCATACCATTAGCAAGGCCAGCCGTCATGACAGCTAAAACTGTGTCACCTGCTCCTGTGACATCTCTTACTTGATGCACAATGGCTGGGAAATCGCACCTAGGTTGTCCTTTTTGAAAAATCGAAATGCCATCTTGCGAGCGCGTAATGGCTAGTGTCTCAACATTAATGTCTCTTAATAACTTTTCTGCCACGTCTTCCAAACTAGCTTCCATCCCTAGACCTGCTGCTGCAATAGCTTCTGCTAAATTTGGTTTGATAAGACTGGACCCACTATATCTTTTAAAATCCAAACCTTTTGGATCCACAATCACAGGAACATTTGTATATTTAATCAGCGCTTGTAAAAACTTAGGTGTAAGAAAACCTTTTGCATAATCAGAAATGGCAACAATATCACATTCTTTAACAAGGCTTGGCAGCCGAGCTAACAAACGTTCTTCTAGCTCTGCATGCAAAGAAATAGGGTTCTCATGGTCTACTCGAACAAGCTGGTGCTGATCTGCCATCATTCTATTTTTACGAGGGGTCATAAAGGAAGGATCTACGACTAAATTCTCTACGCATACCCCCTCTTCCGCTAATTGCCGTCGTAAATGCTCGCCATAAATATCCGGGCCTATACGACCTATCACCTTGACTTGCATTCCTAAGGACAACAAATTCAAGACTGTATTGCCAGCACCGCCTGCTCGCATATGTTCGTGTGTGACACACAAAACAGGAACTGGCGCTTCAGGAGAAATACGTTTAACATGCCCAATCGTATAGAGATCGAGCATAAAATCTCCTACTACTAGGATCTTTTTAGATTTAAGCTGTTTACAAGCATCGCTTAGGCAAAACATAACCCTTCACATACTCAATTACAGCCTCTTCTAGCGAGTATTGAGGCATATATAGTTGTTCAGTCACGGACTTATGCATCTGAGCACACGTGTAGCTCTGATACTTCCCCCGTAATTCGACAGGCATATCGATATACTCAATTGTGCCTGGCAGGTCAACGCCTTTTATTGTTGCCAAAGCAAGCGCTTTCCACGTTACTGGTTGACCTGTTCCAATGTTATAAATACCTGCTAATGAATTATTCAGAAATTGAATTGTCATTTCTGCTGCATCTTTAACATAAATAAAATCTCTAACCTGCTCTCCATCTGCAAAGGAAGGATGATCTGACTTAAACAAATGAATTTTACCCTGCTTTTGAATATCTACTACCATCTTTAAGATAGCAGATGCCATTTTCCCTTTATGAAATTCATTAGGGCCAAATACATTGAAATATTTTAACCCTACAAAACGATCAAGCAGGCCTTGTTTTTGCACCCATAAATCAAATAGATGTTTGCTATAACCATACATATTGAGAGGTTCGTACTGCCCTAAAACTTGATGCTCATCAGAAAAGCCCTTAGAACCATCTCCGTAAGTTGCTGCTGACGAAGCATAAATAAAACGAATATTGTGTTTTAATGCATAAGCAGCTAGCTGCATGCTATAATGTGTGTTATTCTCCAGAAGATAATTCGCATCTGGTTCTGTTGTAGAAGAACACGCTCCCAAATGAAGAATCGCTGAAATCTGACGTTCTTTCTGAGCCAACCAAGTAAAGAGCTCAGACTTTTGAAGAACATCTAAAAAACGCTTTCCAACTAGATTTTTCCACTTGTCAGTTGTACCTAAATTATCAACTACAATGATATCTTCAATACCTTTATCATTAAGACATTTTAAAACATTGGAACCAATAAATCCGGCTCCACCTGTAAGCAGTAATGGCATTGACACCTCTATAGATTAGGAGCAAGCACGTTACCAGAACCGAGGAAAAAAAAGCTGCGTCTATTTTATCATCTGAACCAAAAAATTCTCCTAGGTCCTTGTTAGCGACCATCTTTTAAACTCCCATAGTTTTAAGCCTCAGCATCTCCACTGCTATTTTGACTGCCTTATATCTTCACCATACCTTTAATAACGCAATATAATTAGAAAAATTACCTAAGAACAAAAAAAATAAATATTAAAAAAGCAAAATTAGATAACATCTAATTATATAAGACGTATATTTAATTAAATAAAGAGCTGCTTGCAGATTTCAATTGCTTCTATTTTTATATAGCCTTTAGTGGTTCTTTGAAAAACAAAGATATTTGTGAGGAAATTATGTCAACACGTCCCTCCGATCAGCAGCCTTTACAAGGCGTACAAGCTATTATCCGTGGTTTTCAAGATAGGCCACAACGCGTGGGAGTCAGTGCAAATGGCAAACAATTCACTGTGATCGACGGTAAAAGCGAACAAGCAAAAAAAGAACACTCTCTTGAAAGAGTTGTAAAAGCCGTTGAAAGATTTGTCAAAAAAGAGAAATCTATAGAAGAACTTGGCAAGATCGAGAAGGCTGTTAACACTCGCATTGTGAGTTTACGTGATCGTCTTCCTAAACTTGGTTTTTTTGCCAAACTGTTTTTCAAAGCAGACAAAAAAATTCTAGCTACCATTCAAAAACTTGAGGGTCTTGTCTCAAGCATTCAAAGTAGAAGAGAGGCTCTACAAAAATCCTCTTCACCTGATAGACAAGCATCTGAGGTAGAACAAGGTAGACAGTCTCCTTCTTATGCTGAGCCACCTTCTTCCACTCCAAGTCCGAAAAAAGCACACTCTGCCCCTTTATCTATGCCATCCTCTACGGTTCAAACTCCAGCAAAAAGAACCGCTTCCATGCCTGCCTCACCAGTTTCTTCTGGGGCTTCTCCCAGCAAAATGGGGGATTTACGCAGCGCTGAGCAGAAAAGGATCGATGCATTTCTTGCTTTGCATCATGACATCGCTCCTCCTGCATTTTTAAGGGATATTAAGACTGCCAAACAATCACCCGATAAAGCTGCCTTAGCTGAAGAATTAGATGGCTATGTCTTACAACTAAAGCAAGCAGTAGAAGCCTCCAGTCAACAAGCTGACGTCAAAGCAGGTTTGCAAAAACTCTTACCAAGAAAAGCTGCTCTGGAGTCTGAGCTTGACAAGGCTCTAGATAGCGCTACAAGCCGATTGCAAGATTTAGAAGAAGCAACACACCAACTTCGTATTTTACAACAATTAGCAGACAACGAAGCCTCTTTTACTCTTACCTATGGCAAAGCAGAAACCGCTGTTCCCGTCAAATTCGATACAAATTGCGAAGCAGCCTACCATGCTGCTTTAGAAACTGCATCGCCAGCAGATAGGGCTATTTTAGAAGCTATTCCTGCTTCTTTAATTAGCATGCACACTCCAGCAAAACTCATAGAACAGCAACAACAACGTTTAGATGGATTAAAAAAAGATCTTAATGCAGCTGTTCAAGCTCTGCAACGTAAGCAGGAAGAGCTTGATAATTTTTTAACAGGCCAAACAGATATTGGAACAGCTAAGAAGTCACGCCTTATCTCAAATGAACAAGCTTTAAAGGATGCTCAACTTGTAAAGGCTAAGAAAGAGGCTTTAGTATGGTTACCTCATTTATTAAAGTCGGGGCCTTCACGTTTACAATCTGCGGAAGAACAACCCGCACTTGAATCCTCTGATCCTGATTTTATGCATTTACAAGCTTTGGTTGCAGACGACGTAGCTCTCTCCTCATCAGCAGTTGGAACTCTAAAAATCAAATCAAGATTCGAGAGCATTCAGCCACTCAAAGATGCCCAGTATCATGCAGGGGCTCTTGAGGATCTAAAGATGTCGTCAAAAAAAGCACGTGAATTTTTAGCTCTCGTTGCAGATTCTCTTCCTAGAGATGTTCAACTGCGACTTACTGCTTCTGGTCATCCTCCTAAACCTCAGGTTGCCGCCGCTCTGCCTCCTCCTGCACCTGCAGCACGGGGAGTTCCTCCTCCACCGCCACCTCCTCCTCCTGGATTAATGGGGCCACCGCCACCACCGCCACCACCACCTGGGCTTATGGGGCCACCACCTCCCCCTCCTCCTCCCGGCATTTCTAATCCTGGTTTTGGTAAGAAAGCCACAACAGCTCCTCAAAGAAAAGAATCTTTCTTTACAAAAAATAGATTAGATAAAGAACCCGCTCCATCTTCAGATTTGCAGGAGTTTGTTGCTTCTCAACCTTCTGAGAGTCTTCCTACCGATCAGCAAATAACAGCACTTTCTACCTATTGCAAAGACTTAGAACAAGCAATTAAGCGAGAAGAAAGCAAAAGAGAATTTCAAGATTTTCAACAACTTCCAGCACAATTCAATGATCAAAAGGACAAAGCGGCTCAAAACCTTGCAATTTGCTTAGAATTAGAACACACTCGCCATAAGCTAAAAGATGTCAGTCGTCGTATGGAAGAAGTCGACCGACAAGTTTCAGACATAGAAACTATTGTTGAAAGTTTATTATCAAATCCTGACAAGTACCGGGCTGCCTTAACAACATTAAACCAATTCGCTACAAATCAGCCCCGACATCGATTTTTCTCACTTGCTGCAGAAAGATTAGCTGATTTGAACCCTGCTAGTGGGGATTATGCTCAACGTTGTGAAGCTTTATTAGCCGAAGTCAAAGCTTTAGCTCAACCTGAACAAGAATATGTTTTAAAAAGAGGTTCCAAAGATAGCGAGGAATCTATCACTTTCGTATCTGCAAGGCATCCAGCCATAGCATGCTATGAAAGACTGAAAGCAAGTGGAGATCCTGCTTTGAAAACAAAAGGAAAATTTGCTCCTGCTCATTTGCTTTCCTCACAGTTAGATGTCTTATCAAAGCGAATCGATGAAGCTAAAAAGGATTTTGCGACTCAACAACAAGCCTTAGCTGCAACACAAACTCAAATAGAACAACAAAAATCAGACGGAACTCATGAAGCTCTTCAACAACGCAGTGATTTAGTAGAACAAAAAAAACGTGATCTTAAAAAATTACAAACTCTTCTAGGCAAGCTCAGCGAAAAAAGAAAACGTAGTGCTGCCGCTAGCCCAGCCCTATCCACTCAAAAACAAGTAAGATCTCGAGGAGCTGATATGAAAGCTCTCAGTTCCCCCTTTTTAGATAGTTCTGCGGGTCAAGCAGTGCAGGCTTTATTTGGAGTTTCAGCTTCAACTATTAAAAGTGAGCGAGATGTCCCTCAGTTTTATCAAGGCGTCAATCTTCCTCAAGGAACTTCCGATCTTAAAGAGGAAGATATCCTTCAAGGTATAGAGATAGATCCAGATATCTTAGAAAAAATGCGTGCAAAACTGACAGGAAACAGTGTTTTAAGACCACAACCTCCTTCCCCCACTCCAGGTTTACCAGCTGCGGCTGGAGGTCCTCCTCCACCGCCTCCTTTGCTACCCGGTTTCACAGGTCCGCCACCACCACCTCCTCCTCCACCGCCTCCTCTTCTCTAGTATTTGAAGCTAAATACCATTGAGCAGGTGCTCGACAACAAGGCTTAAGGAGCTTCCCTTCGGGAGCTCCTTGCTGTTGATCTAGACCGATGAGCGATGTGCCGGATCCCGTCATCCATAAAGAACTAAAATAAGGAATAAGTTGCTGTTTGAGCTTAGAAAGCTCTGAGTTTAATCCTATTGCCACGCTTTCTAAATCATTATGGAAAACAGGCCGTGGAGTATAGCAACTTTCTAAAAGATCGTTTGGAGCATGAGAAGAACATGTTTTTAAATCCAAACTCTGAAAAATTAATTTTGTTGAAAGGCCTGTTACAGGCTTATAGAGCCAAAATTTAGAAAAGGGAAGTGGCGGATAGTCTTCAACACGTTCTCCTTTTCCACGACAATAAGCTGTGCCCGTTGAAAAAAAGAAAGGAACATCAGCTCCCAACTCTGCTCCCCATTGCTGTAAAACGCCTATAGGAATTTGTGTGTGATATAATTGATTCAGCCCCCACAACATGGTCGCTGCATTGCTACTTCCTCCTCCCAAGCCAGCTTGCATAGGAATACGTTTACATAATGTCACATGTAAAGGATGCCGACGCCCCGTACGAGTGCGAAAAAGCTCTAAGGCACGCACCACTAAATTACGTGGATCACATTCCAAAGAAGGATCTGTACAACTAAAAAAATCGTGAAGGGAAGGTTTAAGAATTAGGGTGTCGCCGAGATCAACGGCCTGCATAAGCGTTGCAAGCTCATGATAACCATCATCTCGACGACCAAGCACCCGCAAAAACAAGTTAATTTTTGCGGGAGAAAAAAGCGTGAGCATTATGCTCCTGGGGTGTCACTCAAGACTGTCTTAACAGGCTCTCCACCTTCAGGAATAACTTCTAATGCAAAATTAGCCACAACACCCTCTTTCAAACGCATAGGAATCGCATGACGACCCAGTCGTTTGATGGCTTGAGGTAGTGTAATATGCTTACGTTCTATCTCATAACCTTTTTGCTGGAGTAGACGAGCTAACTCAAGCTGTGTGACAGAACCAAACATCTTACCATCTTGATCTGTTTTAACTTCTACAGTTAAAACTAAATCGGATAACTGCGCTGCTAATTTTTCAGCTTCTGTACGATCAACCGCTGCGCGTTTTTCACGTTCTTCTTGCAGACGTGCACGTAACTTCAATGTATGTTGATCAGCAAAAAGAGCTTTGCCCTTAGGGAGGAGAAAATTACGAACAAAACCAGGTTTGGCTGTTACGACATCACCGCTACGTCCTAAGCCGTCAACATCTTCCAAAAGTAACAATTGTTGCTTCATCTAGGACCTCTAATCTTTAGTGACAAATGGCAACAGTCCAATATAACGTGCTTGCTTAATTGCTGTTGTCAAATAACGTTGAAATTTAGCTGAAATTCCCGTCACGCGACGAGGAATAATTTTCCCCCGATCAGTAATAAAACGCTTCAGGGTCTCGATATCTTTATAATCCACACCCTTCCAACCAGCCGCCATGAACGGACAAGATTTTCCACGTCTCTTGCGAGGCTCTAATACAATAGGGCCTGACGACATCTTTTGTTGCATCCTTAGCTCCCTTTACTCTGGTAATTGTTTGAAGGTCAGCTCTTGCTTCACTTCATCTGTTTTAAGCATCAAAAATCTTAATAAATCTTCATTGAGATGATAATCCCTCCAAAGATCTGCAAGCACTCCTTTAGGAGCTGTGAAATAAAGCAAATAATAATGCCCCTCACGTGCTCCGCGGATCTCATAAGCGATTTTCTTACGCCCTTGATCATGGACTTTATGGATCTGTCCTCCGACCTGCTCAATCCCTGAAGTAATTTTTTCAAGCGCTTTGTTTCGTGCATCGTCGCTAAGCGTTGCACTTAGGATATACATCCCTTCATAAAGTTCTTTTTTATCTTCCATTTCTAACTCCCTACTTGCTGCATTGCAGACTCTATTCCATACTCTAACCAATGCTCGAGCATTTCCACTCCCCTATCGATCAGAGTCGAAAGCTGCGCCTCTTCACCAGCCTGAAAACGACCCAACACAAACTCTTCTAGAGGTTGGTGTGTAAGCAACTGGTTTCCCACGCCCATCCTCATCCGCGCATAGGCCTGTGTTTGCAAAGACTGTTCTAGACTAGCAAGCCCATTGTGCCCGCCGGTGCTTCCTTTGGCTCGCAAACGCATTGTTCCAAAAGGCAGAGCCACATCATCAACAACGACCATCACATTCTGCAACGCAATTTTATGCATATGCATCATCTTCACGACCGCTCCGCCACTTAAATTCATGTAAGTGAGTGGCATAAGCACATAGACCTTACGACCTTTCACTATCCCAGAGGCGACCTTTCCTCTCAATTTCCAAGGAGATTTTAACAACCATCCTTGCTTGCGAGCAAAAGCTTCAACAACCATGAAACCATAGTTATGGCGTGTTTTTTCATAACGCTGACCAGGATTCCCTAGCCCCACAACTAAAAACTTATCGTCAGTTGACGACAACCGCAACCTCTTTCAAATCACTACGTAACTCAACACCAGCTGGAACACTAAGACTCGACAAACGCATAGACTGTCTTAAGCCCAATTGTCTTACATCAAGTTCAAAATGTGCTGGAATGTGCTTAGGCAAAGCCCGAACTTTAACATAACGGATGATCTGCCTTAACACGCCACCTAGTTTTACTCCTACGCAATCTACGCCCCCTACACATTTGATAGGAATGTTGAGCGAGACAGGCGTATCATCATGTAATTGCTCTAAATCTAAATGCAACACACGATATGTTGTGACATGATATTGAATATCTTTAACGATAGCCTTAATTTCTTTCCCTTCAAGATCAAGAGTAAGTACTTTTGAAGACAAAGTGCCTGGCTCAATACTATCAAGAAGCTTTTTAAACACGATTCCGTCTACAGTAATTTCTTTACCCTTTTCGCCTTTAGAGTACAGAACTGCTGGAATGTTGCCTTCTCGACGGATTTGCTTTGTCACAGACTTGCTAGCAGCTTGACGATTTTTCACGTGAAATTTCATGCGTTCCAATCTCCCAATAACTAAAAAGCCAGAAGTATAGGAAAAATGGGATTTTAACACAATAAGCCAAGAATACTTCGTCTTATTTTGAGAAAAGATCTAGACTTGCAATTTATCTTCTGAACGACGCTCATCATCTCTCAAGTATTTTCTTTTAAAAACCTTCCGAAGGCTTAAAAAAATCACTTTATTAGAAAATAGAAGAAATTGATTCTCCTGACTGAGTGCACCTAATAGCTTCAGCAAAAAGAGGGGCCACGGTCACTTTTTGAATTTTAGTTGTCTTAGAAATAAAAGGAACTGTGTCTGTCAAGAAAATCTTTTCTATTACACTCTCTTCAAGAACAACATATGCATCTGCAGCTAAGACTCCGTGCGTACAAGCAGCTAAGACATGGGTAGCGCCTGCTTTTTTGACAGCCGCAGCAGCCTGAGCTAAGGTTTGACCCGTAGCACACATGTCATCTACTAACAAAACCGTACGCTTATTCACATCTCCGATCAAAGCTCCCATCTCAACTTTGTCAGCACTGTAGCGTCGTTTATCCATTATAGCAAAATCTACACCTAATTCTTTGGCATATACATGAGCCAGCTTGATAGCTCCTAAATCAGGAGCCACAACAACCAAGTCTTTTAATTTTAATTGTTTTACAGCTTGAATCAGAACAGGCGCTGCATGCAGATGGTCAACAGGAATATCAAAAAAGCCTTGGATCTGCTCTGCATGCAAGTCCATTGTCATAATCTGGTGAGCACCTGCTGTTGTTAACAAATCTGCAACTAGACGTGCTGTAATCGGGCCTCTTGCGTGATCCTTTCGATCTTGACGTGCATAACCAAAATAAGGAATAACAGCTGTAATATGTCTTGCGTTCGCTCTTTTTAAAGCATCAAGAAGCATGAACAGTTCCATCAAAAAATCATTAGGCTGACCGACAATAGACTGAACAACAAAAATTTCCTTGCCTCTTACATTGTTTTCAATGTGAAGATAAAGCTCTTGATCTGGAAAAGGACGATAAAGAACCTGCCCCTGTGCTATAGCTGCATGCTGTGCTATTTGGGCTGCAAAATCAGAATGTGACGTTCCTGCCAACAGAAGAGCATCTGTCATTTGGGGTGGAAGGATTCGAACCTCCGATACACGGTACCAAAAACCGCTGCCTTACCACTTGGCTACACCCCAAGAATTGCGAAGTGAGAAGTGTAGCGTTGAAAGAAATTAAGAGCAAGACTAAGGTGTGGGAAATGCGAATTATTCATCTGGCAGCTGAACTTTCTCCTTATGCAAAAGTGGGAGGATTAGCTGATGTGGTACAGAGCTTAGCTAAGGAATGCTCAGAGCTCGGACATGAGATTGAAGTGATTCTTCCCGCTTATCCTTTTTTAAAAAAATTCCCAATCCCTTCTTCTTTTAAGTTAACGCTCCTTGATGTACCGGATCGCTCGTTTGAACGTGACAAAATCTACGGTTATCCAGACGATGTTCAGCGTTTTGCTCGTTTTTCTAAACATGCAGCTGATTACCTCAGAACAAAATCTTACGATGTCCTGCATTTGCACGATTGGCATACAGCACTTCTAGCCGCTTACCTGCCGCGCTCTCTTCTCACAATCCATAACTTGTCGTATATGGGGGTGTGTGATCCTTCTTTATTGCATGAACTCGATGTGGCTATCGAAGATGAATTCCGCGGAGAAGAAGGATACAGTTTGTTGCGTGTTGGCATTGTTAAATCCTCTTTGCTCACAACAGTTTCTAAAACATATGCTAACGAGATCTTACATCCTCAATATGGCTACTCATTAAGTGATGTTTTAAAACGCCATCAAAATAAATTAACAGGCATCGTAAACGGTCTTGATATGAGTTACTGGAATCCTGCCACAGATCCCATGCTAGAACATCATTATGATGCTGTCTATCCAGAAGAAAAACAAATCGCACAGTCGCATATTTTAGAAAAACTTGGATTGCAACCTACTACAAAACCTGTTGTTGCAGCTATTACACGTTTAGTTTGGCAAAAAGCCCCTTATTTGATCGCAGCAGCTCTTGAAAAAACAGTTGAGCTTGGAGGAAGTTTTATTTTACTAGGTTCTGCGAGCGATCCTGAAACAGAGGCTTTCTTCTTAGAGCTACAAAAAAAATATGAGGGCTCTGCTTCTGTGTTTTTTTCTTTAACTTTTGATGAGCAACTTTCCCATCAAATTTATGCGGCTGCTGATCTATTAGTTGTTCCTTCTTTATTTGAACCTTGTGGATTAACTCAATTGATTGCTATGCGCTATGGCACCCTACCTCTTGTTCGTAAAACAGGCGGTCTGGCCGATACAGTTACAGATGGTATAAATGGTTTTGTCTTTGAGGACCCTTCTGTAACCGCTATCCATGCAAAGTTAGAAGAGGCTTTTAAATTATGGGAACATCCCGAAGAATGGAAGAAATTACAATCTCAAGCCTTTGCCACTGATGTCAGCTGGAAACGCTCTGCGCAGATCTATCTAAGTCTTTATCAGCGTTTAGCTCAAACTGCTGATTCTGTTTAAAAATTAAAAACTTTTAACTCTTATCAATACTGTAAGGGAAATATAAAGGAGAGCGATGTTGGTGTTGAGTAAGATCTTGTTCTTGTAGATGTTGTGCTGACACCATGCGCATATCATCTGCTCTCATCCCCATCATTCGCTCCGCAAGCTTAACCGTAGAAGGCTTGTCTGTTTTTCTATTTTTAAGCAAATAGAGCAATATAATGACCATACTTACAATCATTGCAGTAGCTACTATATCCCGCGTCATCCCTCCTCCTAGCATGGATCCTTGCATAAAACCCAAATGAGGAGCATGTGCCGCGGCAGCTAAAACCAAACCGACTGCTGCGATCATTGACATGATCAGTATTAATTGCTTAATAGGAACACGTTTCCCTTGTCTGGCACCGTATTCAAAAGTTGAATCTACATTTTCACTTTCAGCAACTCTTTTAAAAGAATTCATTTTACCCTCTACCTTAAACATAATTAAAGTAAATTATAACACAAAATTTGTTAAGGTTCAATTATTTAGTAAATAAGAAAATATTAATTTTTTAAATAGAATGCTTTTTATTAAGAAAAAATAAAGAAATGTGTGGGAGAGGGATAAGCCGGATTCTGTCGTGGGCAACCATTCCTCTAGGGACCTCGTCGCCGAAATCCTCAAGCGAACTCGGGAAACCAACTGCGAAAGAGACAGTTAATTGGCTTCCCCTCTTGCTTCGAATAGGGTTTACACCATTTCTAAGTTACCCTAAAAATGTCCAACTCCTGAAATTGGCTTTTTCATCCTGTCTGCTCAAAAGAACAGCGGTCTGTTTTCTGTTGCACTTTCCGTAGCCTCACGGCCCCCAGCCTTTCGCTGGTATTCTCTTTCTTGTGAAGTCCAGACTTTCCTCTCCTTCTGTTTAGAAAAACATGAAGCAGCGGTTGCCTCCTCTCCCACGAACTTATGCTGACACAGCTTGTGTCTTCTTACGACGACGACGGGTTGTTCCTGTCTCTTCACCTTCTTCTGCCACTGAAGTTTCCGGCCAGAATAAAACGCGAGAGCAATGCTCACAGAAAACAAGACGGTCTCCCTGACGCACCAAATTTTCATGCTGTGGTGTTAAAACAATATGACATCCGCTACAAGTACGGTTTTCAATCGGAACAAGCACGCGATCTTTTTTATTTTTTAGAAGTCGTTCATAAATTTTGAAAAGCTCACCATTAACCTGCTTGGTCATGACTTCTCTTTGCTCTAATAGTTCACGACCTTCTTGATTAATCTTATTGATACTTTCTAAGATTTCACCCTCTAAAATAGTGCTGTTATCGTGCGTGGCTTTTAAATTTTCTTTTAAAGCGACAAGCAACTCTTCTTCCCCTGTTTGCTTATCTAATAAATCACTTAATTTTTGCTCGATCATATGGCGTTCGCGCCCAGCTTGAGTCATTTCATGTGTCAAGGCATTAAACTCATCCATTTTTTTCACAGCAGATTGCTGTTGCTCCAGACGCGCGACTTTTTCTTCTATTTCTTTGATCTGAGTTTCTCCAAGACGCACTTGCATCTTGATGTCTTTGATCTGCGTTTCTTTCTTTTCAACTTGTTGCTTGACATCTTGCTGTAAAAGATGGAGTTTTTCGAGCTCTTTTTTGCGTTCGTTTTTCACTCGCATCAGACGTATCATCTTGATGTCAAGTTCTTGGATAGAAAGAAGCATGTGAAAAGAATCCTGCATAGAAAATCCTTAAGTTGAAAATCAGAGGGTCATCTTACGTAACGTTCTGGAACTCTAAGTTTGAGGCATACCTCTTCCGCAGTTCCGGCGGCTGTTGGCAAATCTTTGTGGAGGAAGATAGCAGATCTGGTTTTTATCCGCAATGACGTAAAATCCATCCGGAATTTTAAGCCCTTATTTAGCAAAAAAACCACAAATTTTGACAATTTTTGTTTTTTCATCCTGTCGCCAATGAGCGAAATCTATAAGCAGTTTGACATCATCTAAAATTTCTAATATAGAAAATATTTTTACAATTCACATATGAATAAAACACGTATCATTGTTCATCTTAACGCCAAGGAACAACCTTATCTTAGAGGAGAAGGAGTAAGTTCTTTAAATTGGGAAAAAGGAGTTCCCCTTAAAAAACTAACTGAAGATGAATGGCTATGGGAAACAGATGAAGCTTTTCAAGGAGGCTCTTTTAAAATTTTAATCAATGACCAAGACGCTGAACTTGGCGAAAACCATCCTCTGTATCCCGGGTCCTCTATGCGAGTCAACCCAAAATTCCCTCTAGACAAGTGATCCGACTTTCCCTATAAACCTACACAACATGTCACAATTTCATCCTACCAAAAACTTAAAAAACTCGGCTGTTATTGCTTATCTTGCAGCATTGGACCATCTTAAACTTGTTGCTCCAGAAATTGCCGATCAAATTGTAGCTGAACTTCAGGATCAGCGTCGATCTCTCAAGTTAATTGCTTCAGAAAACTATTCTTCTCTTTCTGTGCAACTTGCCATGGGTAATTTGCTAACAGACAAGTATTGCGAAGGTTATCCCTATCATCGCTTTTATGCGGGCTGCGAACATGTTGATGCAATTGAGCAAAGAGCAGCGGATCTAGCAAAACAACTTTTTTCTGCTGACCACGCTTATGTTCAACCTCATTCAGGCGCAGATGCCAATCTGGTTGCTCTTTGGTCCATTCTAATTCAACGCGTTCAACAACCCGGCATTGAAAAACTGTCTAAAAAAAATCTTGACGAACTGTCTGTTGATGAGTACGAGCAATTACGTCAACTATTGAATCGCCAAACTCTTTTAGGGCTTTCTTTACATTCAGGCGGACATCTTACCCACGGTTACCGTCATAATGTCTCAGCAAAAATGTTACGTGCTGTAAGTTATGATGTAGATCCCAAAACGCAGCTACTTGACTACGGGCGCATTGCGGAGATAGCCCGCAAAGAAAAGCCTCTTATTTTATTAGCAGGTTATTCTGCTTATCCTCGTCTCATTGATTTTGCCAAAATGAGAGAAATTGCAGATGAAGTGGGAGCCGTCTTAATGGTGGATATGGCGCACTTTAGTGGTTTAGTTGCAGGGGGTGTATTTAAAGGGGTCCATCATCCCATTGAGTACGCACATATTGTGACTTCCACAACACATAAAACTTTAAGAGGCCCTCGAGGTGGCATGGTACTTTGCAAAAACGAATTTGCTGATGCTGTGAATAAAGGGTGTCCTCTTATTCTAGGTGGCCCGTTGCCTCATGTCATTGCAGCCAAAGCAATTTGTTTCCAAGAAGCCTTGGCAAGTGACTTTAAAGATTATGCAGCACGCATTGTAAAAAATTCTCAGGCTCTTGCTGAAGGACTCATGAAAAGAGGATTAAAAGTTGTCACAAATGGAACAGATAACCATCTTGTGTTACTTGATCTCACAGAATTACCGCTTACAGGACGTCAAGCTGAACTTGCCTTAAGAGAAATTGGCGTGACAGCTAACCGTAACATGGTTCCTTTTGACACAAAAGGTCCTTGGTATACAGCAGGAGTACGTTTAGGCACAGCGGCTTTAACAACGCGTGGGATGGGACCGGATCAAATGGATCACATTGCTCATATTATTCACACAGTGATCAGAAATCTAAAACCTGCTACGATAGAAGAGCGTGGCAAATTAAGCTTAGCTCGCTATATTTTAGATGAAGCTATAGCCATACGAGCTCGTAGCATGGTCAGCGAACTTTTGGAGCATTACCCGCTCTACCCAGAACTGAAGATTGAGGAGAGATAATTCGATGGCAAAAGAAAAAGAAGAAGAAAATGGGATTGAATTTAAGACACTCAATGACCGTATTGATCATGCGATCTTAGAGTCGCGTCGTATCTTTTTTGCTGATGCTGTCGATAATGAATCTGCAAAAGATGCCATCCGCAAATTATGGTATTTAGAGCTTACCAAGCCAGGCAAGCCCATTTTATTTATTATTAACAGTCCTGGTGGTTCTGTAGATGCTGGTTTAGCGATTTGGGATCAGGTTTTCATGATTACTTCGCCAGTTTATACATTAGTCACTGGGTTAGCTGCATCCATGGGTTCTGTGTTAAGCTTGTGTGCAGCTCCAGGCAAACGTTTTGCTACACCTCATGCTCGCATTATGATTCACCAGCCTTCTATCGGAGCCATGATGACAGGTCAAGCGACAGATCTTGAAATTCAAGCTAAAGAGATTCTGAAAACAAAAGAACAACTTGTTGATATCTATGTTCAGAAATCTGGTCGAACAAAAGAAGAGATTGAAAAAGCTTTAGATCGTGACAAATGGATGGACGCTCAAGAAGCCAAAGATTTTGGACTCCTCGATGCAATTATTGGCTCCTTTAAAGACATCCGCTAGTATTTATTCAGGCTCAGGAAATCTTTTTCTCATTACCACAACCACTCTTTCTACAGAAAGAGTGGTTTCGTTATGTGAACATCATGGTCTTGATGGGGTTATTTATTTCTTACCTCCTTATACCATGCGTATTTTTAATTCTGATGGCTCAGAAGCCCAAATGTGTGGCAATGGCTTACGCTGTCTCTTGGCTTTTTTATGGGAAGAGGGGGATCACCAGGAATGTTACACCATTTCTACCCTGGCAGGATGGCATAAAGGTCACTACAAAGATGGATGGAGTAGCATTGAATTTCCTGTCCCATCTGCCGTCCATCTGCGTCGAATTGATCACCATGACTTTTACTGCCTTAATACGGGTGTACCTCATGCTGTATATTTAGGTTTTTGTGATGATTTTCGTCATTTAGGAGCCAGGTACGTCCGACATCCTGCTTTTGGCAAAGAAGGCAGCAACATCACACAATGCCTTGTTCAAAAAGACAAAAGTTTATATGTACAAACGTTCGAACGTGGCGTAGAACGTATCACAGGGGCCTGTGGGACTGGTTGTCTGGCAGCCTCTATAGTAGCTTGTTCTCAATACTCCTTATCTTCTCCAATTAAAATTACGGTTCCCTCTCTGGAAGAACTCTACGTCACGTTAAGTCCTTTTACTCTAAAAGGAAAAGCCACTCTTATCACAAAAAATGTGCCCCTAAATGATCAACCATGACACATCTTCTCCGTTCTTTTTTTCTTAATTTTAAACACATCGTTAAGAAAAGCCTGTCCTAAAAAACCAGTTATCATATACGTTCCTTATCAGATCTAAATTTTAAAAGTAAAAAAGATGGCTGCTGTCACCGATCTTCAACTGTTTAAATTCCATCTTATCTGCCAGCAAGTCCCCCGTTACGGTCAAACCACTCCTAGGCAATTAACTGTTATTACCAAGGTCCTTTCAAAATTATTCACACTTTATCCAGTTCACCACTCTTTAGACTTATCCACCATCAAGACTTCTGCAACTGCAGCAGCACATATTGTTGATTTACAATTTCTTGTAGCAAAAATCTTATCTTACTGGGATGCCGATCGTATCTGCCGGTTCTTAGGTTTGCATGAATGGACAAGCACGGGAAATATTGAAGAAGCAAAAACCCGCATTTTAGCCCACGTAAGAGATGGTCAAGAATCACTAGATTTAAGCAATTTAGGACTTTCTTCTTTACCCTTAAAAGCCCTTTCCTATTTGTCTTTAACATCTTTAAACTGCTCTGGCAATCGGCTACAACATGCTGACTTTTCTTCTCTTCCTTCCTTAGTAAATTTAGATTGTTCTTCGAATCAACTTGTTACACTCAACCTCTCTAATCTTGTTAACTTACAAGTACTTTGCTGCAAAAATAATGAGTTCCCTACTTTTAATATCCCTGATTCTCCTAGATTACACACGCTTAACTGCTCTTCCAATTGCCTGGTAAGAGCTCCTGTTGTCTGTCATTGCGCTTGTCTCCAACAACTAGACTATTCCGTAAATAAACTGGTTTTGCTTGAGTTGTCGAATTTTGTAGCCCTAGAAAATTTGGCCTGTCATTGCAATAATCTGACTATTTTAATCCTGCCTGCAACCCGCAGCTTGGCAAGCTTAAATTGTTCCTTCAATAGTTTGACAGGTGTAACACTTACTGACGTCCCCTGTCTGCAAAGACTGTGCTGTTTTAGCAATAGTTTTAATGAATTAGATGTGACTTGTCTTCAAGAGTTATCTTATTTATTTTGCAGCAATAACAAGTTGCGCGTCTTGAGATTTTCTTCATCCGTAAGTCATTTAGATTGTTCTAACAACTCATTAACAAAATTAGATTTTCCTGTGCCTACTTCCAATCTTACAGTATTAGATTGCAGTGAAAACTCTCTAGAGGCCCTTGCTTTAACGGATTTTGCACAATTACAGATCATCGATTGCTCCCACAATAAAATTCAGCGAATCCTTCTAGGCAAACTCCCTCTATTGACCTCATTCTGTGCTTCTCATAATGCGCTTAGGGCTTTTTTTTATCAGTGCTTGCCTCAATTAAGAATTCTAGATGTCCAATCTAATAGCCTAGACTCGGCAGTTCTAATTCCTGAAAATCTCCCCTCTTTAGAAGAATATAATTGCAGTTCTAATCCCTTTAGTTTTTTAACAATGGCTCAATTACCTAATCTACATACATTAAAATGTTCTCAATCCTTATTAAATACACTGCGTCTTCAAAAATTGCCTGCTTTAAAGTATGCGGATTGCTCTTATTGTCAATTGGAAGAACTTTCTTTGTATGAGCTACCCTCTTTAGAACACTTGGATTATTCTAATAATCCTCGTTTAACATCTGTAGAAGTAAGAGAATTCACAACTTTACAACATTTAAATTGTTCTTATACGGCTTTATCAACTTTAAATGTTTTTGGATTAAGAGCCCTAATCTCCCTGAATTGCTCTCACAATCCTTCTATGACAACCTTACACGATAGTCTCTTGCATTTACCTGATGCTTGTACTTTGAATCTTGATGGATGTCGTATTACCTCCGATGAATACACTAGAGCAGAAAGGTATGCAGCCGCCTTTACCTCTCTATACATGATCTGTCATGTTTTCCAAGAATTATCCCAAAATTCTCAGGCTACAGCAGCTCAGTTGACAATTATAAGAAGAGAGCTCCCCTCTCTTTGCTATTTTACAGGTTGTCCCTTAAACACCATACCCTCTTTGTCACATTTCCTGAACCAATCTCTTGCTACAACTGAGACGTTATTTACCTATTACCTACATGTACACAGAGCTCTCTTTTCTTTAATTAATGGCGAAAATTTATACATTTTTTTAGGTCTACATACCTGGAATATTAATGGCAATAGGACGGAAGCTATAGAACGCATCACAGCTTGTTTCCTTCTTGCCAAACCTACACTTAATTTAGCCAATTTAGGACTGTCTTCTCTACCTGAGCAAGCTCTCTCTCTTTGTTATTTTTTGAGAGACCTTGATTGTTCTTATAACTGCTTAAATGCTCCAGCTACATCCCTACCAGCCTCGTTGAAGGGAGTGAACTATTCGCATAATCCTTTTCATCAAACAGGTGTATTCATTCCAAATGATGTGCCTGACAGCTCTGTGTAATTTTAAAAATTTAAACTACCTTCATAACTCTCTTCTCCTTTAGATAGCTCATCATCCAAAGGTAAGTATCATTCTTTGCAAATTGAGAAAAATCTGTTATCTGTGTTGAGTTGGAATTTTTTTTTGAAGTAAAACTCATCTTAAATAGAACGATGGCAAAAAAAGCCCATCTCCCTATAATGGCACTATGACAAAATACCTTAAAGCTCAAAATCCTCTTTTACTACGCCTTCACCGTCTTATGGATGCTTTTGCAAAGTCCGATGATGAAAGGGACTTTTACTTAGACAAGGTGGAAGGTTTTATTCTTTTTGCTGACTTGGACAAAAGTGAAGAAGATTACCAAGCTTTAATCAACGAGCTTTCTACCTATTCTGACCGATACTGTTTAATTCCAAAGCTGAGCTTTTATGAAGTCAAAAAGATTATGGAAGGTTTTGTCAATGAAAAGGTATATGACATTGACACTAAAGAAAAACTCTTAGAAGTTATTCAATCGAAAGATGCTAGAGAGCAGTTCTTAGAATTTATCTATGATAACGAAGCAGAATTAGAAAAATGGCAGCAGTATTATCAAGAACGTTCTAGAGTGCGTATTATTGAGTGGTTACGTTTGAATGCTTTCCAATTTGTTTTTGAAGAAGATTTAGAACTCTCTTCTAATATCTTAGAGGCTTTAAAAACAAATCTCTTTGAAGAAAAAGTTCCTAAGGATTTACAGCAGGCAAGACAGGTTTTATTCACAAAATCTAAGACCTATTATTCAAATGAAGCTCTCAATCCTCGTCCTAAACGAGGACGTCCTCCCAAGCAAGTTGCTAAGGTCGAGATCGAGACTCCTATGGCATGTGATATCTTTACACAAGTGCCTGCCTCAGTACGCCGTTTCTTATACTTGCCTTTAATTCAATCTGGAACTGAAATTACATTTTCTGAGAAATTTGATACAGAAGCTGCTTTCCTTGATTACATGCGTGGAGGAAGTCGTTCTGAAACACAGAATCAACTCGCAGCATTATCTGAGAAATTTGCTTCATTAAAGCAGCTTTCTTCAAAATTAGGTTTACCTGACACAATGCAATTACCATCTTTTGATGAACCTGATGAGGATGAAGAAGATGTCTTTGCTGCAGCTCAACAAAAAAAGAGTCGTAAACCGAAAAAGGTGATTAACGTTGAGCCGATTGCTCCTCGCAAGAAAACACCTCGTAAAAAACCTTAATTAGATACCAGCTTGGATGAGGTCATGCATCTTGATAATCCCAACGACCTCTCCTTTCTCTCGCTTTAAGACGGGTAAGACCATAACAGGATGTTGAGGATCTATCTCCATCAGTCTTACAGCATCCCAAGCTAAAGCATCCTCATGGATAGAACGAGCGCGTTGAGTCATAAGCTGTTCCAATTTTTGTTGCAAAATAGATTCCCCACCTTTTTGCAGAGCCCTTCTCAAATCTCCGTCTGTAAAGATCCCTAGCAATTGTCTTTGATCATCAATAACAAGCAAACAACCACAGCGTTTATCTGTTAATTCAACGAGTACATCTTGCAAACGATCTTCGGGTCTACAAAAGGGAGTTTTTTCTACATCAAGCATCAAATCTCGTACTTTCAAATTAGCACGACGACCAATCTGGCCATGTGGATGATTTTGAGCATATTGATCAAGCGTAAAATTGCGATGTTGCATTAAAGCCATTGCCAATACATCCCCAAATAAGAGTTGAACTTGAGCCGATGTTGTAGGAGCTAAATCAAAGGGACAAAGCTCTCTCTCACAGGGTAAAACAATAGAAAAATCTGCTTGTGCAATCAATCTTGAATGCGCACAGCAACTGATAGCAGCAACACAAGCTTGTTTATCGCGTAAATGAGGCACAAGCTCTAAAAGTTCTCGTGTTTGTCCACTTTTAGAAATCAGGATAACAAGATCTTGCGCAGATACAATTCCCAAGTCACCATGTAAGGCCTCAACTGGTGATAAAAAAAAGGCCTTTGTTCCCGTTGACATAAGTGTTGTGGTAATTTTTTGTGCGATAAGACCGCTTTTGCCAACACCCGAGAAAAAGATATGTCCCTTGACCTCTAAAAGTTTTTGCACAAACACCTGACATTTTTGAATATCAAGATGTTGATAAAAATAATCTAATTGCCGGCGCTGCTGCTCAAAGAGCTCTTGTAACATGATAATCTGATCATACTCATCAGCAGATCTGAAGTCATGGGAAAATTGCATCTTTTCTCTCTTTAGATCGTTAAAAACTTATGTGGGTTTTTAACATATCTTTGAAACCACACAAGAGCTCAACCATCTTTTAGCGATTGCAACAAGAATTCTGCTAAACATGGACTTGAGATCTTTGTTTTAGCTATGCTACAAAGCAAAAAAACTCTTACCCTATTTAAAAGATGAAAAAACATTCTATTAGCGTTGCTTATGGCGATGGCATTGGTCCTGAGATTATGCAAGCTACGTTATTTGTACTTCAAGAAGCTGGAGCTGCTTTAGATATTGAAGAAGTACATATTGGAGAAAAGGTGTATCACGCTGGTTATGCATCGGGAATAGAACCTTCTGCTTTTGATTCTTTACGTCGAACAAAAGTTTTTTTAAAAGCGCCTATTACTACACCCCAAGGAGGAGGGTTTCGCAGTCTTAATGTGACAGTACGTACCAGTTTTGGCCTTTATGCTAACGTACGTCCTTGTATTGCTTATCATCCTTTTATTCCAACTAAACATCCTCATATGGATGTTGTCATTGTTCGTGAAAATGAAGAAGATCTCTATACAGGGATTGAGTATCGTCAAACCCCCGATGTATATCATGCTACAAAACTCATCTCACGACCTGGCTGCGAAAAAATTATAAGATATGCCTTTGAGTATGCTAGACGTTATGGCCGTAAAAAAGTCTCTTGTTTAACAAAAGATAACATCTTAAAACTTTCTGACGGTCTATTCCATCGCACTTTTGAAGCTATCGCTAAAGAGTATCCCGATCTTGTGCATGAGCACTGGATTGTTGACATCGGCATGGCAAAAATTGCAGATACTCCCCAACATTTTGACGTTGTTGTTTTGCCTAATTTATATGGAGACATCCTTTCTGATATTACTGCTCAGATCTCAGGTTCGGTAGGACTGGTCGGCACATCCAATATTGGAGAGAAGGGAGCGATGTTTGAAGCCATCCATGGTTCAGCACCTAAAATCGCTGGTCAAAACATTGCGAATCCTTCGGGTTTAATCCTTGCCTCAGTTCTTATGCTTGTACATATTAGCCAACCTCAGGTTGCGCAAACCATTCATCATGCTTGGCTAAGAACACTTGAGGCAGGCATCCACACTAAAGATATCTTTCATGAAAAAACAAGCAAAGAACTTGTTGGAACTCAAGAATTTGCTCAAGCTGTTGTAAGAAGATTAGGACAACTGCCTCATCATCTACCCCAAGTCAATTATCAATGTGCAGCAGATGCATGGCCCCATCATGGAATATCTGTACAAAGCACACACAGACAACTTGTAGGTGTTGATGTATATTTTCATTCTTATGAATCTGTGGACACATTGATGGGGCAGCTACAAGACCTTCCTCTTCCTTTAAAATTTGTCACAAACAGAGGAACAAAAGTATGGCCTAATGGCCATCCTGAGACATTTTGTGTAGATCACTGGCGTTGTCGTTTTGAAGCAGGCATAGAAATTACCTTCTCAACCATTTTAAAGCTGCTTGGACAACTTGATGCCCGCAAACTAGATGTGATCAAAACAGAGCATCTCTACCGTTTTGACAACATTGCGGGCTATTCTCACGAAGAAAACCTTTAAGTCGTTGAAATGGACTCAAGCTGACGTTTAAATACGGAGAGGAATTCACATACATACACGCCATCTACAACTCGATGATCAAAGGTCAAAGAAATGTAGAGCATTTGTCGAATAGCCAACGATTCATCTTCCCTGACTACAACACGTTTTTGAACAGCTCCTACTCCCATAATCGCCACTTCTGGATAACGAATAATTGGCACTCCGATCAGAGTTCCCGTCATGCCAAAATTAGTCAGGGTCATCGTACCACCTTGAATGTCATCTGGCGCCAATTTGTGACTGCGAGCCTTACTTGACAGTTCTGCAACAGATTTAGCAATGCTAATAAGATTTCTGTCCTGACAATTTTTGATGACAGGTACAATTAAACCTTTATCCAAGTTTACAGCAATTCCTAAATTGACATAACGTTTGCAAATAATGGTGTCTTTTTCCAATGAGGCATTCAACATAGGGAATTGCTGTAGAGCCTTTGTCAAAGCTTGTATAATGAAGCTGGTAATTGTCAGCTTGACTCCATGTGTCTGTAAAAAACGTTCCTTTTGCTCTGCAATTAACCTCATAGGGTCCGTTACATCAATTTCTGTAATAAATGAAGCATGTGGAGCCTCATAAAAAGAACGCACCATATTATCTGCAATGGCTTTGCGCATGCCTGTTAAAGGAACACGCTCTTCATTAGCATACTGACATGGCAAGGGTTCAACGTTTGAAGACTGTTTAGCAACAGCAGGACAAATAGGCTGACGACGATTTTTAACAAACCCTTCTAAGTCTTTTTTTGTGACACGTCCTCCTTCACCTGTACCCTCAATTTGTCTTAGTGTCGCTAGATCCACTCCCTCTTGTTGAGCAAGACGCAAGACAGCTGGAGAAAAAGCATCATCTCGACTTGTCTGAACAGCAGGCGTTGCAGGAACAATTGTTTTCTTTGCTTCTTCAGCGCCAATAATAGCCAAAGCAGCTCCTACCTCTATTTCTTCATCCACCTGAGCTAAGATTTGTTGCAAAGTTCCAGCAACTGGAGAAGGGATCTCAGAGTTAACCTTATCCGTAGCTACTTCCAGCAAGGGTTCATCAAGTGCAACGTGATCCCCAACTTTCTTTAACCAGCGTACAACTGTAGCTCCGAGAATGCTTTCTCCTAATTTAGGTAGATTGACTTGTGTCATGCTTGGCTCTCCTTCATACGAGCCTCTTTCACACGTACGTGTTGCTCGTAGCTTACATAGGCTCCGCTATTATAACGTTCTTCATCAAGTTCGCCTTCTTTTTTAGCGACATATACTGTAACAACTGCATCACCTAAAATATTGACAACTGTACCAATAATATCACGAATACGGTCGATACCAGCCACAATAGCAATCCCCTCCAGAGGTAATCCCACAGAATTTAAAACAATCGACAGTGTGATAAGCCCTCCTCCCGGGATACCTGCACACCCCACTGCAGCTAGAGTAGCTGTGACCACAATCAAAAGAAGACCTTGAAGGCCTAAATCAATACCATATGCTTGGGCAATAAAGACAGCTGCAATCCCCTGAAAGATCGCTGTACCATTCATATTAATAGTGGTCCCTAAAGGAAGCACAAAACTTGAAATACTCTTTGATACACCCAGGTTTTCTTCCACGCAATGCAAGGTTGCTGGTAAACTTGCAGCACTACTTGTTGTTGAAGCTGCTAAGGTAATAGCATCTGTCATACCCTTGAAAAAAGGCATGACTCGCAATTTAGCCATAAACATTAAAATGCCACCAAAAACCAAAACTGAGTGGATAATACAAGCAAGGTAATGCGCTACAAGTAATTTGAGTAAAGGATAGAGAATACCGATTCCAAAGGTACCAGCAACCCAAGCCATGATAGCAAAAATACCGTAGGGAGCAAGTTGCATAATCATGCCCGTAATACGAAACATGACAGCAGATAATGACTCAAGCAGGTTAGCAAGAGGTTTACCTTTCTCTCCGGCAAAATTAATACCAAGGCCTAAGAAAACGGAAAATACGATGACTTGCAAAATATGCCCGTTGGCAAGAGCTCCAATAGGATTAGAAGGTACAAGTCCTAAGAAAAGATTCATTAACTCTGGGGTACCATCTACATTGATATTCACCTGATCACAAACAAGTCCAATACCACGACCAGGATTAAAGAGTTTAGCAAAGAAAAGACCTATCCCAATCGCAATGATCGTTGTTACAAGATACAAGAAAAAAGCTTTAAGCCCGACACGACCCAGCTTACGCATATCATTAACAGCCGTAATACCTGAAGTCATGGAAGAAAAAATCAGTAAGACAACAACCATGTTTAACAAACCAAGGAAGATCGTACTAATAGGTTTGAGCATAATTGCTTTAGGCCCCAAAAGCATCCCAAAGGCGGTTCCTAAAACAAGTCCAAGTAACATCTTTTGCCAGAGTTTCATACGCACTTCCTTTCTACAATTGATTTGAGCATACCTTCTCCTTGTATCACAATCATTTTTGTTCTTACCCAACCAACGGGTAATGAGACGGGACAAACTCCCTTGATCCAGTCTTTTTCAGTACACAATAAAGCTTGAGCTCCTAACGCTTGAGCTTGTTGCGAAAAACGCTCTAACGACACCTTCGTCATTTTCTGATGATCAGAAAGAAAATGCGTTTTAACAACTTCACAACCCATTTCCTGTACAGTTTTCACAAATTTTTGCGGCTTACCAATCCCACAAAATAGTGCTACACGTTCAGGTACAGACATGGGTTGTCCTGTCACATCAAAAACTCCATCATGCACAATCTTTACTTCCACACAAGGAGCTTGAGTCCATTGGCGTGTTTTTAAGGGAAGTTTTTCTGTATAGAGAATGATATCCGCGTATTTTAAACGCGAAGGAAGTTCTCTTAAACGCCCCCTAGGAAGATATTCATAGGCGCAAAGATCGTCTTCTTCATTCACCAATACAATCTCCACATCACGCTTTAAACGACGATGCTGCATGCCATCGTCTAACAATAAAATTTCTGCTCCTTTCGCTACGGCTAAATCAGCGGCACGAACACGGTCAGATCCTACCACCACACAGGTATCTGGCAAACGCCTTGCCATTAACAAAGGCTCATCTCCACATTGCTGAGCAGACATCGTCGGCTCCACATACTTCGCTTTTCCAGCATCACTGCGATAACCGCGTGAAAGTATGCCTACCTTATGCCCCTGTTCCATCAAAAGGTGCGCTAGGAGCATAACAAATTGTGTTTTTCCTGTTCCACCACATACAAGATTACCCACACTGATAACTGGAACAGCCGCTTTTTGAGCATTTAAAATGCCTCTATCATAAAGAAGATGCCTTCCTCTAATCGCAGCAGCAAAACACCAGCTTGGTAACATTGTAACGGTGCGATAGAGCTTAGAAGCTACACCTACATACCGCCCTGCTATCACACCCTCAACCCACGCACGCCACATTTTCTGCTCCAAGGTGCGCAGCAGCCTTGCCAAACATTAAGTGTTCTACCATTTCAATAAGAATATGGATAGCCGTCATATGAGCTTCTTGAATGCGATCTGAATGTACATCTGCTTCTATCAAAAGTTCGAGGTCTGCTTGTCCTTTAAGAGTTCCTCCTCCTTTACCCAAAAAAGTAAGAGTCTTAAGTCCCATTTTTTTCGCTGTTTTAAGAGCTCTAACCAAATTTTCTGAACGACCACTCGTTGTTAAGGCAATAAAAATATCTCCCTTCTTACCAAACGCCTCCACCCCACGCGAAAAAACATGCTCAAATCCAACATCATTTCCTACACAGCTTAAATGCCCGGGATCAGCCAAGGCTAAAGCTGGCAATGCTGGACGTTTTTGACGAAAAAACCCCGTTAATTCCTCTGCAAAATGCATGGCATCGCATAAGCTACCTCCATTACCTGCAATCAACAGCTTTCCGCCAGCTAAAAAACAATCTGTTATATCCTGAGCACAGTGCTCTAAGGTTGCAACATGTCGACGTAAACCCGTAATGACTTCAATCGCTTCTTCTACAGAATCTAAAATTTTTTGTTGCATATCATCTCTCAATCACTGTCTCACAAATATCAGAAAAAATTATGCCTTTCAAAAGGTTAAAAAGCAAGGTAGAGGAGAGATTTTTTAAAGAAAAAATTTTAATATTTGTTTTCAACAAAAGGTACCTTTGTTGTTTTGAAAATTTTATTTTTCTGATTTTAAAACATTTAGATGTTAGATAAGAGCTCTTTAGACAATCACTTCAAGAAAGAAGTACCTCACAAGGATAGACAGTAAAAACTGATTTTTCGTGAAAAAGAAAGATTATTGAGAGCGTCGGGAGTAATGTATCAATGCAATGATTTTAGGGGTTAAAGCCACAGCAATAATACCTCCTCCAACTTGTGGAGCTGATAAAATACCCAAGCCTCCCAAAGCCCCAATAATGACAATAACAGCAGTAAAAACGGCTTCTGCAATCAATTCAACTCGTCGCTTAGGCAAATTTCCTCTGGCAGCATTAAAAGCAAAAAGACTCACACCCAATCCCACAGCGGTCCAACCCACTGTAGAACCAGTTAATAAACCTGCTGCACCCACTGCACCAATGATCAAAAAAGCAACATAACCTATGGCATTAATTTTTTGACAAGGCGCACATCCATGCACTTTAGACACTCCTTCCTGTGAACAAGGCAGTGCTATTGCAAAAACTGAAGCCATACAAGCTTATCCTTTAAATTTTAAAAACGACAAACCAGACAGATTTTAGTAAAAAACTTAAGCAATAGCAACAAGAAAAACAGGAAAGGACTTTTTTCACAAACTATTATAATTTTATAATTTAAAAACTAATTTTACTGTTCGTTTTCTATTTCTTTTTTACAACAACCAAAAGGCATACTTTTCCTTGCCAAGGCAACTCCTGCTCCCACTAAAAATATACCTAAGATACCTTTTCCTAGCTCTACAGGTGAAATGACACTTGTTCCACCTAAAATACCGAGTAGAACCAGAGCAAAAGCCGCTATGAGTTCTGCTTTAGCCATCCATTTATTTTCTTTGGTTTTATCTTTGGTTAAGTAAGAAAGAACCATACCCCCTCCTCCTAAACCGGCTGTCATCCAACCAAGCCCTGAGCTGGGAAATCCCCCCAAAGCTCCTACTGTCCCTATCAATAATAAAATTAACAACGAAGCACTTGAAACATTTGTTAATACATTTTTACAGTCCGACGGTTGCCTCACTACGCCTGCTGGAATGGGAAGAGTAGACATGTTAAACCTCTTAATTTTGTTAAGATTTATACAAATAATAAACAATAATTAAAAAGATTTGATTAATTAATAACAAAAATTGTTAAAAACCAATAAAGTAAAATAATTTAATAACGTATTTAATATATTTTAACAATTAAGTGGGATAATTAGATAAAAAGGAATAAAAATGGCTATAGATGCTAATTCTAGAGAACTCCTGCCTTATCCCTATCATTCGCCAAGCTCCCCGTGGAGCAGAGAAGCGAGGCTGCAATTTGTAGAGCGAGGGGGGCCATGGATATCTGCTTCTGCCGTCATTGCCTCACTTTTTCTTATTGCGGGATTGAGCAGCATAGCAATGATGACATTGCATACCCTACCTATAAGAGCTGGGATTGGTGTTACCCTTGGGTCCTTTTGTCTGGCAGCATTTTTTGCAAAGGCCACAGACCACATGCTGGCAGATATGAATAAAGCTCTTCACTTTCCCAATCCACCCAAACAGGGATTTGCTTCTTTACTTGTATGACCAACTTCAGATTTTTTATCCTTAGAAGCCTTCGCCTTTACGCGAGGGAATAATCACTGACGTTGCCTAACCATTTCATACAGAAGAAGTGTAGTAGCCATGGCTACATTTAAAGAATCCGCTACACCTTTCATTGGGATTTTTACACGGATATCAGCAGCCTTCATCCATTTTTCACTTAAACCATACTGCTCCGTGCCCATAAGGATAGCTACAGGCTGCGTAAGATCTACGTCTGTGTAAAGAGTGTCAGCGGAAGGAGTTGTAGCAATAATCTTAATCCCTCTAGCTTTTAGCCAAGGTTCTAAATGCTCAGAAGTTGTTTGTACAACAGGTTGAGTAAAAAGCGTCCCAACACTGGCTCTGACTACATTGGGATTAAAAAGATCCGTACACGGATCACATACAATCACTCCATCTGCACCCGCACCATCTGCCGAACGCAGAATCGTTCCTAAATTTCCAGGTTTTTCAATAGCTTCCGCTACCACATAACAAGGATTAGCATGAGTCAAAATTTCTAAACCATGCCTCTGAATTGGTGCAAGAGCCAATAGTCCATCCGGACGATCTCTATAAGAGAGCGCCTCAAATACAGATGTTGTGCATGTATAGATAGGAGCTTGAATTTTACTTAAAAGCTCATTCTCATGACTACCTAGATAAAGATCTGGGCATATAAAAACAAGAGAAATGGGATGCTGAGCTTGCACAGCCCGCGACAGTTCTCTATAGCCCTCAATAATAAAACGTCCTTGTTTTTCTCTTTCATGATGCTTGTAGAGGCTGATTGCCTCCTTAACTTTAGGGTTCTGACGACTAGAAATATGCAAAGACATAAGCTCCACTTGGAAGGTTGAGAGGACCTGGAAGATAGAGATCCCCTGAAATTAAATTTGTGCCAGAAAATTCTTGAGCAAGTAATTGGGTTAACTTTTCAGCCGTATATCCTGGTGTATGACAACTCAATAAAAGGTAGCCCTGGCCTGTATGTAAAGTCTTACATAACTTCAAAAGAGGCTCAAGGTCTCTATTCAAGCAAAAGTGTTTGGAATCCGTGCCTTTACCAAACGAAGGAGGATCCAAAATAATTGCATCATAACGCTCTTGACGCCGACAAGCTCGCTGACAATATGTCATCACATCATCCACACGCGTGCGCAAAGAAACATAATTTAAAGCGGCATTTTCTTGTGCCCACTTCACGGCTGTTTTAGATGCGTCAATGTGTGTCACTTCGGCTCCTCCCAGCGCAGCTGCAAGGCTACTTCCCCCAGAGTATGCAAAAAGATTTAAGGCTTTTTTAACCGGACAGGCTCGAATCTTTTCCCATAAAGGGATCTGCTCTGGGAAAATACCTACTTGTCCTGACTCACTATATCTAAGCAAAAACTTTTGAAGCCCCACTGTTAAATACCATTGAGGTTCTGTAGGATTGCGAAACCCCCATCCCTGTTCAGGCATAAAACAACCATCTGCCTGCTCCCACTGTTCCAAAGGAAGAACTGGGTGCCAAGAAGCTTGGGGAGCAGGACGAATAAGCACCACAGACCCAAAGCGCTCTAGCTTTTGTCCGTATCCACTATCTAGTAATTGATACATCTTCTACTTCCACGCCTTGTTGACGCAGCCAAGGGGTATGAGAAATCCAAGAAAAACATTGTTTACCTAAACGAATCGGAACATTGACCTTTTGGCCATTAAATATAAAAGGCGTAGGACGTGTATACTCTCGTATAAAACGACGCAATTTCTGAAATAATGCTGTATTAGGAAAAGAGTCATCTACAGTTAAAATCGTATGTGTAACAGGGTCTTCAAATAAGTGAGGATAAGAAAATACTAGCCCCCAAGGAATCGTGTCTACACCATAAACCATAGAACGACAACTCATTGTAGCTTTATCAATTTGCAATTGATGAGGTTGTATCTGGATCACGGGTAAAACGGGTCGAATAATTTCTTTTCCTTCATGTAGATTTTGACGCTTGATAGCTGTTTCTGTGATAGAACAAATAAGAGCAAAGAAACGCGTAGAAGGAATTTGACCTTCTTTAAGCTGCTCCAGATACTTAGCATACTCATCTAAAAACTGCTCTTTTGTGGTTTCTCCTTGTCCTTGCGTCAAAACCATGCCGACTTGAAATAATTTAAATTCTCCAAGCATCTGCCATAGAAGATCCATTTCTGCTAAATTAAGCAAAACGGGAAGTTTGATCCACTGAGCAGCGTTCATGAGGCAGACACTGTTTTTTTCTTTAATAAAGTTAACAACATGAGCCAGGCTATTCCCATGGTAATGCAAACATCGGCGATGTTAAAAAGAGGGAAATGATACCCCCACAGGTTAAAGTGCAAAAAATCCACGACAGACCCATACAGAAAAAAGTCTACAACATTCCCAATCGCACCTGTACAAATTAACATTAAAGGCCATTCTATGTATTTTGGATGTTCTTTGAAAAAAAGATAGTACAGCATGCCTAGAATCAGGACGATCCTAAAGATTAACAAAGGAATTTGAAAATGAGCAAAAAGGCCCCAGGCCGCTCCTTTATTCAGAACAAGCTGTATTAAAAAATCTACACCTAGAAAATTTTTAAAAACAACAATCCCCTCAAATCCCATGGAAGCCAAAGGCAACAAGTAAAAACAAGCCGCCTTTGAAATAAAGTCCACGAAAAGAAGCAAGAATGCCAATAAAAACAGGCTAATAACTCTGAGCATGGCAAGATTCATGGCAGCCATTATACTTAAAGAGCTGCTATTCTGTCAGCAGCCCCTTTTCAAATTGTTCTTGAGCCTTAACTGTCATGGTTGCATAAGGCACAGCATCCAAACGCGCTAAAGGAATAGGTTCACCTGTGACATCACAAACACCGTAGGTGTCTTCCCCTATTTTTTCTAAGGCTCGATCGATTTGGCGTAAAATTTCAAACTCCTTAGAGGTCAATTCCAAATTCAATCGACGGTCAAAGTCATCTGTTCCTTGGTCAGCTTGGTGTTGGGAATAACCCGTTGCTTCGTCAGGCCGTTTAACTTCTTTTGTGGACCCTTCTAATGAATGAGTAAGCTGACGCTTCATAAGCTGTAAGCGTTTCTCAAATTTTTCTACGTCTTCTTTTTTTAAAGCCATATATATACTCCGTTCTATAATCTATGGATCCAATTCCATTCATTATTTCTTATGCCCGCGACACATGGCTAGAAAGCTTTCGGCTCTCCTTGCCATAGCTACCTCCACAAGCGTGACTTTCCAGGGAATTCTTGGCATCCATTTTAAAGTTTTCCGCCGGCCCGCAACAAACTTATATTTCCTACCTAAATCTTAAGCAGCTGTCAATCTTTCTTTGTCTCTACCACATGATCTATATCAATCTCATCGGGAGATACAGAGTGAATAGCTTCCATAAGCTCCTCGATATCCCTAAATCGACGATACACACATGCAAAGCGGATATAGGCGATCATATCCATTGTTTTCAAATATTTCATGACCATCTCGCCAATTTCTTTAGAGGAAATCTCACGTGTCTGCCGCTCCATGATCTCTGTAGAGATTTTTAGAGCTAGAGCCCGAACGCTTTCGTGACTAATACTCGTATGACGACATGCTGATTCTAGCCCAAGAAGGAGTTTTTGTTCTTGAAAATCTTCATAACGCCCGTCACGTTTATGGACTTGCATCGTCAATTCTACAGTTTCAAAAGTAGTAAACCTTCGCCCACAACCCAAACACTCCCGTCGTCTGCGGATAGCATTCAGCTCAACAGCATTGCGTGAGTCAGTGACTTTGAGATCTTCAGAACCACAAAAAGGACACTTCATACGAGGTAAGGTAAGGTATCTTTCGATTGAAAAAAATGCTAGCCTTATTTTAGCATTTTTCCCATATATCTTATGTTTACAGGAATTATAGAGGGTCTAGGGACTCTAACACAACTACTCCCCTTCACTGTGATCTTTCCTTCTCATTTACTTCAAGGTCTGGAAACAGGCGCTAGTGTAGCTGTAGATGGAGTGTGTTTAACTGTCACAAGCATTGAACATAACCATGTTTTTTTTGATCTGAGTGAAGAAACCAAGCAGCTGACAACACTGCAAAATCTCCTTGTAGGCAATTTTGTTAACCTTGAGCGTGCAGCCACTATGGGCAAAGAAATTGGAGGACATTTTGTTTCAGGCCATGTCTGTGGGTGTGTAACTTTATTAGAAAAAGGACCTCTTTACCTTTTTTCTTGCCCATCTAAATTTTATTCTTACCTTTTTTATAAAGGGTTTGTGGCATTAAATGGCGTGAGTTTGACTATTGCCTCTCTTCAAAAGGACTGTTTTGGCATTGCATTGATTCCAGAAACTTTAAAACGCACAACGTTTGGACAAAAACAAGTAGGTGACTCTATCAATCTGGAATGGGATATGATGAGCTATGCTGCTGCTGAGACAGCACGTCGCATTATTTCTGCGTCCACTTAAAATCTACTTGGAAACATTCAGAGACAAAAACTCCTTTTAATCCTCGTTTTTTCAGCATATGACCCGATAATTGATATAAGGGTAGGATGGGCATTTCTTCTGCTAAGAGCTCTTCTGCTTCAGCTAAATATTGACGACGCAATTGTAAATCATCTTCCTGCTTTGCTTGTTGAAGTAACAAGCGATATTTACTATAGCCTTCTCCAGGAAAGCTCAAAGATGTTCCACGTGTATCAAACATGTCAAAAAGATGAAGCGGATCCTTCCACATAGCTCTAAGCTCAAAACTGGCCATCTGATATCTACCCTGTGTCATACGCTCATAGTGTTCTCGAGAACCTGTACTTTCAAGATGCACCTCAATACCAAATGCTTCTTTCCATTGTTTAGCTAAACTTGCAAACAAGGCTTCTTGGTATTTCCCCTGAGGAAAGCTAAGCGATAATCTTGGGAAATCCGATTTTACAAAACCTATCTCCCCTAACCCTTGCTGAAAAAGCATCCTGGCATATTGAAGATCTCGGACAGGGAATAAAGACTTTGTGTGCAAGGACAATTGAGATGGCAAAAGCGAATTGCAAGGGCCTCCGTATTCATGCCCCACAAACTTATCCAACAGTGCATAATCAATAGCGTAAGCAAAGGCTTGACGAATCTTTTTGTGATTGAAAGGAAATTGTTGTGTATTTAAAGCCAAAGCGACTAATCCATAGAGCGGGTATGTCACTAAATCCACTTCGTCTAGATTATGTTCTAATCCTGCAGGAGGAAGAACTGTCATAGGACGACCTATCAAATCCAATTGGCCTGTTTGCAACATGCGCATTTCATTTTGACCCTGGTTGACCATGGTAATCGAAATTTGATTCAAGTGAACAGAATCGGCATCCCAATAATGAGGATTTTTAACAACAACAAGTTTTCGATGTTGGTTCCACTGCGCTAAAGTAAAAGGGCCATTACATACAAATTTTTCACCGGCTTGATAGGCCCACCCGGGATTTGTACGGTCAATCACACTATTGATAAGAGAAAAAGTCCAATGAGAAACAACCTCAAGAAAAAAAGGTGCAGAATATTCTAAATCCACAACTAATGTTCTATCATCTAAAGCATGCACTCCCACCTGATCCAAAGGAACTTTTTTTTCTTTTGCTCGTCTTGCATTTTTTAAAATAAAAAGGCTTTCTCCATAAATAGAACGTGTATGAGGATTCAAAGCTTTTTTCCAAGAGTATTCAAAATCCTGTGCAGTAATAGGAGCCTCATTTGACCATTTACATTCTCGTAAATGAAAAATATAACGTTTGTAATCCGAGCTCACTTCATAACTCTGTGCAATCGTCATTTGAGGCTGACCGTCTCTTCCCATACGCGTTAACCCCTCAAATAACATTTTAATAATGATATAAGATTGATCTGTTTTGGTGATGCGAGGGTCAAGAGTTGGTTCACTATCCGATAGAGCTAAAACTAAAGTTTGATCTGCTACAACTTTTACACTCCATTGTTCCATTAATTGATGAACTTGAGTGTAAAGAAAATTTTCCTGACCCAGCTGAGAAGGCCGATATAAAAGCCCAAAGCAATAAGAACCGTGAATTTTAATCTCTGAAAAAGCAAGCTCCAAAGAAGGAATTTGCATGCGATTCATCAAAGACAAAATTTCTTCCTTAAACGTCATATCATCTGCACGAATGATGATAATAAAGGCCTCTTCTTGTTTCTGACAGCTTAAAATATAGGGATTTTTCTTAGGCAATTCTTGATCACAAAGGTCCTGGAAAGCCAAAAACCAATCCTTCACTAATAAAGCAGGCAAAATACTTTGCATAGCAATAGGTGTGATGGAATAGAAAAAATTCTCTAATAAAAATTCATCCATCCCATTTGGCATGACAGATAAGAAATCTTCTAAACGCTCATTTTGTTTAAGAATCAATCCTCCGTTATAGTCACGTACATGCCCAATTGCTTTATTAATCAAAGCTACAACTGTACGACGTGCCTTATAAAGGTTAACCGAGCGATCCTTGCGATAAAAATGGCTTTTAGGCAATTGCAAACGAAAAACCGTGGCTTCCTTCTGATAGAGTTTTCTTAAACTCCCTACCAAATCAACACGATCTGGAATAAACACAATATCGGGGTTGCTTTTCTCAAAGACCTCTTTTACAGAGGGTTCTTTTCCTTTAACTAAACGCAATAAGACAACAGTAAAAAACAAATCAAACTGTGTTTGTTCCTCAAAAGAAATGGTCATCTGAGGAATATCCCGCACGGTTTTTAGCTGATCTCTTAATGCTAAAATATTACGGTATACTTCTTCCTCGTTACGTCGCATAAATGTCATGGGAACAAGTTGCTCAATACATCCCTTCAATTCGCTAGGTAAAGCTTTTTGTAACGATTGGATTTCTTCAATTGTAAAATAAGAAGTAGGGGGGTCCTTTTCTATTTCTAGATAAACACTGTGGATGCCCATCTGCCAATCCTGAGCATCAACAAAAGAATCTTCCACTCCCTTGACATGAGGAATGATTCTTTGCACAGCTTCAATAATATGTTGTTCTTCAAAAGCTTCTTTTTGCTTCATCAGATTGAATGTCACAACCATTCCTAAAACCCGTCTTGTCCCAAAAGGATATTCCAGAGAAGTACGTAGAAGTTTTACGAATAGGCGACGGCGCTGAGGGGATCCATCCAAAACTTTGCGTTTATAAAAGTATTCTGCAGCAATTAATCTTGTGAGATGAGCAATGCTCCTGATTTTTTTAAAAGGCAGAGGTAAGCGAAGAAGAGAAATCAATAAAGAAGGATAGAGATTGGGATCTGGCCAGTTTCTTAATAATGAAGATAGACGCGCTAAAATCTCTGAGTCTTTTGCCGTTAAAAAAGAAATAGGTAAAAGATTTAGGTTTTCTCGAACAAAAACGTCGTCGACAAGGTACTTTTTAGTCAACATATGTAAAAGAGTTATAAAGACACGACTAAAAAAAACAAAGGATTAATCCGTTTCTCGACTAACTTTTTGAGAAATTTTGTTGATTGTCTCGATTAAAAACGCATCCAAGACAAAACTAGCGCTATAAAAAGTTGCTGTAAACTAGCCGTGACCTATCGAAACCAGCGTTTGGTCTTCTTTTTAGCTTCGTGAGCAAAATCTTCTGCTGATTGCACGACATTTTTATAAAGCCCTTTAGTCGCTTTAGAAGCTGATTTATATTTCTTTTTTAAATCAGCTCTAGCTTGTTTACCTGTTTTGGGAGCAAAAAGTAGGGCAGTGATGCCTAAAGCAATGCCTCCCAAAAGAGCTCCTTTTAAAAAGCTTTTTGTATGAGAAGTTTTACGTCGTTGGAAGAACATTCTTAACGTCCCCTATTTCTATAATTTTTCCAAATTCCAGCTCCTGCAGCAGCAAGAGATGCCAACTGGACTACAGCTTGTAACCATGAAGGTTGCTCTTTGTCTCGTTCACAAAATTCTTCCGCTTTCTCATCCGCATAAGCACCTAAGCGATATAGCAAATGAAAAGCTGGGTCTAGCGTATCTAATTTATGTGCAACGTCCTGCAAAATTACGCCCACTTTCCTATTCAAGGAAACCAAGGAAATTGACAATACGATGACAAAAACTAGTAAAAGTAACGCAACAAACCCAAATACTGAAACCATGCAAATTTCATAAGGAGTCATAATTAACCTATAAAGTTAATTATAGTTTAATTAGTTTTTTAATTCTACAGATGAATCAAAGAAAGAAATTTCATTTCTAAGGCGAAAGATGCCAATTAAATTGATAATCAACAACATAGCACCTGCCACCGACATGACAAGCAGAGCTTTGCTTTGAGAAGTATAAGAAAAAAAGAGAAACATCCAGCAGCCAAAGAAAAGATAAAGAGCCTTACCATGACGCGGAAACAAATAACGACAACATTTAAGCCCAACACAAAAGTAAACAATTAAAGTTGTATAACCTGTGACAATATAAAAAAATGGTAAAAACAAATCCATATAAGGAAAATAAGTACTAAAAGCAGCCTGAATAATACTGGTTCCTTCACCTTCCAATAGCCATGCCCCGGAAAGTAAAACAACTAAAATAGTGAGCGTACAGATAAAGTTATCAATTAAAACACCCAAAATAGCCAGTGCTGCCTGTGTATGAGGAACAGAGATGCTGGATTCGCTCTGGATAATCGAATCATATCCAACTCCAATATCTGCTGAATACGCTGTACGAGCAATCCCGTGTTGAATAGCTAAAAGCATAGTACTGCCGGCGAACCCGCCCACTGCAGCATGTCCTGTAAATGCAGAATGAATCACCTTGGCTAACATCGCTGGTAAAGCAGACGCTTCAGAAACGATAATGCAAATCCCCATTACGGCATAGATCTGAAGAAAAACTGGAATAATCCACAAAGAAATTTTACCTATGCGGCTTACGCCACCTAATGCTGCCCATAAAATAGCCAATAACAGAAGTAAAACAACAAAAGTACGATTAAAATGCCAGTTTGAGCTAACACTGTCAGCAATGATAGTAAACTGATAAATCTCAACACCATAAAGACAAAGCAAAATTGCTACAACAAAGGGTATAGCAGGAGAGCGAAAGGCTTGTTTCAAGAAAAACATGGGCCCGCCGTCGTAACCACCATGAGCATTTTCCACACGAAATTTGAGCCCCAAATAGATTTCGCTATATTTCAAAATAGCGCCAATGACTCCAGCCACCCAAATCCAAAACAAGGCCCCGGGACCACCAAATTGCACAGCTGTGGTAATCCCTACTACGTTACCAATACCAATCATGCCGCCTGTAGAAGCAAAGAATATTTTAACAGGATGCACGCCTTTTTGAGGCTCTTTTTTATGAGAAAGACAAGCCCAAAAAGTTTTAAAAATTAAAGGAATTTGTGTGAATTGTACGAAACGACTTTGAAACGTGAGAACAACTCCTGAAAATAAAATCAGGAAGAAGGCGACGTAGCCCCAGAAAATAGCATCGAGTCTAGAGAGTCCTTCAAAAAACATGGAAATTTTGCCCCAATTTTACGTTCCACTTTGTTAAAAAGCTAGTCTTGTTTTCCTATATGAAAAAATGTTGTTTGAAAGAAATAAAAGAATTTGAAAACTCAAATGTTTTTAAAACTTATATTGACTCATCCTCGTCTTCGTCCCCATCTCCAATATAAAACACAACAGGCCTAGGCGGAACGAAAGATTCGGATGGTGAAGATCCCCTATCAGCAGGGAGGTTGGATGCAATAGCATCTTGATGACTGTCTTTTCTGTCAGTTTCACACAAATTTTCTCGATATCTAGAACGCTGACATGTCCCAAGATAAAATAGAAAAACACTTGTTAAGATTTCTCCCAGTCCTCTGTAAGTCTTAAACTCTCGCAAATGCATTGTACCAGCATATAGCGCTACAAAACTTAAACTCACTGCTACAACGGTAAAAATTCGGGAACTCTTTTGTTCAAAAGAGGACTGTTGCTGAAAAAACATATCAAGTCTTGAATATGAGATAGTCATCTTAGCAAACCGGTGGTTTGCGACTCTTTTATCAAAAAAAATATTTATTTACACTTTTTTTGCAAAAAATTTATACAATCTCAACACAAAAAACTTTTAAGAAAGAAGACCTAAGGTAGAAAGACGGAGGAGGTGGGATTCGAACCCACGGTACGGGGTTAGCGTACACACGCTTTCCAAGCGTGCTCCTTAAGCCACTCGAACACTCCTCCGCAAGAACACAAGGAGCATAGAAGACCCAAGGCATATCTAGCAAGAACTACTTTAACCGTCAGTTGCTAAGAATAGATTTTTAAGCTATACTCTCCTTTTTATTCATGAAAAAATTTCTGCTTATTTTTCTTTTACTTTCGTCTTCTCTTTTTGCTAAGCCTCGCGTCTTAGTTAGCGTTGCTCCTCAAAAACATCTTATTTCACGTATCGCTGAGGATCGTATTTTAGTGGATGTCATTGTCCCAGAAGGCGTCAGTCCTCATTCTTATGAACCTTCCCCCCGCCAAACCATGATCATTCAAAGAAGCACAGTTTGGTTTCGTATTGGGGAAGGCTTTGAAAAAAGACTGGTTTCAACTTTAGGCTCCAAATTGCATATTGTGGATCAACGTGAGGGCATCCCATTACTTCCTACTTGTGGTTGTTGCCAAGATATTGAGGCCTATGACCCTCATATTTGGCTCAGCCCCTCACTATTAAAACAGTTAGCTTGCCAAATGACCTCTGTCTTGAGTCAGCATTTTCCTGAATCTGGACCTTACTTTCAGGCCAATTTGCAGCGCTTACTTGCTGATTTAGATGATTTAGACACCAAAATTACGGCTCTTTTGAAAGGTAAACAAGGCACATCCATCCTTGTCACACACCCTGCATTTGGTTATTTTTGTCGCGATTATGGACTGCAACAAATTTCGATCGAACAAGAAGGTAAAGAACCTTCTGTGAAGCAGTTAATGGATATTTTAGAGCAAGCACGTCAAGCTGACGTGCATTCTGTGTTTTTACAGAAACAATATAGCATGAAAGGGGGAGAACGTATCGCCAAAGCTCTTGGAGCAAAGGTTGTACTTGTAGACCCTTATCGAGAGGATGTTCTTGACAACTTACGACAATTTGCCGAAATACTCTGAGCCTGCCCTTTTTATTAGGGGGTTACATTACTATGCCTCAGGGCAATTGATTTTAAACAACGTTTCCATGACTTTGCATCCCGGTGAATTTGCTATTCTTTTTGGTCCCAATGGAGGGGGCAAAACAACTCTTCTCAATCTATTAATGGGCTTTTTATCACCTGATCGTGGAGAAATTCGCATATTAGGCACCTCTATAGCTTCGGCGCGCCCGCATATGGGGTGGGTTCCTCAGCATTTTCGACCTGATCCCTTCTTTCCGATCTGTGTCCTAGATGTCGTGTGTCTAGGTTTGATGCACGCCTCTCGCTCTGAACGCTTAAAATTAGCTAAAGAGGCATTAGGGCGTGTGGGGATGGAAAAATTTGCTCATGTTTCTTTTTCCTCTTTATCAGGAGGAGAAGCCCAAAGGGTTTTATTAGCTAGAGCCCTAGCCTCTCATCCTTCCATTTTATTCTTAGATGAACCTACTGCGAATTTAGACCCCGCTGCCCAACAAACCATTTATCAACTGTTATCCACTTTAAAGGGCAAGACAACCATTATTATGGTCACGCATGATTTAAAAGGAGCCTTAGCATTAGGAGAGCGGTTATTTTGCGTACAAGGGACGGTAGAAGAACATCCTCGTGATGCCTTGTGTCATCATTTTACACAGGGTTTATATCATCAAGGTATCTTAAACATACAACAACGCCTATAAACTCATGAACTTTTTACAAGCGCTTCTTTCTACTCCTCTGTTACAAATGGCTTTGCTAGCAACTCTAGCGGCTTCTTTTGCAGGAGGGATATTAGGCTCCTATGTTGTGGTCAAAAGAATTGTTTCGATTAGTGGGAGTATCTCCCACTCTGTATTAGGAGGGTTAGGGTGTGCCTTATGGTTACAGCGTAGCTATCATCTTCCTTGGCTACAACCTATTTATGGAGGACTTGTTGCAGCCATTCTCTCAGCTTTAATTATAGGCATGGTTCATCTTCATGCCCGCCAACGAGAAGATACCGTTATTGCTATGATTTGGTCTTTAGGTATGGCTGCTGGAATTATCTTTGCCTCTCAAACCCCTGGTTATAATGTCGAATTAATGAATTTTTTATTGGGAAATGCTTTATGGGTGAGCGGCACAGATTTAATTTTACTCTTAAGTCTGGACGCCATGATTTTAGTCTGTGTCTTAGTTTTCCATAGACAATTTTTAGCTATTTGCTTTGATGAGCGCCAAGCCGCACTCCAAGGCTTATCTGTGAAAAGGCTTTATCTGCTGCTATTGGTCTTAATTTCTTTGTCGATTGTGTTGTTAATTCATACTGTTGGCATTGTTTTGGTCTTAAGCATGCTTGCTCTTCCTCCCTCTATTGCCGAGAAATTTTCTAATCGCCTTTCAACCATGATGATAATTGCTGTGGGGCTAAATATGCTCTTTTGTCTTGGGGGAATGAGTCTTTCTTACAGATTAGATTGGCCAACAGGTGCAACGATTGCCCTGTTTTCAGGAGCAATCTACCTCTTAACTATTCGTTTCAAAAAACCTTCTACGATACGCCACTAAACAGCTTGCGCATCTGTTTCTTGAGTTGTTTCTTCAAGTAGATTTAAAACTTGTGTCAGGAAGCGCTCTACTCCATCACCTGTCAAAGCAGAAATACTCACGGAGTATCCCTCTACTTCAGGTAATTCTTGACCTAAGTCAGCTTTATTCCATACTACAATGGAAGGCTTTTGCAATAAAGAAGGCTGATACGCTTCTATTTCTTTACGTAATACAGCTAAATCCTCTAAAGGATCGCGCCCTTCCATACCAGATCCATCTACTACAAACACCAAAACCTTAGTACGCTCAATGTGACGCAAAAATGCTAAACCTAGTCCTCGATTGAGATGAGCACCTGAAATAATACCTGGGATATCTGCAAAAATTACTCTCTCATTTTTTTCTGTACGTAAACAGCCTAAATTTGGATGTAAAGTTGTAAAAGGGTAAGGAGCAACTTTAACTCGCACACGCGCTAACTGAGTGAGAAGCGTCGATTTGCCAGCGTTTGGAAAACCAACAAAACCCACATCAGCAATCAGTTTTAACTCCAGCTCTACGGATTTTACTTCTCCATATTTTCCTGGAGTACACTTATTCGGGGCACGGTTAGTTGGAGTTTTAAAGAAGTTATTGCCTATTCCTCCCCTTCCTCCCTCACAAATAAGATAAGTTTGACCATGTTCTACGAAATCAAAAATGACCTCGCCTGTCTCACTATCTTTAAGTAAAGTACCTAAAGGAACTTTTAGGACCAGATTACGACCTCGACGACCATTGCGATCATTAGAGCCCCCCTGCCCACCATTTTCTGCTCGAAGAATACGCTGATTACGATAGTGATCTAAAGATGGAACCTGGGCATCGGCTGTAAGAACTACAGAGCCCCCGGGGCCACCATTTCCCCCACAAGGCCCACCTTTTGGAATATACTTTTCGCGCCGCCATGCGATAACTCCATTACCACCTTTGCCGGCCTGTAACTGTAAACGAACGCGATCTGTAAACATATATGATTCCCCCTCTCTTTCAACCTTATTCAGGCATCACAGAGACTAGGGTTCTTTTGGCTTTGCGAAAATGCACGATACCGTCAATTAAAGCGAATAAAGTATCATCCGTTCCTCTTGCAACATTAGAAGATGGATGCCATTTTGTACCGCGTTGACGAACCAAAATACTTCCTGCTGTGACGAACTCACCAGCGCTAGCTTTGACTCCAAGACGCTGTGAATGAGAATCACGACCGTTTCGAGTCGAACCCTGTCCTTTCTTATGTGCCATGTTGCACTCCCGTAATTTTTACTCGTGTATAGTTTTGTCGATGTCCAACTTTGCGACGATAGTTCTTTCTTTGCTTATATTTATAAGAAATAACTTTAGGGCCACGAACTTGATCTATAACTTCTGCTGTCACATAAGCACCCTTTACAGTAGGTATACCTATTACAGTTTTCTCTCCAGCACCTACAAAAAGCACTTCTTCAAACTTTACGGTTTTTCCTTGCTCTCCAGGAACAAGCTCCACATCAATAACATCGCCTTCCTGGACTTTAAATTGCTTACTACCTGTCTGGACAATTGCGTATCTTTCCATGTTTACTTCCAAAATTTACTTCCAAAGTGGTGACAGTTTCTCCCTCTTTAAGAAAGAGGAGCTTCTAGGGACCGCTAGATCCCTCCACGCTATTCTGCCCAAAAGCGATGGCGAAAGAGTACTACAGTATAGAGATTAATACAAGAGCCTTATTGGCTCCCCCTCGCAAGAGAACTACTTCTGTATAAAAAAATAAGAGTAAATATACAGATGCTATCGAAAAACGTCAATTTTTTGTTCTTAAGCCAAAAAAAAACTTAACTCTTAAAAACAACCTTCTTTAAGAATTTCAGACAAAGGACGTCTAGAGCTAGGGAATTCTCTTTCTTGCAGTTCCTGGCTTAACTCTTCTTTGGGAGCTCTCTTTCCTAAGACAATCATAGCATCTACATGATAATCATCTGGAACATGAAGATCTTTTCTTGCTTTTACCTCATCAAATCCTTCCAAGCCATGTGCAACATAACCACGACTTGAAGCCTCTATAGCTAAGCTCATCCAAGCAGCACCTGCATCATAACTATGAGTACGTCCAGGCTTACCGTTGTGTTCAAAAGTTTTTTTAGACACAACCACTACCAAACAAGCTGCATTTTTAGCCCAGCTTTGATTAAAGGGAATCATCAGATCAAAAATCGTTTGCCAATGAGGAGTATTTCTCTTTGCATAAACAAACCTCCAAGGCTGAGCATTATAAGAAGAGGGAGCCCAACGTGCTGCTTCAAAAAGAGAAAATAACTCTTCATCGCTCATACTTTCTCCGGTCATAGATCTTGGAGACCAACGATTAAGAAGGATAGGATGAACTGGATAAGTCGACTTTCGATGCTGCGCAACCTCTGCTAAAAGCTTTTCTGGCATGATCAAACCGCTATTTTATATTGAGTTCTAACTGAACCTGTTTTCACAGAACCATATCTATTGTATTTGCCTCAAGAAAATTAAGATTTCGAACAATAATTCTAATTGGGAACCGCTTGTCTAAGACTTTATGCATCCCTTTTAGATTTTTAGGCACATTCTTGCGTCCATAATAAGATGCAAAAACCCTTGCAGAATTGTAATAGCATCTTTAAAACGCAAGGTATATGAGATATTTATCTCGTCATATAGAACGGCAAATCTAGACTCTGCTCATCATTTTAAGGCCGTCCTTTTACTTGGTGCGCGTCAAGTAGGGAAGAGCACGCTTTTTGCTCGCTTATTTCCTCAAGTGACCACTCCCACGCCTTTAGGGGTGGGAGTAGTCGCAGTAATAAGGAGACCCAACAACGTTGGAATAATTTCCTTGCAGCCATGGGTAAACAACAGATTAAATTTGAAGATGTCATCTTGGAGCTATCAAAATCTACGAGTGGATTTTTTGGCGAAACTTAAAATACAATTTGGTATCTAGAAGAAGCAAATGGATTCGATTGACTATTATAACAAAAACGCAAAAAATTTCTTTGATAGGACTATTAATGCGGATGTGCAAGATCTCTATCAAAAATTTCTAAAGCACGTTCCCCACCAGGGACGAATTTTAGATGCAGGATGTGGCGTTGGTCGAGATTCTAAATTTTTTCTGAGCAAGGGATACAAGGTTCTAGCTTTTGACGGTTCTTTAGAGATGGTGAAATTAACCTCCAATCTTCTAGGAGAAGATGCCCTGCATATGCTTTTTCAGAATATGCATTTTTCCAGCGAATTTAATGCTGTTTGGGCTAATGCATCTCTGCTGCATGTCCCTTATGAAGATCTAAGTGCAGTGATTGAAGGTTTTCAAAAAGCCCTTCTTCCTTCAGGAATCTTGTACGCTTCTTTCAAGTATGGAACTTCTATGAGACGCACTGAAGACAGGATCTTTTTTGACATGGATGAAGGTAATATTGAGCCTTACCTCAATGGATTATTCGCTCCGTTAGAGATTTGGAAAAGTGCTGATACCCGCAGCACTGTAGCTCCTAGTCCTGATAAGAGTTGGCTGAATTTTATTGCGAGACGTATTTAAATGGACATCTGTGACTTAATAAACTTCGACGTAAAGCATGTGGCCAAGCCTTGTATCAATCTTTAGGATTTACCCTAGAAGATGGAGAAGGTAAGAGGCAACACAAACGCCGTAACTACAACTTTTTTGAAGCACCAATAAGGAGTGTAAATACTGATTACCGTAGATTCAACGGAACCGACACTCCAAAGCAACCATCAAAAATATTTTGGTGGTCTGTTTTGGGTGATTAAGAGAAATTACCAACTCCGTTGGAATTCCGTTTTTTCTCCAGCAAGAGAAAGGTTGGCCAGAACTGGAATCGAACCAGCGACACAAGGATTTTCAGTCCTCTGCTCTACCGACTGAGCTATCTGGCCGTTAAGAGAGCTCTTCCAACAAGAGGAGGGAGGATAGTCAACCTTTGCCATTTTATGCAATTCTATTTTGGCACCACAGACTTTTCTATTTTCTAAGAGTTCATAAACCAAATCTGATTCGAGATTTTTTTCTTGTTAAAATTTTTAATCTCGTTTCAATCAAAGCCTTCTACCCATTAAGTTGTACTATAGAATTTGCAGACGGTAGCAACTCAAACGATCTCATCCTCCTCACAACTCTCCAAAAGAACATTAGCTTTTGCTGTCACATATACACTCTTTACTTCGGCTATTCCAAGGCTTGTTATGGAAAGCAATGCGAAAGGATAAGCTTCGTACATCAAACTAGCCATGGGAGCTCTGGTACTTGTTTCGGACTCCTGCATGATATTCAATGTGAGCTCTAAGGCCATGACAACAGCACAGACCAGCGCGGTAATTCGATATTTCCTGACAGCTTGATCTGCTAGAAGCATATCCTGATAAGTATCTAGCTGATATTCTTGATCAGCTTTAGCATATGCAAATTGCTTAGGAATGGCACTGAAATAACTCCCCATAACGTCTAAATATGAAAACATAAATTAACCTCGAAATTTGAATTTGCGGACAAGAAGCTTAATGATTCCGAAATATTTTTAACAGACTATTGCTATATAGAAAAACAGCTGTTTAACAAACCCTAGACTATTTCGACAAAAAGAGCATATCTTTGAGGATATTAACGGATTCTTCCATTTGCAAATCATTACCCCCGCAAGCAGAGTCTCGACGTGCTTTTTTATCCTTAAGATCGGACAAAAAGATCTGGAAATTTTTATTATGCTTGATACGGTTTTGACTATTTTCCTGAAGAACAGGCAAATGCTCAATCCATATTGTTTGGCGCTGCTGTAAATAAGGGGTGTAGTGCTTAGTAAACCATTTTTTCGCAAAAGGATCCACATCTGTCAAAGGATCTTCAAAAGCCGCTTCCACTTTATCAGCAGGCAACGGATATTCAAGGTGATTTTCCCCTATCTCCGTAAAATGCAAATCTGTTGGAATAACCATATCAGCGCGCACCCCATCAATTTGTGTGGAACGCCCTGATACAGTGTAATAACGCCCTATTGTCACCTTAAAAAAGGAATGACTGGAGTTATCTGTCACAGTTTGATGTTGAATTGTTCCCTTTCCGTATGTCTTTTCATCTCCCACTACAAGAGCAATGCCATAGTCTTGTAAAGTTTGAGCAACAATTTCTGTAGCAGAAGCAGAACCCTTAGAAACCAAAATCACAAGAGGTCCGTCAAAAACACGCTGACTGTCTAAGCTTCGATAATATTTAACAGTCCCATCTGAATATTTAGAAATAACAACAACACCAGATGACATGAAAAGGCCACTAACTTTAATAGCTTGAGATAAAAAACCACCGCTATTGTCTCTCATATCTAATACAAGACCGTACAAAGGTCCTTGATCTTTAAACTTCTGAATAGCTTTTTTGATATCTTGTTCGCTACTGATCCCATTTTCCCCCTCATAGAAGGAATGCAAAGTAAGCTTACCAATAACACCATCACCAAATTTCTCTGTTGAGACATCTAAGCGCTGCTCTTCCAAAGCAATTTTGGCTCTTGTTAGAGAAACTCTAGCAAAACTTTTATCCGCAGATCTCACAACACCTAAAGTGGTTTTGCTACCTTCCTTGCCTCGCATAATATCTAACACATATTTAAAGGAGGCTTCTTTGGTAGTTTTGCCATCAACTTCTACAATCGTATCCCCTGGTAACAAAGAACCCGATTTTTCAGCAGGGCCTCCCTTAATTAACTCATGGATCATGACCCCATCAATGCCCTCTCTCAGAACCACACCTATCCCACACATCCCCTTTTCCAATTGAACTTTCATAGCATAAGCCTCATCTGGGCTAAAATATGCTGTATGGGCATCTAAGCTATGTGCAAATGCTTTCATTGTACGCAATAAGACTTGATGTTCTTGTTCACTTGCGGAAGCAAGAGAGCCTGTCTCATTCATGCCTAGATAATTATTTTCAAAAACAGAGAGTTGTCTTTCTGCTAGAGTCACAATTTTTTGCTCTAAACCCTCATAAGAAGAATGGCCCAAATCTTCCATAAGAAAATTAAGGTAACTTAGAAACCTGTGATAATGTCTTTTTTTCAAATCCTTCACACTGGAAAGAAATTTGACATTCTCTATTTTAACATCCTTGTGTTGTTTAGCTTCTGCAATCAATTTCACAGGATCTGTGGCCCATTGCTCTCTCCATTTCCTGGCTCTTTCTATTCCTTGGCAAATCGTTTGATTCAAAGTGAAGTAATGCTGATAGTTATCTTTTTCATAGTCTTGGCTAATACTAGCTAAAAATTGAGACGAGGGATGTAAGTAGTTTTTAACTTCTTCTTCTAGTAGATAGCTATGGCCAGGATCAAATTGTGTGACATAAATTTTTAAAGAACGTTGAATGACTTCTTGACTGAGTTCTTTATGATCAACATGATATTCAAAAAGTTGATGCATCATTTTACGTACATCGGTAGCAGCAAGACGAGGTGGGTTAGAAGTTGCAAAAACCTGAGAGCACAGAAGAATAATAACTAGCAAAGTCTTTCTAATTTTCATTGTGTTCTCTTTCTTTTTGAGTTAATGTTGGTGCAGTGAGCGCTACTACATTCATCGGAAAGAGCGAGGAAAAACTTTAACTTTTTTTTACATGGATTCCGTCGATTTCTCTTTAGACCAATTTGAAGGTCCTCTAGATCTCTTGCTTTATCTGGTTCAGAAAGAAGAGTTAGATTTACTATCTGTTCCTATTACTGAATTAACACAGCAGCTAGGAAAAAAAACAATTTCGATTGATCTCTGTGCTGATACCATGGCTTTAACAGCCACGCTACTTTTACTTAAAAGTCGAAAGCTTTTACCTAAAGAAGTAGACTCATCTTCTCATATCGACGTGGATCGCTTAGAACTTCTACAACAGCTCATTACTTATTGTCGCATCAAAGATGTTGCCAAAGAGTTAACAACGAAAGAAAAACAGCAACATGCCTTCTTTCTAAGAGCTCCCACTTTGACTGAACAGCCGCGAGGACATGGCCTTGACACAGTATCTTTGGACCACCTTGCCACGCAACTTAAAGGGTTACTTGCTAAGCATGCAGCCAAACAACAATGTATTCATGATGAAGCCTGGCATGTCGCACCCAAAATGGCATGGTTACAAGCACAGTTACATCAACATACTTGTTTAAAGTTTAATGAATTATTTGGTAATATGAGCTGCCGTCAAGAGCTTATTGTGACATTTTTAGCGTTGCTAGAGCTTATGAAAACAGCTCATTTACGTATCCAACAGCAGGAAGGAGACTTCTTTATCTATGCCGTTTGAATTGAATCTTTTAGAAGAACAACTATCCTTAGATAATGACACTTCCTCCTTAACTGCAGATGAACAAATCAAACGTATTTTAGAGGCTATGCTATTCTCAACTCGAGAACCTCTTAGTCTTGAAAAAATGAGAGAATGTATTCTAAGTGTCTACCCTATTCGTACAGCAAAGTTACAACGTTTGCTAGCTAGTATGCAAGACGCTTATATGAAAGAAAGAAGAGCCTTTCAAATCGATGAGATTGCCGGAGGCTATATCTTGCGTACAACGGAAGAAATGGCTCCTTATCTAGAACGGCTTCATCAAAATCGCAGGGGAGAAAAACTGACTCCAGCAGCTATAGAAGTTTTAGCCATCATTGCCTATAAAGGACCTATTACCCGTCCAGAAATTGATGGTTTAAGAGGAGTGGACAGCTCTGGCACCCTTGCTTCCCTTGTAGAAAGAGGACTGGTAGAGGGAATTGGACGCAAAGAAAGCGCAGGCAGGCCCATGCAATATGCTACGACCACCAGCTTCCTTACTTATTTTGGATTGAAGAATCTACATGATTTAAATGGCGTTTAGCTAATGCATTCTGAAGCTATGATAGCCCATTTTAAGAGCGAATAAAGCAACACCAGCCACAACACCTATATTGACTGTCCCTACTAATGTCCCCACCATATAAGGCACAAAACTAATCCCTGTCAGCACACCACCGGGGGATGTTCCAAACCCCCAGAGTAAAAATGTTGCGGATGCTAACACAATAGCCACGCCACCCAAAGCAACAGCCGTGTGTTTGGCATCTTGATAACGCTGCAAATGTACAACATGCAAGGCAGAAGTCGAGGGTTCCATGGCCACCCATTCTACTTCAAAAAAGGGATACCGTCAAATCAGTTTTGCAATCAACCATCTAAGATTTAATTAAATTTGAACAAAAACTCCATTTAAATCAGTTTTTATTTTATCCAGAATAATCAATTCATAACTATTTTCAATTTAACTTTTTTACAAAAGTAAAATTTTTTATCGCACAAACTGTTGCAGCAAAACAAATTACTTATTTTTAATAAAAAATTAAAATAAATAATTTGAAAAAACAACAAAAATATAAATAAAATTAAAAATTAGAAACTATTAATCAACAAAAACAAAACTAATGTCCATTTCTTTTCCTTCGGATAGATCTTTTGGAATACATGCCTTTCCATCAGGGACAAAAGAACGTTATCTTCGTGAACAAGAGTCTTTTAAGCAAGATATTCAAGAAGCACTCTATGCTGAAGGAGATTTTTTAACACTTGGCAAGTCTGTTTTATCTTTACCTGATACACAAAAACTTGGTATTCCAAAACACATCCAAAAATTCCGAAAGAAGCACAAAACTGCCCTTCAACAACTTAGCAATAAAGGATGGTCTGGAGTCAAAGCTGACCTTAAAGAAAAAATGGCTGTAGACTCCGGCCAAAAAGCTTCTTTTCAAACAGTCAGAAAAGAATACGTTGAGTTGGTCCAAAGCTCTTGCTTAGAGATTGTGCGTCAAATGGGCTATAAGGATCCAGGTCGGTTTTCCGCAGAAGGAACACCTGGTTGGGATTCGGATATTGATACTGTCTACATCGCTCCTAAGGGTATGAAAGAAGAAGATGCTATGCATGTTCAAACTCTTTTTAATGCCTTATCTGCAGCCATTACAGAATCAAGTTCTTCATCTAAGACATCGATTTTATCCTATACCGATTCCAGTCGTTCTTTTGATACAGAGTGCTATCTTCAAGCCGGCAAACATAATCCCGAAGCAACTCTTACAACTGAAGAAGGCGTATCTCATTTTTCTAAACTAGAGCTTGTGGCAGCCCATACACAATTAAGTTCAGGACTTTTACACCATGATCCTGAAGGATATGAAGAAATTAAACAAAGAAGGCTTTTAAGTGCTCCTGATGCTTTAAGACCCACTTTAAGTCAGAGCTTTGCCGATAGCGAAGCGTTGCAACAAGAACTAGACATGGGAATAAATGCAACCTATAACAGAATTTGTATGGAGCAAAATATTAACGATGCCAATTTAAGCGCAACAGAACGACATGAGCTACAGGGAAAAGTAGAGCGCATTTTTAAAAAAGATAGTCATTACGCTCTTTCTAGAGAAATGGATGCTGTGTCCGAGAATATTGATCATTGCCAAGCTTCTATTAGAACAGCAAAAGAGAAACAATTACCCGTCGATGCCCTAGAAAAAAAACACGACCAGCTACAGGCCAAATTAGCTAATTTACATGTCATTCGTAATGTGCTGTTTCCGGAAAGCTATCACACTTTAGGATCATTTCTAGAAGTCGTTGCCTATGAAGAGGGTCAAAGTTGGCAAAGAGCAGCTGAAAAAGCAGCACATCGAACTAGTAAAATTCTTAGTAGTTCTAGGCCTTTAGAAGAAGCAGCAGCTCAAGGCTCTCTTTTTCAATTTCCTCCCGAATCACTTGCAACAAGACTGCCCTCCACCCTAAACAGAGTCTCTTCAATGCAAGAAAACTTAGCAATGTACCAAGTTCATTTTTTAGAAAATGCTGAAAAAAAACAAGCTACCCTTCCTAAAGACGAAGCCTGTTGCAAAAGTTTAATTTCCACATCTAAGTATATGCAACGTGTTATGAGTTCTGCTAATCAACTTATCCTAGATTCAGAAAAAGGAGACTCTCCTCTTGCCTACGCATATCCCGATGCTCTTAAAACAAATTGTCAAGAGTGCCTCTTTATTGCCTCTGAATTAGAAAAATGTAAACGTCAAAAAGTTCTCAGCACCACAGCTACTGAAGCTCTACTTACCTCAGAAATAACCTCTGCTTTTTCCTTAGATGCATCAGCTCAGAAAGCGCTTCAAAGTCAAGTCCGGCTTATTACTGATAGAACAAAGGACATCGATGTGACATCTGTCTCTCCACAAATGAAACTTTTAGCTGCCGTCTCTATTTTAGAAAATTTAGGATATGTCCAAGTCATAGATGCTGATAAGGAAGGCAATCCCATTCTTGATAATGAAAATATTAGCAACATTCTCAAAGCACGCTGCGGATTTCCTACCTTTACAGAACAAAAACAACCCATTCAAGCACTTATTGCAGTACATCAGCAAGGTAGCGCTATCACTTTGCAAAGACTACATCTCACAACGGCACAAAGCATTGAAAGCTTAAACTTAAGGGTAGAAGCCCTGGCTAATGAAGTGAGCAACCTTACTTACCAAGCTACAAGCACTGCTGATTTTTTTTTACCTAATGAACAAGATCCCATATGTTCTTTGCATGCTACATTCCTGTCTGTATGCGGTTTTATAGATTAAATGAAAAAAAGAGGACAAAATGACCATTCCCACCCTACTTGATGAAATGATCTCTCTTAGCTATCAACACAAAGAAGAAACTCTTGAGGATCCTGACATACAACAAAAAATTAACACTATTGCGCGTAATTTGCTCTGTGTTGATTTAAAAAAATGGGACTCCTTACCCTCACGCGCTCCTTTTAACAGCCCAAGAAGAGCTATTATTAAAGCTGTTCTGCAACAACACCGCGAACACCTTGAATCCTACCTGCCTTATTTTAACAATCAAGATAAAGCATTACTTTTTCGATCAGACTCGCGTTGTCATTGTCATATTTTTACCATCCAAGAAGATACAAAACTAACCTTAAATAATCCTTATTTGACACATGAAGAACTTATCCATCTTTTATCGCAAATACCTCCAATGCAAAGAGAGCGTATTCAACATTTAGATCTTTGCAACACGGCTATAACTTTTTTAGCTCCCTTTATAGAACTATTTCCTAATTTAACAAGTTGTTACGCCCACTGCTGTCCTGCTTTGAAAGAACTAGGTTTTTCACATCCCTTCCCCTTGTTAACGGAACTACACTTAGCTAATTGTAATCTTTTACGAGATCTACAGACGATTCAATACATTGAAAATCTTCATACACTCAATCTTAATGGTTGCCGTTTGTTATCCACATTAGAAGGTATTGAAACACTGCCTTTGCAGGTCCTAGAATTAAAAACCTGTAATAGCCTGCAATCTTTTTTACAGTTTTCCTCTCTTTCAAGATTAGAAGTATTAAATGTACAAAATTTAGTTCGCTTTAATGCTAGTGCTCTAAAAACTCTACATCCTCTTTCTCATTTAAAACGCGTATTGGTAGCAGGCTCACATATTACCCCTGACAACATCCTATCTTTTCCACGCCAAGAAATTTTTATTTTTTTTGACTCTACGAAAAAGAAAGTCTCTTGTTAATCTAACATACCTTAGCAGTCTCTACTACATTTGCATGCATTTTTCAGACAACATTCATCATGAAAAAAACACTCTCTTATCACATGCATCTGCAACAACAACTCTCTCAACTCAAAACAACCCACCTATTAAAGTCGTCTTGGTTGGAATGGGAAAGTCGCATGAAATGGGAAAAGGTCTTTAAACAGCACAAATTATCTGAACGTGATTTGTCAGACATGATTTTTTACATCGAAAATCCTATAAAATTTGGTCATTTTCCAACTGAAAAAGGAACTGGGAACATATTTTTTGATCAACAAGACACCTACACTAACCTAGAAAAAAGGCTATCCCAACAAGCCAAAAACTTGATTCAAAACATCGTGATTCCACATTTTCAACAATGGAAAGACCGGATTAATCATTCTTGTAAATCCAACAAAATCTATAATCGACAAGCTTTAGAAGCTTCTTATTTACCACACTTCTATCAAAACTCATGCTCTGTTGCCCAATTATCATCCTCATTGACCCCTAATCAACCTTTTACTAAAAAAAGAAAGTTCCTTACTTATCACCAGGCTTGGAAAACTTCGGAAAAAAAACCTAAATTTCAAACCCTACCAGAGCTCTTAAATGCCTATGACCGCATGATGACACGTTCTTTATTATATGAAGAATTCATACAAAGCATCTTAGAATTAGATCCTCATCTTAAGCCTATTTTAGAAGCGGATTCTGATTTTTATTCCCAAGCTAAACAAGATGGATGGATCTCATGCGACAATCCAGTTTTATATAAAAAACTGTCAAAAAGCACACTTTGGGACACTTTAGGAGAACCTCTCCTTCTGCATCCATATCTGAATCAAATCTTACATGACTTGTCTCCAAGTCAACCAGGAAATGAATCTTCTATCTTTTGGCGTCTCTATGACAAACTGTCTGATTTTCTAAAAACCATGCACGTCTCTCTCAGTGGATTTCACTACCTTACTCTTATCGAAGAAAGTGCAAAAAGCTCAGGCTGGAATATTTTTCAAAACTATAAAAAAGGGAAACAACTCTTTCAAAACACATCCTTTATACATGAATTTATAGAAAATGGAGGTGTCCTAGGACACAATCCAGAAGTGAATTCACACTCTTTTATAACAACTCCATTACAATTTTCTGTATTTAGAAAAATTATCAGTATTCTACACATCCCTTCCAATTTCTTATTTCAGAAGTTTCAACCCTATCTGAAACTTGCAGCTTTTTATGACATGCGACAATACTATCTGCATCGTTTAATCAAGAAAGGAGAATCTCCCAACGCAAAGACATCTCAGCGCATTAATCAAGAACTCTGTGCCTTATCCAATGATATGTTTGGAGGACAAAAATTTGAAATCTTTAACAATATCACGTCCTTTCAGATGTTTAATTTACAAGATCCAATCATCCTAAAACGATGGCGTCGATGCGGAGGTTATGTTGATTGGACTGTCAGCGCTATTAAAGAATTTATCAAAACATTCCAAGGAATCATAGAACTATTCCCTAAAGTACCTAAAACACCTACAGGGACACTGGCACGCAGAAATTTCTTTCGTTATCTTTTCAATCTTGTTCTTATTTCCCAGTTGCTTAGCTACCTTTTTACTGGTTTGACACTGCAAAATGCTTATCAACTGAAATGGAACTGGCATCAAAGCCATTCCACGTTTTCTAATCAAGATCCCATCAGAAACGGTATTTTGGACATTCAGCTTCCCGATCTACATGTTGCCCTCGGTAATTGCCCTCTTTCCTTAGGCAGAGATTTGAAAGAAAGAAGACTTTATACCCACTTTGGAAAGAAACTTTTAGAAAACTTTCATTATTTTCAAGATCCTATCCGCGCCCTTTACAATAAAAGTAATCCCTTACTCCAAATCTTTTTTATTCAGTTATTCGGTGGGCCTCCAACTCTAGAAGGCATCCCTCTTAAAGAGCAACAGACACTTTGCCTGTCTGCTTCTAAAGCTTGGCAAGGCAAACAAGGATGGCAAAGTTTATTTCCTCGCCTTCGACATGTCCTCAGATGTTGTTTACCTTATTCCCTACAAAGTTTTGAGCAACGAGGCTTAGGACCCGGCCTGGGACAATTTTTAGTCACAGGCTTAGGTTCCTTGCCTGTACGCAAAGGATTAAATCTAAAATCAGCCGAAAAACTCTATGCTCACTACCTTTGTGATGAAACGCGATACGCCGTAAACCTTAGTAAACTTGATCTCGCCTTACAGGATAATGGTTACACCTCGCATCAAATCCAACAGACGAAACAACGAGCTTCTAAGAAAGGCCACACTTACAAATATTTAGACATACAAAGCTTTAACTTCTTCTAAAATTACATCTGTTAAAGTTGACCATGTATTATGATGAGGATCTGATATAAGTTGTTGATGCAAATAATCACCAAGCTGACGTCTCTCGTCTGCAGATAATTTTAAAACAGCTCGCACCTGTTTAAGGTTATAATCAAAATCTCCATATCGAAGCATATAAGGATGGTCGTAAGGATAACCTGTGTCTGGAGACACCAGTGGGATAAAACCCCTAGCAGCCGCTTCTAAAATCGAAACACATTGAGCTTCCCATCTACCTGGTTGAATAAAAAAATCTGATTGTGAAGGTAGTTGTTGAATAGCTATCTGATCCAAATGATTGATCGATCTTTCTCCCGTACCATATAAATGTAAAGAACGCCCAACATGTTCAACAAGCCTTCTAGCATCTGGAACGCATTTCATGTGATTAGCATTACCAATATAAAGAAAGTTATCTGTCGTATATGTGGTTTTAATACGACGAAAAACTGCTAAATCAATGGGTTGATGCACCACGCGTACACGTCGACCATGTTGTTTGCACTTCTCAAAATAGTCATACCAAAAATTTCTGGGTTGTTGACGATAAATTCTGTCATTAAATTCAGAAGTTAAAAGAATGAGAGTTGCAGCATGATCATATTGTCCCATCTCAACTTCTTTGGACACACATGCTGGTCCTACTGTTTCAGAATGATCTTCATTTCCACACCAAGGAGAAAAAGAAATAAGACGTTTTGTACGCTTGGCAGCAGCTAAATATGTTTCTCCAATGTGACCAATTACAACATCTTGCGGAGTAATACGCTGAATACGCTGAGGTTTTTCTCCCTGAAAACGTAAAAAACTAAAGCGAGGGAATTGTTTTTCTAAAGCACAAGCGACCCAATAACTCAATTCTGTATTGGCCTTAAGCCCATTACGAAATCTGTCATGACGATTGTTATGTGTATAAATATAATAGACACGTTTACCAGGCAACGCATCTTGTAATAGACCAGCTAACCGTTTAATCCACTTCATTTCTCACACTCTTCGCATCTCGACGCGGAGGCCGAAGGATAAAAACGGGCAATGTAGCATGTTCTATTTTTTTCAAAGAAGGGAAATGTTTTATATAATTAAACTTTTTTTTCTCTTTTGCCAGGTTCTATAAGATTTATAACGCTCAAAAGGATGTACTAAATATCGATTTCTTACTTTATACACTTCATTCACTAAATTCAGACTCCCTGAACAAGAGGTAGAACCCGCATGTTGACGGAAACATGCCAAGACAACAGGAAGTAGAATAGGAGAAGTTTTCTGCGCTGCACGTAACCACAGATCGTAATCCATGCAATATTTTAATTTTAGATCAAATCCTCCTAATTTTTGAAATAATGTTCTAGATAATACAGTAGAGGGATGTGTAAAAAAATTGTAACGTCTCAGCCTTTTTTTAGAAAAATGTTCTAGAGGTGTTGTACAAATCTGTTCATCCTTACTGTTGATAATATGCGCTTTACCATAAAACCAATGTGATTGAGGATATTGATCTATGGCCGTGCTTACATATTGCAAGGAGTGAGCAGAAGCTAACATATCATCTGCATGTAAATGCCATACAAATTCTCCTTGAGCTAACTCTGCTCCTTTGTTCATAGCATCGGAAATTCCACTGTCTTGACCACAATAAAGCTTCACATGAGGAAAACTCTTAATAATTTCCACTGTCCCGTCAGTGCTACCCCCATCCCAAACAATATGCTCAAATTCTTGATAAGATTGAGAAGCAACAGAAGTTAAGGTTTTTTTCACAAAAGCAGCAGCATTATAAGTAATTGTAATTAAACTAAATTTCATCTTTCTCGAACATTTTTAGAGGTTTAACCAAAATAATTCCCAATTAAACATCTCGGTTTTTATGATCAATTTTCCTTAACTTTTTTCTTAGTTGAACACCTACTTGTCAAGAATCGCGATTTTCTCTATATTCTTCCACTTAGTCTGTTTTTAGCTTAGAGAATTTTCGGCCTAGCGCCTGATTTTCGCAAGTTGAATTAGCTAATTTTAATTATTTTTTGACGAGAAGGAATTATGCCGACGATCAATCAGCTCGTTCGCCAAGGACGAGGAAAGAGGACACGGCGCAATAAGTCCCCTGCTCTAGCTCGTTGTCCACAAAGACGCGGAGTATGTTTGCAGGTTAAGACGAAAACGCCAAAGAAGCCAAACTCTGCTCTACGTAAAGTAGCTTGGGTGCGGTTATCAAACGGTCACGAAATCATCGCCTACATTGGTGGTGAAGGACACAACTTACAAGAACACAGCATTGTGCTTGTACGTGGTGGTCGTGTAAAAGACTTGCCTGGGGTACGTTATCATATCGTACGAGGTACATTGGACTGTGCGGCTGTAAAAGACCGTAAACAACGTCGGTCATTATACGGGGCGAAAAAGCCTAAGTAACACTAGAATGCAGAACTCTGCATTCTAGTTCGAATTTTTTCTTTAAGTTCAACTTGAATAAAAAATTCGCACGGCTCTTTAGAGCAGGTGAAGCGTCTGTGACCGCAAAATATTATTTTAAGAAGGTAAGAGATGTCTAGAAGAAGACGTGCAGAAAAGCGTGTAGTTGAAGCTGATCCTATATATGATAGCTTAACGCTTACAAAATTTATTAATAAACTTATGATCCATGGAAAAAAATCTGTGGCGCGTCGCATTGTTTACAATGCCCTTGTTGAGTTTTCTAAGAAAGTCAACATCGAAGATCCTATTGAAGCGTTTGAACAAGCTCTAGAGAATGCAAAGCCTGCTCTAGAAGTAAAGTCTCGACGTATAGGTGGCGCTACTTATCAAGTTCCTGTTGAAATCCCAGCCGATCGCCGTGCTTCTATCGCAATGCGTTGGATCATTCTCCATGCTCGTGCCAAAGTTGGACGTTCAATGGAACAAGGTTTGATAATGGAATTGGTCGACTGTTTCAATAATCAGGGTTCTACGATCAAGAAGAAAGACGATATGCACCGAATGGCTGAGGCAAATAAAGCCTTTGCTCACTACAAATGGTAAGGAGTGAATTGAATTATGCCTAGATCTCAGAAAGATCGTCTTGATAAGGTTCGTAATATCGGCATTATGGCTCACATTGATGCTGGTAAGACAACAACAACGGAGCGTATCCTTTATTATGCTGGTCGTACTCACCGAATTGGAGAGGTACACGAAGGGGCTGCGACAATGGACTGGATGGTCCAAGAACAAGAGCGCGGAATTACCATTACTTCAGCTGCGACGACTGTTTATTGGAAAGATTCAAAAATTAATATTATTGACACTCCGGGCCACGTTGACTTTACGATTGAAGTAGAGCGTTCCTTACGTGTTCTTGACGGAGCCGTTGCTGTTTTTGACGCTGTGTCAGGTGTAGAGCCTCAATCAGAGACTGTATGGCGTCAAGCTGACAAGTACCATGTACCACGTATTGCTTTTGTCAATAAAATGGACCGTACTGGCGCTGACTTTTTTGCTGCTGTTGAGTCTATGAAAGAAAAGCTCGGGGCTAATGCCATACCTGTACAATGTCCGATTGGCGCAGAAAGCCAATTCGTTGGAATGGTAGATTTAGTCAAAATGAAAGCTTACGTTTTCCGTGACGAAACTTTAGGCGCCCAGTGGGATGAGTTAGAAATCCCTGAGGAACTTAAAGAGCAATGTGGCACCATGCGCATGGCACTTCTCGAGGAACTTGCAACCATCGATGAGTCCAATGAAGTTTTCATGTCCAAAGTTTTGGAAGATCCTAACAGTCTCACAGAAGAAGAGATTTGTTCTGCTATTCGTCAAGGTGTGATCAAAAATAAATTCAACCCTGTTTTATGTGGTTCCGCTTTTAAGAACAAAGGTGTTCAACAGCTTCTTGACGCTATTGTAAGTTGGATGCCATCTCCTTTGGATAGGGGTGAAGTCAAAGGCACGAATCTTCAAACAGGAGAGCCTTTTGTTGTAAATCCTAAAGATGATGCTCCTTTAGCAGCCTTAGCATTTAAAATCATGACAGACCCTTATGTAGGACGTATCACATTTGTGCGTATCTACTCAGGTACTTTGAAGAAAGGTGCTAACCTGATTAACACTACAAAAGATAAAAAAGAGCGTATTTCTCGCCTATTGCAAATGCATGCCAACCACCGTGAAGATAAAGAAGAATTTTATACAGGTGATATTGCAGGATGCATTGGTCTGAAAAATACAACAACAGGGGATACCCTGTGTGAAGAAGATCACGAGTTCCTACTAGAAAAAATGGAATTCCCCGAGCCTGTTATCGACATGGCGATCGAACCTAAGTCTAAAGCTGACCGAGAAAAGTTAGCCATTGCCTTAGGAGCTCTTTCAGAAGAAGATCCTACTTTCCGCGTTTCAACTAACGAAGAAACTGGTCAAACGATTATTTCAGGAATGGGTGAGCTACACCTAGATATCTTAAGAGATCGTATGATCCGTGAGTTCAAAGTAGAAGCGAACGTTGGAAAACCTCAAGTTTCTTACAAAGAAACAATTACAAGCCCTGGAAAATCAGAAACAAAGTATGTCAAGCAGAGTGGTGGACGCGGACAATACGCTCACGTTTGCTTAGACATTTATCCTAATGAACCAGGTAAAGGTAATGAGATTGCCAGCAAGATTGTAGGGGGTTCTATTCCTAGAGAGTATATTCCTGCTGTCATCAAAGGGATTGAGGAAGGACTCACAACGGGAGTCTTGGCTGGATATGGTTTAGTTGACACTAAGATCGAGATTGTTTTCGGTTCTTATCATGAAGTTGACTCCAGCGAGATGGCCTTTAAGATTTGTGGCTCTATGGCATTGAAAGAGGCTGCTCGTAAAGCAAAGCCTGTCATCCTAGAACCTATCATGCGTGTGGATGTTATTACACCAGAAACATGCGTAGGGGACGTCATAGGGGATCTTAACAAGCGAAGAGGTAAAATCTTAGGACAGGAAGCAAGCAAGAGTACTGTAAAAGTACAGGCGGAAATTCCCTTATCTGAAATGTTCGGATATACAACTCAGGTACGTTCTATAAGCTCAGGAAGAGCGACTTATACGATGGAACCTGCCTTCTTTGCACGAGTTCCTCAGAAAATTCAAGAAGAAATCATGAAAAAATAAGGCAATATATGGGCAAGCAAAAGCAAAAGATCCGAATTCGGCTTAAAGGCTTTGACCAACGTCAGGTTGATCGTTCTACCTTGGATATCGTAGAAACAGCCAAGCGAACTGGAGCTCGTGTGGTAGGGCCAATTCCCCTTCCAACACGCCGTGAGATTTATACTGTGTTACGTTCTCCTCACGTTGATCGTAAGTCTCGTGAGCAGTTCGAGATCCGTACACATAAACGTATGATTGATATTCTCGATCCTACAGGCAAGACAATTGATGCTCTTAAAACATTAGCTGTGCCTGCTGGAGTCGATATCAAAATTAAAGCGGCATAGAGGGAAAGATGGGGCAGCGTCAATTTTCGCCTGTACCCATCGCTCGTCGCGTACGTTTGACCGATGAAATGTCTGAAAAGCAGACATTTCATCTTGAGCTCGATTTAAGTCAGACCGATATTATTTATTCCGTTGGGGATTGTTTAGCTGTCTTACCTGAAAACGATCCCCACTTTGTTCATAAAGTTTTACAATTTTTCTCCGAACCCTCAACAACTTCTGTTACAACTCGTGAAGGAGAAACTCTTGCTGCCATAGAATTTTTAACAGCTCGAGCAAATCTCACATTGACTCCAAAAAAACTTGTAGAGCGTTTTGGACCTGCTAACTACCTCACAGAACTACTTCCTCGTTTAGAAGGAAAAATAAGTTTAATGGAGTTTTGTAGCTATTTAGCTCCCATCACTCCCCGTTTTTATTCGATCGCTTCTTCCATGAGTGCTGTGGGTAAAATGGCCCATCTTACAGTTACCCTAAACCGTAACCCTCCAGATCATCCCCTGACATTAGGGACATGCTCCGATTACCTTTGCCATCGAGCTGTCGAAGGACAATCCTTGATTGCTGTAGCACACCATCCCGCACGTCAGTTTGGGCTTCACCCTCTTTCTTATCAAAAACCTATTATCATGATAGGACCTGGTACTGGAGTTGCTCCCTTCCGAGGATTTATGCAAGAACGCCTGGCACAGGGGGCTTGTTCAAAAAATTGGTTGTTTTTTGGAGAACGTACTAGCAAAGGCCATTACTATTATCGTGAAGAATGGGAGCTCTATGCTCAAAAAGGTCATTTACAACTTGATTTAGCTTTCTCGCGAGACGAGTCCAGTAAGGTCTATGTACAAGACAAAATGCGCGAAAAAGCCGCCTCTTTATGGCAATGGCTACATCATGAAGAAGGCTACCTCTTTGTCTGCGGTGATGCTCAAAACATGGCAAAAGCCGTGGATCAGACCTTACACTTGATTACTCAAGAACAAGGTAACATGTCTTGCGAGCAAGCAAAAGAATATATTAAAATTTTAAAAAAACAAAATCGCTATCTGCGGGATATTTACTAACTCATTCTTTATTTGATTTTAATTACCTTTTCAGGTAAAAACTTTAGCATGGAAAAGACTGTAACACGTAGTAAATCAGGGGTTATTGCCGCAGGGCTGGCTCTTTTTTCAATGTTTTTCGGTGCTGGGGATCTTATTTGGCCTCTTATTTTAGGTGGCCAATCCGGAGATCAACACCTTTTTACCATGTTAGGGCTACTTATCACAGGTGTATCTTTGCCTTTGCTAGGTTTGCTAGCCATGATGCTCTTTGAAGGTGATACACACGCCTTCTTTGGACGTATTGGACGCATGCCTGGGTTAGTATTGCTTTTTTTAATTCAGGCTATTTTAGGACCTATTGGCTCCTTGCCTCGCTTGATTACCCTAGCCCATGCTTCTATTAATTACTATTTTCCAACAACTTTGTTAACGTTTAGTGTGCTATTTTGTCTTGTAGCTGTCATTTTTACACTAAAACGACAAAAATTAGTTGATATTCTCGGGATTTTCTTAGCTCCTGCATTGATCCTTTCTCTTGCTGCAATTTTGATTCTAGGTTTATTTAATCACCCAGAGCCTCAACACTCTTCTCTAACGCAGAGTGGCGCTTTTATGACAGGCTTATTAGGCGGTTATAATACTTTAGATATGATTGCTTCCTTTATTTTTGCTCCAGTTGTTATCTCTTATTTTCGTCAGGATCAATACCGCTGCAGCACTGATCCTTTGGTAGCTCGTAAACATATTTTTAGCAAAATGTTACGCGCCTGTCTGATTGCAGGAGGATTATTAGGTTTCATGTTTTTTGGTCTGACTTATGTCGCATCGTACTATGTTCCTCATCTACCTCCTCACATCGAGGCTGAGCGTTTGGGCCTTATTGCCATGCATTTACTAGGACCTGTGGGAGCCTTGTTCTCTTGTGTAGCAATTTCTTTAACTTGTCTTACAACTGCTATTCCTATTGCTTTGATCTCGGCAGATTACATTCAACAAGACCTATCTGGTAATAGAATGCCTAGATGGATTGCTATTATGATTCCCCTTTTGATCGCCACCATGATTGCCAATCTTGGATTCATGGGCATTGCACAGATGCTAGCACCTGTTTTACAAATTGTTTGCCCAGGCCTTATCATTCTCTGCATCTTTAATATCTTGCATAAGCTGTATGAAATCCAAACTCCTCGTATACCCGTATACGTTGCCTTTGGGATTTCATTAATTGGCTACTGTTTTTTTATGTAAGTGTTTTTTGAAACATTGAGATTTTCGCTATCACCTTTCCTGCACTTGTGATAAAAAAAATTTAAAAACGCGGTATTCTTTTTTCATGCGAAAATTAGGAAAGCTTAAAACTCTGACCCTTCTTTTGTTTTCTAGTTTAAATTTTACTTGTTTTGCAGGAGATGGTGTATATTTTGGTGGTTCCTTCGGAGGCAATATGGCTCAAGGGAATCTTTCTGGAGCAACCCTTCCCACCTTAAATTTTGGAGTTAATTCTTACCTACCTATTCAACTGCAAAACACACTGCTTTCCCCAACTTGTGGGGGATGGCTTTATTTAGGCTATGGAGCCCGATGGCAAGTGTGGAGTTTGGCATTGGAAGGTTTTATTCAAAATTCCACTCCTTCTTTCCAAAACTTTAATGGTAATGGAGGAGAAAGCAATGGAACATTTTTTAGTCCAATTAACGCTTATACCATCACAGACCTTTCTAGTGAATGGCTGCAGTATGGTGTAGATCTATGCCCAGGCTTCTACCTTTCTCCTTTAACACGTTTATATGCACGTTTTGGCACTTGTTTTGGGCAGTCCACTTTGAATTCTTTTTCTACCAGTCAGGCCGTTAACATTGTAACCAATCCTGCCACACTTGATCTATCTTCTAACTTAAATAAATGGGCATTTCGATTTGGAGGAGGATGGGAGCAATATATCACGCGTAAAATTTCTCTAAGAGCAGATTACGTTGGCACACATTATGGCACAGTGAGCCTTTCAGGAAATACTTCATCTACAGGGGCAGGAGGATTCATTACTCTTGTCAACAATTCCTCTCTTCAACTTTCCAATCACGCTGTTTTACTGGGGGCTGTGTACCATCCCTGCTCTGCAAAAAAAGCTACGCTAGCACCCAAATGCTCAGTATGCATGTACAATGGCCTGTACTATGGAGGCACCGCTGGGGGCTTTTTTACAGAAACCAAACAATCTGGGCAGTTTCAAAACAATTTAGGAAATACAGGAACAGGCTTTACCCCTTCCCAAATTACTGTCACTCCCCCTCCTTTTTTAATGAAACAATTTTATCAAGGATCCCTTTACACAGGTTTTGGGAAACAATGGAAGCGCTTCTTTTTAGGATCAGAAATTTTTGCACAAGCTAGCCAAAACCAAAAAATCCAACAACAAACGCCTGTTAAACTTGATGTCATTATTGACCAAAGTATTTTAGATCAATCAGTTGTAACAACCACTGTAGAAATAGCTCCACTGCAGTATGGGATTGATGTTCGACCAGGCTGGCTATTGTCTCCTCAAGCTCTACTCTATGCGCGCGCAGGCACCTCTCTTGCCACAATTACCGCCACCTCTAACACCAATTTTTTTGGATTTGACCAACACGATCCACCAAACTACACATATTCTTTACAACAAAATTTATCAAAAAGACTATCAGGATGCTCTCTGCGTTTAGGCGTTGGCTTAGAACAGGTTATCTCTCGCCATCTACGCTTACGAGGAGACTATACCTTCACTAATTATGGCTTTATCAATCTTTCTGGGAATAAAGCAGGAACCACAAATCTAGGCGCGCCAACTAGTATCAACGGTTCTATGCTCTCGCGCTTTAATGATCATGCACTTTCCCTAGGACTATGCTATTACTTCACTCCAGGTAAAGGAACTCGACACTAGCACGATGTAATTAAGCTTCTTCCATTGTTGTTATGATACAGAACACTTGAAGCCCCTCTCCACATCCAAAAGCAGTTAGTTGCTCCCCTGTTGTAGCTGTGATCCCGATCTGAGAGATTTGAAGATGCATAAGCTGAGCTAAGTGAGCTCGCATTTGAGGAAGACGTTTTAAAAACTTAGGCCTCTCCCCTTCAATGGTAATGGCCACATGAGAAATTACTTGATTACCTAAACTTGCAAGAGCAGCCTGTAAGTAAACACTGCTATCTGTAATACCCTCGCGTTTTAAAATCTCATCAGCAACCTGTCCTAAGATAATTTCCCCAGTTAAAGAAGAGATTGCATTACACAGAGCATGAATAATAACATCTCCATCTGAATTAGCTTTCAATCCAGGAGCATCTTCAAAAATAAGTCCACCTAAAATGCAAGGTTTTGTGGATCCCTCCGCAACAAATCGATGGCTATCTTGTCCAATACCCGTACGTACTATCATAGGCTTATTCATACAGCATGAATGTTAGACTGGTGATCTTTTTAAATTCATCTGTTTTTTCTAAAAGAAAAATCCGCCGGCACCCGAGGGTACCGACGGATTCTGTGTTTGACAAACTCAGCTGTCTATTAATAGACGTGAGTGCTTTCCACATCGATGACTGGAACAGTCAACATATCTGAAGTCAAGTTAGCTTCACCACGGGCATCTCCAGCAGAGACAGCCTTCACAGTAATGCTATATTCAACAGATTGTTTGACTCCCAAGACTTCGAGAGGCTCAAACTCCACTGAGTTACCAACGATACGTCCAGAAGTAGGACCGTTGAAGCTTTGTGGCTTCAATTCGTCAGTAAATTTGACTACTAATTTGACATTAGAGTCATCAGCAGTTCCACGGTTTGTGACACAGATGCGGTATGTTGATGTTTCACCAATACAAATTGGGTCAACGGTATCAACCATGCACATATGTGTTGCAGCAATACCTTTCCAGCAAGTTGAAGCTTCTGCACAAGAAGTGCACTGACCACATTCTGAGTTTGTAGTAACAGTGACTTTATTTGTTAAGCAGCCAGCAACTTGTGAACGTACTGAAACAGTAAATGTCTTAGTTTCGCCTGGGCAAAATTCTGGGATACACCAGATTGCTCGGTTACAGCAGATCTCAGCTCCAGGAGCTGCAACGATTGTTGTACCAATTGGTGACACGTCATCAACGATCACATCATGTAAAACCAAGTCACCTGGGTTAGTTACAGTAATTGTGTAATCAACAACTTTGCAGATATAAGCCCAATCTGGTCCAGTTTTAGACACTTGAACACATGGCTCATTAATTAATGTTGTAGCTTCAGCAGAGCACTTAGGTCCACCACAGAAACTTACAGTAGCTGTGTTAGTCACACAACCACGCTTTACAGCACAAAAATCAACTCTAAAGCTCTTCTTCTCACCTGGGCATAGGTTGCCAAGTTCGTAGTTCAAGCATTTTAGACCGCTGTCATGGCTTAATCCATCTGGTACTGTATCTTGAACAACAACATCATAAGCTGTAGCTGATCCAGAGTTACATACTTCGATACAATAGCTTACTGGGCAATACAAGCAAGCTCTTTCAGGACCGCATTTCTTAATGCAAACCACAGGCTGACCGCAACGTGTGTAAGCACACAATTGTGGGCAAGCACAAACAGTTGCTGCAGCTAAACAGCATCCTTCTTTCATTGGCTTTATCCACACAGTAATCTTCTGTGTTTCACCATGAGTAAGGTGAGGGAAAGACCAGTGAAGGGTATTATTCTTATCTGGAGTTGTTGGAGGATCACTCTTCACGAACTCTGAAGAACATGGTAATGTTTGGGTTACCATTACATCAGCACATTCTTTACGAGCTGTGATGCAGATTTCTACTGGATAAGGAGACCCTACAGTAGCAAATTCTGGAGCGCGTTGAACAATCTCAACAACACAATCATCACATGTCTGATAGACATTCATTTTTCCATAGCACTTCTCTTCTGGGAAAGAAGCTGTGCAGCTTCCATCGTTACCGCAAGGAGCGGCTGATGGATCGCATGGGAAAAATGGATTTGGTTCATTTTGTGTACATGGCTGCGGACACTGAGGAGCGCAGCGATCTCCTGTACTGCATTTCTTTGGAGCACAGGGCTGTGAGCAAGGTTCGCAAGATGATGAATAAGCCTTTGTCTCGCAGGGAAAACGTAGGCACTCACACCAATTGCGATTACAACTTGCTAAGGACAACAGACTCAACATAAATAAGCCTGTCATCACAGAACGCACGGGTTGCATCATAGGAATCTCCTATTGATTGAATTAAATTGTAATTTCATTTCACATATTGACTTGGTAGAACTCGACACCATCTGCTCTTTTCCCTTTCCAGGCTTTTGCTCGGTCAGTGTTTTCTCTTTTTTAGCCATGTTAACCTTTGTCTTGTCTAGATCTAGACTCCTGAGATTAACTCAGGAGCCCAGAACTTCTACCTGTCGGCCTCCCGATCAATTAAGAGCAGCGAGGAGGACATTTTGGTGCGCACTTAGGTGCACATGGTTGTTCACATTTTGGTGCACAGCTTGGTGCACATGGAGCGCACTTAGGTGCACATGGTTGTTCACATTTTGGTGCACAGCTTGGTGCACATGGAGCGCACTTAGGAGCACATGGTTGCTCGCATCTTGGCGCGCAATTTGGTCTGTAATTGTTACAGCCAGGCTCACAAGAAGGTGTTGGGCTGCATGTATCACATTTCGGTGCACATTTTGGCTCACAACAAGGATTGCAGCTATTTCCCCAAGAACAAGGATCACAAAAACAATCAGAAAAACAGCCACAACCGGCCAATGTAAATAGGCTCATTACAAATAGTGCTGCACAAGCCATTTTTAACCGTTGCATATAGAAACTCCTTAATTTCAGTTACTTTTCTCCCACCGCTATCGCGGGAATCTGTACACTAATGAGTACAGTGCTTATGAATTACATTATCAAAGGAAAAATATTAATTTATCAAACTTTTTTTATATTGTTTTAGAGAAACAATTCATTTCTAAACAATATGCTAATGTGAAACTTAATAACTTATGATTGGAAATTAAAAGCAAACACGCTGAAGAATAAAGACTTAAGTGTTCTGCAAGTGTTTTCTATTGCAATTTTTTCTTTTTTTAATCTTAATAAACAACAACTTTCAATTTAACATAACATTTTTCTAGTATCAAAACCTCAAGTGTTGTACAAGGAGGGGCAAAATTATTCTGGGTAATTTTTCAAAGTCATGGATGTTCTTCACGTTTCAGGAAATGCAAAACTTAAAGGCGTAGTCAAAGCACAAGGTGCTAAAAATGCCATGACTAAATTATTAGTCGCTTCTTTGCTTTCTAACAAACGCTGCCTTTTTCATAATGTTCCTAATATTGGCGATGTAGAAATCACTGTCAATTTATGCAAAGAAATTGGCTCCGAGGTCACTTGGGATCGCAAACAAGGGACCTTAGAAATTATTACCCGTGATTTAAAGACTTCTTATATTCCTCAGCGCTTTTCCGGTGCTAATCGCATTCCTATATTGATGATAGGAGCTTTATTAGGGAGAACTTCTGAGGACATCATTATTCCTACTGTTGGTGGAGACGCCATTGGTAATCGGACCGTTGATTTTCATATTGCTGCCTTAACTAAACTTGGGGCAACCATTGAATATCGCGAAATGAAAAAAGAGGGAGCCTATCTAGCTCATGCGCATAATGGGCTGAAAGGGAACATTATCAAACTCCCCTATCCCTCCATTGGAGCGACAGAAAATTCTATTTTAGCGGGTGTACGTGCCTCAGGCCACACTGTGATCTGCAATGCAGCCATTGAGCCCGAAATTGTGGACCTGATTCTCTTTTTACAAAAATTAGGGGCCAATATTTCTATTGAGAGTGATCGTTCTATTCATATTGAAGGTACACAAACCTGCTATGAAGTTGAACATACTGTGTTAACTGATCGTATTGAAGCAGCATCTTTTGCAATGGTTGCACTTGCTACACATGGCAAAGTCTTTGTGGAAGGTGCTCAACATCAATATATGATCTCGTTTCTCAATAAAATACGTGAGTTAGGTGGCGGCTTTGCAGTCAAACAAAATGGGATTGAATTTTTCAGCCAAGGCCCTTTGCGAGGAGGACAACTCATTGAAACTGATGTCCATCCTGGTTTTATGACGGATTGGCAACAACCTTATGCAGTTTTGCTTACTCAAGCTGAGGGGGCCTCTGTCATTCATGAAACAGTATATGATAATCGCTTTGGTTATACAGCTATGCTTAAAAAAATGGGCGCTGATATCGAGCTATTTCATAAATGTTTAGGAAATAAACCCTGTCGCTTTGCCTTACAAAATTATCAACATAGCATCATTGTTAAAGGGAAAACACCTTTACAAGGTTGCGAGATTTCTATCCCAGACTTGAGAGCTGGTTTCGCTTATGTAATGGCGGGCTTAGTTGCAAAGGGTCAAACAATCATCCATGGGATGCCGTTCTTAGATCGTGGTTATGCCAACCTTGTAGAAAAACTGCAGGGTTTAGGCGCCGATGTAAAACGATTAAAAACACTGCCTGATACTACGCCAGTCACGCCTATTCTTCCTCCTGTCTCGTCGCCAAAAAAGAAAGAAAAAGTCCCTGTTTAAATGCACGCTATAACTTCTTTAGAGGTGCTTTGCACTTTTTTAAATCTAGATCTTGTTCAACGCCAAAGACTTGTTTCTTTGCCTTCTTTTCCCTTACTTTTGCCCATGCGACTTGCTCAGAAGATCCAAAAAGGGACTTTAGAAGATCCTATTCTAAAGCAATTTGTACCTCTGCAAGAAGAAACGCTGCAATCCGTTGGTTATAGTCTTAATCCTGTAGGTGATCAAGAAGCTAAACAGACCAAGTGCTTGTTAAAAAAATATCAACAGCGTGCTTTATTAATTACTACTGGGGCTTGTGCGATGAATTGTCGTTTCTGCTTTCGTCGCTCTTTTGACTACCCTGGTCGTAGTGATTTTGCAAAAGAAATTGCCCTTATCCAAACTGATACATCTCTAAGGGAAATTATTCTAAGCGGAGGAGATCCTTTGTCTTTAAGCAACAAAGCATTGAATCGACTCATTTCTCAGCTTGATCAAATCCCACATTTAAAACGTTTACGTTTTCATACCCGCTTCCCTTTAGGCTATCCTGAACGTCTGGACCAGGAATTTTTGGATATTCTTACTCATACTCGTCTTCAAGTATGGTTTGTTTTGCATAGCAATCATCCTAAAGAACTTGACAATGAAGTATTTTCAGCTCTTCAACGCTTACCATGTCCAAAATTGTGTCAAACAGTGCTTCTTAAAGGCGTGAATGATCATCCCGACATCTTAAAAGAGCTGTGTGAAACCTTAGTAGACCACGGCATTCTTCCCTACTACTTACATCAATTAGACAAGGTGGAAGGGGCTCATCATTTTGAAGTAGAAGAAAGTCTTGGCAAAAGCTTGATTGAACATTTAAATCAAAATCTGTCAGGCTATGCTGTGCCTCGTTATGTCAAAGAGATTGCTGGTGCAGGGCATAAAATAACCATCTAAACCCATTAAGCTCGCCCATTTTTTAAAAACTCACGACATGATTGTTTACAATTAGGATGTTTGAAAGACAATTTGTATTAAAACTTAATGCCAAGATTCACCTCTCCTCCAAAAGTAAGTTGTATTTGAAATTGTATGTTAGCCGGGCCTGTTACATCTGAAGTATCTATAATCAGAACAGGGTATTGAACATAAGACATGAAATTTGTATAGGTTACGTTTCCTAAAGCAGAAATAGAGATCCTATAAAAATAAGCTGGACATCAACCTGTCTTTGCACCCAAAGCATATCCCCAGTTTCCTTTGCTGTTTGAGTAGATAAGAGAGAAATCTATCAACAAAAAGCATTTTGGCTGTTTATTGATAGAATTTATTCTAATTCTCCAAAATCTGCCCATTTGAGTTAAATGGGCATGTTTTGTAGAATAAAGCCATGAGAAAGCTAAAGTATATAGAGCAGTTAGAGCCCTTCTATAAGGCTCCCTTTTTTACCATTGCAGAAGCAGTAAAAAAGGGCGTTCCTAGGCATGCTTTAGTCTATTTGGAAAAAAGAGGAGACCTGGAAAAGATTTACCCTGGGGCATACCGCTTCCTGAAATACGAACCAGAGGTTGAGTTTCAATGGGAAAATTTAGGTCTCATCGCGTCTAGTGTTCCCGAAAGCGTTATTTGTTTAATTTCTGCTCTCGCCTTTTATGAATTGACTGATCAGGTGATGAGAGAGATTTGGCTTGCCGTTCCTCATCAATCTCATCCTCCTAGGCGTCCCAACACTAGAATAGTCAGAATGCGAAATACTGATCTTGGGAAGACCACTATTGCTCTGGGGGAATACCGTGTGCAGATTTTTGATAGAGAACGTTGCGTAATTGATGCGTTTCGTTATCTCAGCAAGGAGATCGCCATCAAAGCATTGCAAAGATATTTCCAGAACAAAGCAGCTAAACCAGACCCAAAAAAATTGGGTGCCTATGCAAAAAAATTACGAGTGAACATAACCCCTTATATTTTATCGTTTACGACATGACATCAGACGCAGAAAAATCATTTAAAGCAAAACTTCGTGCTATTGCCAAAGAGAAAAATCGCGATCCTGCAGATCTGTGGCAAAGTCTCACATTAGAGCGCTTTTTAGCGCGGCTCGCGAAATCAGAGTATGCAAATCATTTCGTCCTGAAGGGAGGTATCCTCCTCTCAAAATACATTGAAATTGGCAGAGAAACAACCGATCTGGACTTCCTAGCCCAAAAAATCAGCAATGAAGTAGGCAAGCTGAAGGTCATTTTTGAAACCATTGCCGTCATCGATCTCCAAGATGGCTTTTCTTTTCGTGAGATCAAAGTAAATGAATTGGCTCACCCGCATATGGGCTACCCTGGCTTAGAGGTGTCCATGATGGCCTATTTTGGTAAAACGAAATTTAAAGTGGCCATCGATATTGGATTTGGAGATATCGTCAATCCAGTCAAATATGCGATTCCCCTAACGAGCTCTTCCAAAGGCGATCTTTTCGAGCACAGCGTCAGCCTCTCTTGTTATCCAAAAGAATTCATCTTGGCAGAGAAATTGGAGACAATTATCTATCGAGGCTCATTTAATAGTCGCATGAAAGACTTCCATGATCTCTATTCTGTAATCACCTCGCCTAATTTTTCTTCTTTTCATGATCTAGAAGCAGTCATCCTCCTGGTATTTGAGCATCGGGAAACCAAACTGGCATTACCCATCTTCTTTACAGAAGAAGAGCTGTCTCGAATACAAAATTTTTGGAATAATTATCTCAGAAGCCTTCGTCCAGAGCACGTATCTGCTCTTCCCCGAAATATCGCTGACGTCATTTCTAAAATGAACAATTGGCTTTGTTCCCATACAAGGTTAATTTGATACGGTACGATACCGCTCAATCCGTGCGAGAGGGAAGTCTTGCTGCATCGGTCAAGCGATCCCAGTGAATGCCCCCTATGTTTTCTCCATTAAATATCGAGTATCATAGATAAGGTCTATTTTAGCAATTAAGCCATCTTGAAAACTCAGCAAGACTGAAATGACTATAAAGCTTAACTCTTGTTATGCAGTAATCTCATAGCATTAAACACAACTAGCAAGGTTGCTCCTGTATCAGCAGCAATGGCCATCCATAAAGTTGCAAGCTGACTCAGTGCAAGCATCACAAAGAGCAGTTTAATGCCTAAAGCAAACCATATATTTTGCTTAATAACCGCTAAAACACGTCTAGAATAACGCATTAGCCAAGGCAACTGAGCAAGATCATCACTGATAAGTGTAATATCACTTGTTTCCAAGATGACATCGCTACCCCGAACACCCATAGCAATCCCAAGGTGTGCCATGGCCATCGCAGGAGCATCATTGATTCCATCTCCTACCATAGCTACCTTTTTCCATTGTTTTTTCAATTCTATAATTTGATTGAGCTTGTCTTCAGGCAACATCTGACTAAAATATTTAATCCCCAACATCTTTGCTAAGGCATGTGCTGTAGGCTCATTATCGCCTGTCAGCATGATCATCTCTTTGATGCCGACTTGTCTTAATTGTTTTATAACCTCTTTTAACCCGTCCCTAGGAGCATCTGCAACACTAATAAGACCACAAACGTGGTGTTCATTTCCAATCGCTACAACAGAATGCCCGGCATCTTCTAACTCAAGAGCCTTATGATGAATCTCTTCTGTTTCTTGACCCACTTCATGCATAAAACGGTGAGAGCCAATCCAAAATAATTTCCCCTTATAAATGGCTTGCGCACCCTTTCCTTTAATTGCTTGGAAGTGTGTAGCACGTTGAGTTTGCACATGTGGATGATAAGCGCGAATTGCGCGCGCTAAAGGATGTTCACTCCCTTCTTCTAAAGCTACGGCTCGTTCCAATAACTCTTCTTCAGTATGTCCTTGAAAAGGCACAATGCGTTGTACAGTAGGTTTTCCATACGTTAAAGTGCCCGTCTTATCCAAAGCAAGAGCTTGAATACGACCTATATCCTCTAAATAGACACCACTTTTAATTAAGATGCCTCTAGCAGCAGCAAGCGTCATTCCAGAAATAATCGCAACAGGTGTGGCAATAACTAGAGCACAAGGACACGCAATCACTAGCACCACAAGCCCTCGGTAGATCCAAGCCAACCAAGGTTGCCCAAAAAATAAAGGAGGAAAAAGCATCACTAGCAAAGCAAATATAAACATCAGTGGAGTGTAAACCTTTGCAAAGCTATCTACCCATTGTTCACTACCAGAACGCTGCATGCAAGCTTCTTTAACCAACTTTTGAATCCGTGCTAACATCGTATCATCCGAGGTTTTTGTCACACGACATTCTAATGCTCCTTCTTGATTCAGTGTACCTGCAAAAACAGCATCTCCTGCCTGTTTGGACACTCTGGCAGATTCTCCTGTAAGCATCGATTCATCTACGTAAGATGACCCACTTGTAATCACACCATCCAAAGGAATCCTTTCTCCTGGACGGATGAGAATGACTTCATTTAGATGTACGGACTCTATAGGAATCTCGCCTCGTCTAGGTTCTATAACATTAGCTGCGTTGGGAGCTAATACCATAAGAGATGTCATAGCTTGGTGTGCTCTTCTAAGACTCCATTGTTCCAAAGATAATGCCAAAGAAAACAAAAATGAGACTGTAGCAGCCTCTGACCATTGATGAATTGCTATGGCTCCAGTAATAGCCACACCCATCAACAGATGCATGTCAAAATGAAAACTTTTTATAGACCGTAAAAACTCAGGAACAAGAAACCAAACACCAAAGAAAATGGCCAAAAAATAGAAAACAGGACTATGGGTTCCCCACGCAAGAATCAAACTTAACCCACTGAATATTGTGGATAGAAAATTTCTCACATTCTCTCAACTGTTTTTAATCCAAGGATATACAATCCTTTTGCCATCACATCTTTTGTGACTTCACATAAAGTGAGTCGTCTATTTTGTTCTTCACTTCCTTCGACCCGACAATCTCTAAAAAATGCATTGAACTTTTGCGCTAAAAGATAGAGATATTCTGTTAAAAGATGAGGCAATAAAGTGTCTGCCATAGTTAAAAGAGTTTCATGAAAACGTAACAGATGTAACCCTAAATCGATTTCTGAAGGATGTTCTAATACAATAGGTTCCAAACTAATTTGTGTTGTAATACGACGACGAATCCCTGCAATTCTTACATAGGCATAAAGAATAAAAGACGCCGTATTACCTTCAAAACGCAACATCCTATCATAACTAAACGTATAATCACTTGTACGATGAGATGCCAAATCAGAGTATTTTACAGCGTCAATCCCTAAAATATGCGCTAGCTGTTTCACTTCATCAGCTGACATATTATGTTCACGTTGAGCTAAAATTTCCTCTGCCTTCTGCTGTGCTGCACATAACAGATCAATCAGTTTTTCTACTTCTCCCGATCGCGTACGAAATTTTTTTCCATCGGCTCCTAAAACGACCCCAAAAGGGACATGATCAAAGCGCACATGATTCAGATACCCTGCTTTTTGCGCTGTGAGCTTTAAAAGCTCAAAATGCAGACTCTGTCCTGCATCTGTTACAACAATAATGCGATCAGCCTTTTCTACTTCCACTCGATGTCTCAAAGCCGCTAAATCAGTGGTGTCGTAGTTATACCCCCCATCTGACTTCTGTACCATGTAAGGGATCTCATAACCCTCATGAAATACACATTTAGCACCCTCTGAAAGGGTAAGAAGACCTTTTTTTTCTAAATCTTCTACGACATCTTTAAGCCACGGGTTGTAATAGGACTCCCCTCTTTCTACTAAACTCACATCTAATAGATCATACACCTGTTCAAATGCTTGACGAGAAATCTGACAAATCATCTGCCAGATTGCGCGAGCTTGTGGATTCCCTTGTTGTAAAGCCACAACTGCTTCGCGAGCCGCATGTTTAAATGACTCATCCTCATCAAAACACTTTTTGGCAGCTCGATACCAATTCATAAGTGTAGCTAAATCTTGAGGAGATGGATTATCCTGTTGTTGCATCCAAGCAATTAACATCCCAAATGCTGTTCCCCAATCCCCTACATGATTTAGACGAAGAACTTGATAACCTAAGCTCTCAAACAAACGTGCTAAACACTCTCCGATAATGGTAGAACGCAAGTGCCCCACATGCATTTCTTTTGCAATGTTCGGCGAAGAAAAATCCACAATAATTTTGGCAGGTCGCTCCGGCTGTTCAACTCCTAACTGAGGATCTTTTGCCATGCGATTTAATTGATCTGATAAAAAAGACTCTTTTAAAGTGAGATTGATAAATCCAGGCCCAGCAACCTCCACTTTCTCAAACAAAGATTTGTCCAATTTATCTACGACTTGTTGAGCAATTTCTCGAGGAGAACGCTTTAACTCTTTGGCCCATTTCATGGCACTGTTGCATTGATAGTGACCAAATTGTGGCTGTGTAGCAAGAGTTAATTCCACATGATCTTGGTCACACGTGGCCGCCAAAGCAAGTTGTTCTTTAATTATTTGTGTAAGTGTTTTCATAATTAGAAATTAAAAAGTAAGAATCTCAAAAATATTCGTAAAAGACAAGATTTAACTAAGGAGGACTACCGTGAGCTCCTGCTAAATACCAAGCCTTTAGACGTGCAATCGCTTCCATAATTTGAAGGACAATTTGTTTTTGCGCCTCTTTTTTATCCAAATTATCTAAGGAGCTAAAGTCCAAAGGGGATCCAAAAATACATGTGGTTTTACCCCAAAGTTTGGGCCAACGATGATGAGGTCCCCAAGCCTCAAATGTTCCATGAATATAACAAGGGACTACACGTGAACCTGTTTTTTGAACAAGTAACCCAATGCCCGCCTGACCATGTTGAAGCTGCCCATTTTTGGAGCGAGTGCCTTCAGGAAAGATCACTACAAGCTTGCCTTTTTGTGTAAGCTGAGGCACAAGTTTAAAGATAGTCGAATTACCTTGTCCTCGATGAACAGGACAACATCCAATATGTCGCAAAATCCAACCTAACACGGGTTTAAAAAGCGTGCCTCGAGCTAAATAACATAATCGTCTTGGATAAACACAAAAACCAATCAAAGGAGGATCAAGAAAAGAAGTGTGGTTAGCAGCTAAAAGCCCACCCCCCTTTGGGAGATGCTCCCTTCCGTAAACACGGTTGCGATAGGCCAACCCAAATAAAGGAGAAAAAAGAGCGCAGACTAAGAAAGAAACGATCACGTCAATCATAAATTTTTTCCATCAAACAGTCTCATGATTGTATCTACAATCTCCTCAAGATTCAGCTCTGAAGTATCAATCAAATACGCATCTTCGGCTTGCCGCAACGGCGAGTGTTCCCGATTTGAATCAGCTTGATCTCGCTTTTCTATCTCGTTTAAAATTTTCTCTCTACTCACTTTTGTTGCCAGTTCTAGATACCTTCTAAACGCTCGTACTTCAGGACGCGCTGTAAGAAAAATCTTAAGATCGGCTTTAGGAAACACAACCGTGCCCATATCTCGTCCTTCAAAAACAGTATCCCGTGCTTGCGCAAAAGCTTTTTGAATTTTGACAAGATGGGCTCGTACAATAGGTTTAGCTGCTACTTCTGAAACATAAGCTGTTACTTCCAATGAGCGAATTTGCTTTGTAACGTTTTGACCATTTAGTAAATATTGTCGACCTTGCTCTGTTTCTTCCATTTTCAAATCAAAATGTTCTAAAAAATCACTTAAGGCTTTTTCATCCTGACAGCTAATTCCCTTTTGAAGAAGACCATAACTGACCGCCCGATACATCGCTCCTGTATCAAAATAATCATAGTGCAACTTCTTTGCCAAAGCCTTGGCTACAGTTGTTTTCCCTGTTCCTGAAGGACCATCTATCGTAATAATCATGTGTATAAAACCCTTAAGAAAATATAAACAACAGGTGTCGTGAAAAGCAAGGAGTCTACCATATCTAGAATTCCTCCAACACCAGGTATCACATTACTATCTTTGACATGAGCATCTCTCTTTAGCAGAGACTCCGCTAAATCCCCTAGCTGCCCTAATACTCCAACAATCAAACCAAACCAAAGAGCAAGCAAATAACTAACCCCTTCAAAAACATGACCGTAATGACGCCCTAGATAACAGACAATGAGACTCATTGATATCGAGGCCACCAATCCTCCCAGGGCCCCTTCCAGAGTTTTATTGGGGCTGATACGTAAAGCCAATTTCTTACGCCCAAAAAAACGACCGATAAAATACCCACCCATATCTGCACTTTTCGTCACAGTAATAAGATAGATAATCCACCATGTGCCCTGTGAATGAGGATCGACAATTCCTCCATAACTAAAAAAATACATCTCTCTGACAATCAAACCACAAGGAATTGCAATGTACACAATGCCTAAAAATGTCGTAGCAATATGAGTAATCGCTGGACGGTCAACAAAAGCATAATAGACAAAACAAGCAAAAAATGAGGTGCCAAGTAAAATTTCTGGCATGCGTTGCCACAAAGAATCCCATATCATATGAGGACTTTGTGTCTTGTAAAACACAGCAAAAATATATAGCACGGTCATGACAATACCCAAAGTCACAGCAGGGAATAAACCTTTATGACGCAAAAGTTGGTAATACTCCCACAAAGCCAGCCCAGCAAAACCCGCCACTGCAGCAACAAAAATCCAATGTAAAGGAGGATATTCTGCTAACAAAATGCAAACAGCTACAAGAGCTGTGCTCATGGTATTAATTAATGTGCGTTGCCTCAAGTCGTGATGTTTTTTATCCATTATTGCCCCATTCTTCGAATCCGCTGTTGGTAGTGTTGCAAAGCTGTAAGTAAATCATGAGGAGAAAAATCTGGCCAAAGCACCGGAGTAATATAAAATTCTGTATAAGCAAGTTGCCACAATAAAAAATTACTTATCCTTAATTCCCCAGAAGTACGAATTAATAATTCAGGATCTGGCAAAGAGGCTGTGTCTAAATATCGACCTATGGTCTCCTCTGTAATATCTTGAACTCTCAATCCCCCTTCCTCCACTTTTTGAGCAATACATTGTACAGCACGCTTTAGCTCATCCCTTCCCCCGTAATTAAGAGCCAAATTCAAACCAATACGCTGTCCAAGTCGTGTGGCATGAACCGTTTCTTCTAAGATATTTTGCAAGGGAAGAGGGAAAGCCCGATAATCACCGATAATTTGCAACCTTACTCCTTGCTCTATCATAGGCTCACGATAATATTCCAATGCCTTTTTCATAACCGTGAGTAAACAGGCCACTTCTGCAGGAGAACGGCTCCAATTTTCTGTGGAAAAACCATAAAGAGTAAGTTGTTCAATCCCCAACTCTATAGCCGCCCATGTAATACGAAATAAATTATGAGTTCCCTCCCAATGGCCTGCTAAGGGATCCATAATTTTCATTTTTTGTTGACGGCTCCACCGTCGATTACCATCCATAATCATAGCAATGTGCCGGGGGATATGTTGCAAGGACGCAAGCTCTGCACGAGAAAAAATTTGTTGGTGCGCAGATTCCTTGGATAAATTCATTGATTTGACAAGGCAAAAACCCACTCTATTTGAGGTGGGAGGCAACCTCGCTCCTTTTACTTGCCTTTTTTAAACATTCACACCAAACTTTTTTCTTAAAAAAATCTGTAAAAATTCGAAGACAACTTCCTAATCTTCAGCTCGAATATAATTAATACAAACTTTTTCTTGCTGATCATAACGACCATCAAGATTGCCATCAACTAGGAAAGAAATCTTCTTGAACGTTCTTTAAACTAACTAGAAATCGATTTTTATCGAATAAAAACCAGAAAGCACATCCTTGTTTCTTAGCAGATCTCTCCCATTTACAACATCATAGCTTTTTTAAAAACATTCTTATATCAAATCGTTTTGCAGTTATAACACTAACTGCTTCTTTTAACATATCAAGTCAATTGACAGATTGAAAAAGAGCTGATATCTTCGCTAGATTCTAAAAAAAGACAAAGGTATCCAGATGGAGAAACAGAAAAAATGGCAAGTTTGGCTCATTATCGCAGTAATGACCTTAACTTTGTACAACATTTTGCCGACTGTGTTTTACTATAGCAAGCCTTTAAAAAAACCTATTAGCCAAAAAGAGGCTATGGAGGTTGCGCAAGGCATTGCTCAACGTGTGAACAGCTTAGAAGAGTTTACTCTCTCTTGGTTAAAAGCTCAAAGCCGCCATCTGGGATTAAAACCTATCAAAATTGCCCTAGATCCTCAAGATCCTCGGCTTGCTTCTATCACATTTAAAAAACCAGAAGATGCACAGCTTTTTGCACAAACTCTTTTTAGGGCAGGCTCTCTTATCCCTTTTGTACCTGCTCAACTCTCTCCTGACATACGTTCTTTTGGAGAGGATGTTTCAACTGTGATTGTTCAAAGAAAAGTAGGCATGAAGTTTAATTCCAAAGAACTCAATTCCTACTTTCAATTTATTCCTAAGCAACTAGAAAACGAAGCTCTCAATCCAGTCTATCAACATCTTATCGCTGATAGAGCAGCTCCAATTGCATTAGGTTTTGGGAAGATGACATCTCAATTGAACCTTCAAGATATGAGTGATGAAGCCCTGGTTCGTCTTGCTCGAACAGTTACAGATTATGAAGATACCTTTGGGGATCAAAGCGCTATTACACAACGCTATTTTGGTACATTTTCTAGCCAACCTGGTTTTACCAGCAAGCTATTGGGCCAAATGGAGCGTATCAGCCAGAAATTAGGACAGGAACTTTCTTCTCTGAAACAACAGCAGTCTTCTTTGCAACAAACAGATAACTTCCTGGATGCTCTACAACAACAAAAACTTGAAATTTATCAAAGTCAGAAAAGCACCCTGGATGCTGCTACAACAATTATCAAGCGAAATATTGCTTTATTTGAAAAAGGGCCTCAAGCTCTGACTTATCAAGAAATCATGCGACAGCTTTCTGCTCCTATTCCGGAAACAAAAGCTCAAATTATTGAAATCGGAGCACGTAATCCTTTTATCAATCAAGTTGTGATAGATTGGAATCATGATCGCATCGACTTAGTCCTTCATCAAGATGTCACAGATCTACGCAATCAAAATACCACAACAGAAAACCAAGCTCTTTCATTGGAAAAGCTCAACCAACTTCTGTTCAATGAAATTGCAGTTGTGGCAAGAGAATCGGATGAAAAAATCACTCCTTCCATAGGAAGTTTTACAATTGTATTAAACTCCTTAACCGGCAGCCAAAGTCTACTAGGACTTGATGTCAAAACAATTGCGCAGTCTCAAGTAGATAACATGTTGCATTTGCTTTCATCGGCATGGAATCCTCAAAGCATTGAACTAAAATCCAGCGAGTATCCTGTACTTTCTCAGCAAACCTACCAAACATTGGGTCATCAGGACAAAAAATTGGGCATGCTTGTTTATGCCCCTGTGATCAACGAATCTGCTGAAGAAGGCTTCCGCCCAGGTTCTCTTTATGTGATTGCAAAGGGCTTATCTACCATTCGTCAAAAATACGCTTCTTTGCCTGAAGGAGCTGAAAAACAGCAGTTCGAAAAAGATGTTTTAGCTTTACAAAACTTAATGAGACAAAATGGTTTTATTAGCTATCAGGGAGGCTCTTCTAATTTGCCTGCTGCCTATCGAGATGATCTTATCTTTGAACTCGATGACTATACGTCCTATCTTTTAGCGGCCACACGCGAACATTTCTCTTTAAAAGGTAGCAAACGTTTTGCTCTACTGGAATTTACTGACGTTGAGCAAAGATTGCTCACTCTCAATAAAATTGAAACTGAAACCCAAGAAGATCTTGTCAAATGGAGAGATGAATACCGCCAGGCTAAAGTCTCTTTAAATGAACAAAATCGTTATGACGTTCCTCCTCCTACACGTAATATCTTGCTTAGTAACCTAGCTTTGAGTGCAAAAAAATATTTCCGTGGAGATGAACGTAAAGTTCTAAAATGGGGTTTAGATTTATCTGGAGGTAAAACGGTACGCATTGGGCTACGTGATGCTAGCGATAATCCTATTACAAATGAAAATGATCTCAAGCAAGCCGTTAATGAGCTTTACCAACGAGTAAACCGTTTAGGAGTCTCTGAAGTTGGAATTCGCACAGAAGGTTCTTCTATTGTGTTAGATTTCCCAGGTTCTCAAGGCTTGTCCGCTTCCGATTTAATTCAAGCTTCTGCCATGTACTTTAACGTTGTGAATGAGAAATTCACAGCCAATAACCCCATGTTAGCAGAAGCCGTGAATACATTTTTAGAAGAAGTGTGGAATGAAGCTGTTATTACGGGTCGTACAGATTCAACAAGTGTTCAGGAAATTGCATGGCAACACTTAGGTGGAGACCCCCAACATCCTGATGAGTTTCATCCTTTAAGTGCACATGCTCGTCTTCTTTATGACAATGGCTTACGTTTAGCTGGTCCTAAAGCAAGTGCAAAGAGCAGTGTTTTGGATGACACTCTCTCTTCTGTTGCAATTTTCCGAGGAGCTGACTTTAATCAATGGCAAGGGCAGACTTATCCCCTATTGATTACATTCCGTAATTTTGCTTTAGAAGGAGCCAATCTTACTGATGTCCAGGCAGCTTATGATCCTAAAGAGGGTAACACCTTACATTTTGGAGTCAAGAGCAGCGGTACCAACCGAGCTGGTCAAAAGATCAATCCTCGTGATGATTTCTATCAATGGACTTCCCAATTTTCTGAAGAAAAGATAGGCGGCACCGTTAAAGAAACTTTCTCAAAGGGACGTGGATGGCGTATGGCTGTCATTTTAAATGGCTCCGTCATCAGCGCTCCGACTCTTAATTCTCCTTTGAGAGACAGTGCACGCATTACGGGTAATTTTTCTCAAAGAGAAATTAATCAGCTGGTTGCAGATCTAAAAGCTGGTTCTTTGAGCTTTATGCCTTATATCTTATCTGAGGAAAATGTAAGTCCAGAATTAGGTCAAGAACAGCGTTCCCAGGGCATCTTTGCAGGTATTCTTGCTATTGCTTTAGTTTGCGTTGTCATGTGCAGCTACTATAGATTTGGTGGCCTAGTTGCTAGCATCGCTGTGCTCTTTAATCTACTCATTATATGGGGGGTTCTGCAGAATCTAGGGGCAGCCATGACCTTGCCTGGCATTGCGGGTATTATCCTAGCTCTTGGTATGGCCGTCGATGCTAACGTACTTGTTTTTGAGCGTATTCGAGAAGAGTTCTCCACTTCTAAGCGTTTATCTTTTGCGATCCAAGCAGGATACCGCAAGGCGTTCTCTGCTATTCTTGATTCTAACCTTACAACTATCATAGCAGCTGTCATCCTTCTTAATTTTGATGCAGGACCTATCAAAGGATTTGCATTAACTTTGATCATTGGAATTATTTCTTCCATGTTCACGGCACTCTTTATGACACGTGTCTTCTTTTCAAAATGGGTTCAGAATCCCCTACATAAAGAACTCAAGATGGCTCGTTTCTTTGACACAACAAAGTTTGATTTCTTATCAAAAGCGAAGGCCACTCTCATTGCTTCGATCCTTTTGATCGTGGTAGGAGGAACTGTCTTTGTGATGCAGAAGCAAACAATTTTTGGAATGGATTTTACAGGTGGCTATGCCCTAAGCCTGGATCTAAAAGAAAAACCTGATACAGCGTATCGTCAGGCTGCTGAGCAAGCGCTTGTCAAAGCTGGCGCTTCATCTAGTGACTTCCAGGTTAGAGAGCTCAACCGTCCTAACCAATTACGTATACAGTTGGGGATGGGTATGGAACTTCCTGGTCGGCCTTTTGCTGACTTGAATAAAATCTCTTTGCCGGAACATCCTTTGTTTTCTTATCAAAGCTATCCGCGCATTGTATGGATTGTACAGGCTTTAGAACAGGCTGGATTAGAGGTTAATCCTTCCACATTGCCTGACTTAAGTCTTCATTGGACAGAAATGAGCGGTCAATTGTCTGAAACCATGCGCAACCAAGCTTTATTTGGTATCCTCTTAGCCCTGATTTGTATCTTGATTTACATTACTTTCCGTTTTGATTTCAAATATGCCATCAGCGCAACACTTGGTTTAGCTTACGACTTATTGATCACCTTAAGTGTTTTGGCCTTGCTGCACTTCTTTTTCGATGGAATACGCATTGATTTGCAAGTGATCGGAGCTTTAATGCTGATCGTAGGATACTCTCTTAATGATACAATCATTATTTTTGATCGTATCCGAGAAGAACTACGTCTTATGCGACAAGCGACTTTCCCACAAGTTGTCAATCATGCATTGAATGTGACTCTGGCTAGGACTATTATGACATCAGGGACAACCTTGATTGTCTTATTAACCTTAACTTGCTTTGGTGGACATACGATCTTTAATTTTGCTCTTATCATGAGCTTAGGTATTGCGATAGGGACTCTATCTTCGTTATTTGTAGCTGCTCCTTTACTTCTTTACTTTCATCGAAGGGCGGAAGCAAAACAAGCAGAATCCTCTGTCTCTAAAAAAATCTAACAAGCTATGATACGGTCACATGGAAGATTTACCCTCCCTTGCACCTGTTTGGGTGTATCCGAAAGTTGATAATGATTGGGTGCAAGCCGTTGCGCAGAACTTTCACGTTCATACGATAACGGCTCAAATCCTGGTTTCGCGTGGGTTTCAGGATTTTGATCAAATCCATGAATATTTTTATTCTAAGCTTCCTGATCTCATTGACCCTGGCAAACTTTTGGATATGCAAAAAGCCGTCAAACGCATCATGGCCGCCCTTGAGAAACAAGAGGGCATTCTCATTTACGGAGATAATGATGTAGATGGCATGACAGGGACTGTTCTTCTGACAGAATTCCTGCGTCGTATTGGAGCTCGTGTTGAATACTACGTTCCTCATCATAATATTCAACGTTATGAGTTATTTTTAGACGCCATTGAATTTGCCAAGGCTCATCAATGCACCCTTATGATCACGGTAGACTGTGGGATTACTGCTGCCAAAGAGCTGCATCAAGTCATTGCTAATGGCATTGATGTAATTATTACAGATCATCATGAGCCTACAGAAAAATTACCCAACTGTGTTGCAACACTTAACCCCAAGCTTATTAATCAAACCTATCCTAATCGAGATCTTACAGGCGTAGGCGTTGCTTTTAAACTAGCTCATGCGATTACTAATTATTTCTTTGCGCATAAATTACCTATGCCAAAAAAAATAGATTTGAAAGTCTATTTGGATCTGGTTGCCTTAGGTACCATTGCAGATATGGGTGTTCTGCTGGCAGAAAATCGGGTGTTAGTACGCTATGGATTAAAACAAATTCAAAAAACAAAACGTATTGGCCTGGCTAAACTTTTTCAAATTTGCGGTGTAAATTGTAGTGATGCAACCCCTATTGATATCGCATCCAAAATAGCACCCAGATTAAATTCCTTGGGAAGAATCGCTGATCCTAGAAAGGGCGTAGAACTTTTGCTTTTACGAGATGAGAAACGTGCCGAAGAACTTGCAAAGGAACTTGATCTATTCAATGTTGAAAGACAGAAAATTGAGCAACTGGTTTCTACCGAAGTTGATGACTGGTTAAGTAAACATATTAACCTGCTGTCCAATAAAGCCCTCGTCCTTAAATCTGCAAATTGGCATCCAGGCGTAATTCCTATTGTAGCTGCTCGTATTGCTAAACACTATAACCGTCCTACGGTCATTATTGCTGTGGATGGAAGCATCGGAAAAGGCTCCATTCGTACCATTAGAGAGTTCCCTTTGCTACCTATTTTAAAGAAGAGCGCTGATTTGTTTCTGAATTATGGGGGACATGATTTTGCAGCGGGTTTTACAATCCCAGAAAACCTTATTGATAAATTTGCTAAACGTTTTATCCATGCAGCAAATTCTTCTTTAAAAGATCATGATATGATCTCCAAACTGCATTTAGATGCTCAAGCAGATTTTAAAGACTTGTGTTATGACCTACTCTCTTCCTTCGAACTTTTTGAGCCCTATGGGAATGAAAACACTCCTCCTATCCTCTATTGCCAAGCAAGGCAAGCCTGGGCACCTAAAGTCATTGGAGGGACTCACCTGAAACTCTATTTAGAACAAGATGATCGTATGCTTGAAGGAATTGCTTTTGGGATGGCCGACAGACGCGCTCAAATCCAAAAGAAAAACATCCTTCTGCAAGTTGCTTATACACCGCAGATCAACCACTTCCATAACAAAAGTAGTATTCAATTGCTGATCAAAGATTTTAAAGTCATTGAAGAAACTGAAAGAAAATAAGCCTGAAGACAAAAAAAAGGCCTTGGACTCATGGCCCAGGCCTTTTGAATAACGCGAACCGTGTCAAGTTTAGCTAACTTTAGCTTTCTCTTTTTTCGCGAGATATTCTTCTCTATAACGACTGACTTCGTCTTTGTGAATGACCCAAGCAGCCCCCTTACGAGAACCCTTGATCATACCTGTGCGTGTTGCGTAGTAAATCTTCTGAGCAGGTACACCTAACAAATCTGCTACTTGGTTAACAGAGAAGTAACCTTTCGTGTTATCAAATAGAAGCTCTCCGTCAAACATCGATTTGGTACGAGAGTACTTATTATTGCGATAATCCTCTAGATCCTGAACGTCTATCTCCCAACGTGTACCTTTTGTCGCTCTTAACTTCTTTTGCTTGATCGCAACATAAATTGCTTGGCGAGTAACGTTATTAATACGTGCTGCTTCTGTAATGGAAACAACTTTTTTATCCATGCCGGAAGAGGCAACTTTCTTTTCTTGTTCTTCCATTTTAGTAACCCCCTAAGGTTTTTGTTAAATTTATTAATTTTTTACTTTTTAATATTTTTCTTTAAGTTCTTCACTTCACCTATACTTAAAGAAACTATTATGACTCAAATTTGAATTTGAGATCAAGGTTTTTTTTACATTTTTTAAAGACTCCCCGAGCATAGCTTGCCCTGGATTGTCTATCTCGAACCTAAGTTCAATAACTTTGTTGTATTTTCATTAAGATCTTAATATTAAGCAACAAAAAATTCAAGTTTATTAGATTTAAATATTAAATTTACATAATCTTAATCATTGTATTTTCTTATCCTTTGTCCTTTCATTAGCTGATTTCATGCTTAAAACTGGATTTTATCCATTCTTCCTGCTACAAGCATACGAGCAATGTTAAAACGTCTTATTTTGCTTATCTGGCTTAGCTTTCCTCTTCTTGCAGGCAAGCTCCCTGACATTTCTGAAGAGGATGTCAGCGTGGTTTTGCGTCAGATGACAGAAGCGCATGCGACCTATAAAGAACTCTCTGCTCAGCTCGTCGCACGTGCCTTAGACAGTTTTATTCAGGAGCTCGATCCAACCAAAACCTATTTTATTGAGGCCGACCTTGCTAAGTGGCTACACCCCGAAGAGGAAGAGCTTTTACGCCTAACACAACAGATCTCTCAATCGAATTTTACCTGCTTTCAGGCCATCCATAACTGCATGTTATGCGCCATTGAACGCAGATCCAAACTAGACAAAAAAATCGATCTTCTACCACTTCCTCAGCATGTCAGCGTCAAAGATTTTAAGGATTTAAACTGGGCCACCAACGAAAAAGAGCTTGAAGATCGGCTTATTAAGCTTAAAGCCTTACAATACGAGACTGCTTACAAGCTTGACAAACCCACTCAAGAAAAGGCTTTAGCGCGTCTTGTTAAACGCCGCCAGCTGCGTGAAGAGGAAATGAAAGGGACCTGTCCGGCTGATCGCATGCGCTTTGTGCTGTGTCATACTCTTAAAGCATTTGCCTCTTCTTTTGACAACCATACCTGCTATTTTACCCCAGGAGAAGCCGCCCAATTTCTTATTCAAGTTCAACAAAGGTTATTTGGGATAGGAGCTCAGCTCAGAGATGATCTTAATGGTTTTTCTATCGTTAAAATCATTGAGGGGGGGCCTGCTAGTCGAGATACAGGCCTAAAGAATGGAGATCGCATCATTGCTATCAATGATGAACCTGTCGTGGGATTAGAGATTACAGACGCTGTGGAACTGATTCGAGGAGAAGAGGGCACCGTTGTTAACCTCACCGTTTTACGCGAAGAAGAGAACAAAGAAAGCTGTCATCATATCTCTATCATACGTGGTGAGGTGGTCATTAAAGAGACGCGTATCGAATCTTCGACGATACCGTTTGGAGACGGCGTGATTGCTGTCATTGCCCTGCACGCCTTTTATCAAGATCCTATTCACTCTTCCGGAGCTGATCTTTACGAAGAAATTAATATGATCCGCAAAGAACATAAAGTGAAAGGCATTGTCATCGACTTACGCGATAACTCTGGAGGAGTCCTACCTCAAGCTGTCACAGTCGCAGGTCTATTTATTACAAAAGGCATTGTCGTCTCCATCAAAGACAATTTTGGCAACTTAGAGCACTTGCGAGAATTGGATGGGAAAATGGCCTATGATGGTCCTTTGATTATCTTAACAAGCAAAGCAAGCGCTTCAGCAGCTGAAATTGTCGCTCAGACTCTACAAGACTACGGACGGGCTCTTATCGTTGGGGATCCTCACACTTTTGGAAAAGGGACTTTTCAGACCTTTACCCTGGATGCTAGTACAACTCCCAAGATTAACCCTAAAGGAGAAATCAAAGTTACAAGAGGACGCTATTATACAGTGTCGGGGAAAAGCCCCCAACTTGTGGGCGTCCAACCTGACATTGTAGTCTCAGGTCCCCTGACTCATGTTCAAATTGGAGAACAATACAGTCAATATCCCCTAGAAAATGATTCTATCTGTGAAAACTTCCATGATGACTTATCTGATATTCCTTCTGTTCAGCGCGATCATATTAGTTGGCTCTATCGTTTTAATTTACAACCTAAATTAAAAATGTACACTCGCTTCCTGCCCGTTTTACAAAAAAACTCTGAATTAAGATGTCAAAATGACGCTCTTTATCAGAAGTTTCTAAGCGATCTGCAAAAAGAAGATTTAGATGAAACCTCTTTAGGTTTTTATATCGAAAATGACTTCCAGCTCAAAGAAACTCTCAACATTATGAAGGATTTAATTCTCCTTCTCAATTAACATTTTTTTCGCTAGACTGCCTGGCCATGGATGTACGTGTACGCATTGCGCCTTCTCCTACTGGAGACCCTCATGTTGGAACAGCCTACATGGCTTTATTTAACCTGATTTTTGCCCGTCGTTTTGGAGGCAAATTTATTCTGCGTATCGAAGATACAGATCAAACTCGTAGCCGTCCAGAATATGAAACCAGTATCTTTGAAACTTTGAGATGGTGTGGTCTAAACTGGGACGAAGGTCCTGATGTAGGAGGCCCCTACGCTCCCTATCGCCAATCTGAGCGTACAGAACTTTATCAAAAATATGCCTACCAACTTATTGAAGCTGGGAAGGCTTATAAATGCTTTGCTACAGGAGAAGAACTAGCCGAGATGCGTCAGATCGCTAAAGGATATGACCGTCGTTATCGCAATCTTTCCGCAGAAGAAATCCGTCGCAGAGAAGAAGCTGGTCAAAGCTATGTAATCCGTTTGAAAGTCCCTCTAACTGGCGAATGTGTCTTTGAAGATGCCATTAAAGGTCGTATTACATTCCCTTGGGCAGATATAGATGACCAAGTGTTATTAAAAAGCGATGGCTTCCCTACCTATCATTTGGCTAATGTTGTGGATGACCATCTCATGAAAATTTCTCATGTTATTCGTGGGGATGAGTGGATCAGCTCTACACCTAAGCATATTTGTCTTTATGAAGCTTTTGGCTGGACACCTCCTACTTTTATGCACATGCCTCTTTTATTGGGAATAGATGGCCGCAAGCTTTCCAAACGCCGCAATCCTACTTCTATCTTCTATTATCGAGACAGTGGTTATCTGCCAGAAGCTTTTATCAATTTCTTGACTTTGATGGGTTATAGCATGCCCGGAGATGTGGAGATTTACTCCCTAGACCAAATTATTGAACAATTTGATCCTAAGCGCATTGGAATTTCAGGCGCGGTCTTTGATGTGCAAAAGTTAGAGTGGCTTAACCAACAATATCTCATTCACACAATCCCTCAGAATCAACTTTGGTCCCGTTTAAAAGCATGGGGATTTAATGATACTTTCATGGAAAAACTGATGCCTCTTTGTCACACTCGGATGAAGACATTTGGAGAATTCATGGAGTTATGTCAATTTTTCTTTATTAATCATATCCCTTTAGATGTGGAAAAATTGACACCTAAAGGTTTAAAACCTGAGCACTCGGCGGCTATTTTACAGACAACAATTTGGGCTTTAGAAAAAGACGATCTGTGGAATGCTGCAAGCATGGAAGCAGCATCTCATTCTGTTGCCACGGCTTTTGGTGTTCACCATAAAAAAGCTATCATGCCCCTCCTCTTTACTGTTATTACGGGCAAAACTCAGGGGTTGCCTTTGTTTAGTTCTGTTGCCTTACTAGGCAAGGAACGCACACGTGCTCGTCTTCTAACTGGAATCCAGACGTTAGGGGGATTATCTAAAAAAAGACTAGATCTTCTTCAAGACATGTGGGCAAAGGGATCCTGTGCTGAGTTTTTGACCTAATCCTATGGTCATGATCAGAGCGCTAGATAGTGATGCTTTTCCATATAAGGCACCTCCAAAAAACCATGTGCTACTGAAGGAATTTTACAATTATATTATGAATTTATCTCGTAATACGTGGAAAAACATTGCTTTTAACATGTAAGATTTCTACAATGAAGTTAAGAGAACGAGATGAAACACAGCAAGAGACCTCTTAAAGATGCAGAGATTGCAGCAAAGATCAAAAATTGCTTAGAAAATCGACGCTACAAACAATCACTACATGCAATGGAGAGAATTGACAAGAGAAAGGTCTCTTTTCAAGATGTTCTTTTTGTGTTAGAAACCGGCCATAGAGAAGAGGCTAAAGATTCCTATGATGAGACTTTTCAAAATTGGAAGTACTCAATCAAAGGGAAAACTCTAGAGAATGTAAACATAAGAGTGATAATAACTCTTAACGAAGAAAATATTATTGTTATAACAGTAGTTAACTTAACAATTAAAGATAGCGTATGACAAAAATTAAAACTATTATTTATGAAGACTTTGGTTTTCCGATCACTCTTGTTGACGTTCCCATTAAAATAGTCATGGGTGAAGAGATTTTGGATATAGATATGCACAAGTTACAAATCAGTGTTTTGAAATTCCTGATTTTTAAAGCCACTCCCTTAACAGGAAGCCAACTCCGTTTTATGCGTAAATTTTTAAAACTTACGACCACTGATTTTGCTAAAAAATTAGGCGTTACACACCCAACAATTCTATCTTGGGAAAAAGAGGAGGCTCACATCAATCCAACAGCTGACATGTGCGTGCGCATTGAAGTCCTAAAATTCATTCAAGATGAAGATCTTAGAAAATTTATTACTCAGATAACGGCTGAAATACTTGCATTACACAAAAAAGAACAAGAAGCTCCAATAAAAATTGACCCTCAGCAATTTATAGCTTGTTAGCATTTCCATCTTTATTCTCAAAACACTCCCTATTTAGGACTAACAAAAATTGCACGTTTACACTCTTTTGAAAGGAATGTTTTAATGCAGCCCGTCCTTTAACAAAACTCTAGCAATCTCAACAATTAACATCCCTATATGTTAATATTGTCACCACTATGCGACAGCTATTGCACATAATTTTCTATGTTCCGGCATAGATCTTGCTTTTTAGTTTCTTCCTAACAGGAGGCACTATGAATAACAAGACACAAGAGCAAACAATTGCTTACTTAGAATTTGCAAATGATCAACTTCTTTCAGAAATCCACCATGTCGACAGATTATTGAAGCTAATTGGACTCTCTGATGGATTAGAAACACTCAAAAGTGCAGCTCTAGAACTGATAGAGGAAGACACTCTAAATCAGTAATTTAAGTTTTACTGCCAACAAGGAATATTTGATATGGCACACGTAGCACCAGGCTCATCAGCTCCCGTTGTTTTCCCTCCCGCTGTAGTGACTACAGCTGCGGTAGAACCTCCCCGAGATACTCAACCTCTACAAAGTCGCTTACAAGCTGTGGTAGATCACCACCGACAAAGCGCAAGGGCCAATACAGAAGTAACAGATGCAAGACTTGTTGCCTTAGCAGGGCCGGGAGGGAGAACTGTTCAGGTCAAAGCAACCACCTTTAAAGAAAATTCTAGCGGTTGGTCCAAAGCCAAGGCTGTAGGAAAAGCCGCGTTAGCTGCTTTGTTCCCAGTGTCTTTATTAAGTAAGGCTGTGAGAAAAAATATTGCGGACACATGGACGGGAGACATCACAGAAAAAACTGTCTATTCTGCCGCTCTTTCTCCCCAAGAAAGACGAACCCTTGCTCAAAAAGTTGAAAGAGGAAGATTACTCCCCAATACAGGCAATCAACCTACTCACTCTGTAAAAACTCAAGAGGGAAGAGCTGCTTTTGCTAAAGAGCGTTATGAAAGCCCTCAGCATAGAAGCGAATTTACTGTTGTTTCGGGTTATGGTATGTACTGGGTAGATAGCCATCATTCACGCATTGTCTTTGTCCCCGAGGATAAATTTGGTGGTTATGATTTCAGTCGCACAAGTTCTTACATTGCTACAGATACTCGAACAGGCAAACACATTACAGACCCAGAAAAGCTTCGCCGAACAGCGTATCAATTTGTTCTTTCACAAAATGACTTTGACTCTGCTTTATCTGCTGCCAAAGATAAGCAACTAGGACATCTATTAGAACCTCATATGATTGCACGCGACTTAGATAACCGCATGGAAAAGTTAGCTCATCTTATAGGCCATGAAAGAGTTAAGAAACTTAATACGGATAGAATGGAAGAAATCGATGCGGCATTACAGCAAGACCCACCTGCTGATAAAAAAGAATCCTTGACTAAAGAAAAAGAGCGTCTCAAAGAACTCAATCAACGTTTAGACAATCACGAAAGAGCCTTAAATCAAGCTATTAATCATGCTCCTGCTGCTGAAAGACCTAGGCTTCAAGCTATACATGATAGATTTGTACAAGGGGATGTTCTATTCCTATCTAGAAAACTGTGGGAAGCTCTGAATCCAGTAGGTGGAAGAGCTCCTAATCAAGCGCTGGTGGACGCCCTGACAGCAGAATTAGCAGAAGCACAAAAAGCTGTTCAAAAACTGCTTGATGCTCGTTTTTGCAATTATGAGATTGGTGAAGATTCTCAGAAACCTGAACTTATAGATCCTGATAGCCCCCAACGTCTCCCTATCTCGCTCTTTAAATTGGAAGTTTCAGATGGTGGTGAACTCATCACAACGAGTGCTCAATTACAACGTCATTTAGATCGTTTACTTAGTTATTCTCCTCAAGATCCTCGTTACCCTTCGTATCAACAGCAAGGGCTGTTGAAGGACACTATCCGTCATGTCAAAGAATATGAATCGGGATGCCGGGAGATCGAGGCTCTTTTACACGCTCACCCAGACCCTAATGCTTGGAACACTGCCACAAAAGATAAAATCCATCAGCTACAGTTAACAACAGGTCATCACTTAGAACAATTATTTCATTCAACATCCATCCCCGACTTTCCTCCTTCTACTACTCCTGTTGCAGCTCCTTTATGTCGCATGGATCCGGATACGGGTCTTCCCCTGTTAATAGATGGAGAACAGAGTGCAACTCAAGTTGCACTCCCTCGAGAAGCTAGACTAACAGTGGATGCAACAGGACAGCTTCTTACAACAAGTGCACATCTTCAAAGAGTGTTGGATCAGTTTCAGCATGATGATGATGATGATGATGACATGTCTTGGACAGCAGCAGAAACAGCTCTGGTAGAACAAACGCTAGCACAGGTGAAAGAGTATGAAGCAGCTCGCAATGCCATCACAGAGTTTTTAGCTGAAGACGATAGAGATATTTTACATCTTGAACCTGATGACCAAACTGAGTTCCAAAGACTCCAACACAATGCTGCAGATGCCTTAGGAGAAATTTTTCATACAAGAAGAACTCTGACTCCCCCTGCTACGGCCGCTTTATATGTTATGGATCGTAACACAGGTTTGCCAAGGTTACTCCCTAATAACTGCATGCCTAAGTTTGATCCTAATCTTGTTCCATTACGTGTAGCCCCTTCAGGAGCTCTCATACCAACGCGTGCTGAGCTACAAACGCTGCTTGGTCAAGTCCAAGGCGATCCTGACAATGCTCCAGCAGGCCGAGAAGGAGCGCTGCAAGACACTATAGCTACCCTTGAAGCTTATGAAACGGCAACTGAAGCTATTACTACCTTTCTGCAAGGTAAAGATATCCACAATCTGGATGAGGACGAGGATGAACCAGCAGAACTACAAAGATTACAAGCTGCAGCAGCTGAACAGCTAGATGAGCTTTTTCAGACAACCCGGACCCCTACTCTTGATGCTGCACAGGGTTTGGTGGATGCCATTGATGAACTATTTCCAGCTGGTGCAGATGATAAGTCTCCCTTGCTTGCCCAATTACGTTCTGTAGAACAGCAAGTTTGTCTGCGTCGAGCCGCTATTGAAAGTTATACACCTAGACAGATTATCATTGATCCAGCCTCTCAAGAAATGCGTGTAGCAAGTGTCTATCTAAGACCAGATCCCCGAACAGGAGAACTTAAACCAAGTGCAAATCTTTCTGATTCTTCCGTAGGGCTTACTTTAAAACTACCTAAAACATGGGGTAAAAAGGTCATTGCTTCCTATGAAAAAGCAAAATTTGGCGATATTTTGAATCCTGCTCCTAGCAAAAAACGCAAAAAAGAACCCACTACAGTCCCTCTCCCACCTCAAGCTTCTCGACAACCTGGTGCAGCTCGCATGCCAACCTCAGACGAGGATTAACCTCTAAGCTATTTTTCAAAAGCCAAACTTCTCCAGGTTTGTTGCAAAAAGAGGGTCAGTTTAGGGTCTACTTTGAAATGATGAGCCCCTAAACACACAATAGGGAAAGGCCCATGTAGGGCATTGGTTCTAAAAACAGAAGCTTGCTGAGAAATAGCCTCCGGCGGGCACTGTATTTTTTCTATCTCCCAAATATTCTGTTGAAGAAGTTGTGTCAGCGTCACGCCCAAATAATAAGGCAAGTTGGGATCTGGAAGATAAAGCTTGTTGTTTTCTATCCAAAAAAGATTACCAAAGGTTGATTCTAAAATGTTGCCTTCATCCGAACAGGTAAAGGCATCATCAAATCCCTTTTGATGCGCCTCATTGATCATAGATAAACGTTGAAGCATGGCATAAGTCTTAAATTGAGGACAGCACAACCCAGGATCTTGCACTTGAACAAGCCGTAGACTAGACACCTTTTCCGTAACATGTGTCAGTTGTGTCACAATCTGATGATTATTTTTTTGCCCTGCGAGTAAAAGGATACGCAGACGTAAAACAGCAACATGCTGATATGCCTTTAACCATGTCTGTAAGCCAGCTAAATCTAAAGAAGGCATGCTAAGGTGCCTTCTGGCTGCTTGTTGCTTGAGTCGTTGTATATGTGCTTGTAAGTAAAAAGGGCAACCTTGCTCAACTCTGAGTGTTGTCAGAAGGCTATCTTCTGGGATCACATGAGAAAAAGGTTGTGGATACTGCTTCCATACAACAGTTGTCAGGACATCAGAAAACACGTTGATAACCATTTGCTGATAAGATATGGAAAAATGTTCTGCCCTTATGAAGAGTTTCTAAATATTCTTCTTCCGGATCAGAATCATAGACAATAGCTCCTCCCAACTGGATTTCAATATCATGTTCCGTCCAAATAGCTGTACGAATGGCTACATTAAAACAAAAATCTCCCTGTGGAAAGAACATCCCAATCGATCCTGTATACACACCTCGATGACGTTGCTCTAACTTAGCAATGACTTCCATAGAAGCCTTTTTGGGACACCCAGTAATAGATCCTGCAGGGAAAAGGCTCCTAAGCTTCTCCACAGCAGGCAGCGTGTTAGGAACACCTTGTAGTGTTGAAACAAGATGAAAAACATCGGGATGGGCTTCAAGTTTACAAAGTTCTATAAGCTTGATACTACCAGGTTGACATACCGAATACAGATCATGACGCATGAGATCTGTAATCATGAGTAGTTCTGAACGATTTTTTTCTGAATTCTGCAGTTGCTGTTTGAACTGTTCATCCTCTGCTATGGTTTTACCACGTGCGGCAGTGCCTTTAATAGGACGTGTTGTCAGGATATTGTGAGAGGATGTTATCCACAGTTCAGGAGACAAAGATAAAATTTTTTGTTCTCCTACATTTAGATAAGCCGCATACTTAGCTGGATTACGAGCATATAAACTCTGAAATAGCTGAAAAGCATCTACTCCCTCATGCTGAAAGCGAAAACTTTGAGAAAGATTGACCTGATAGACCTTCCCTTCAGCAATAAGATTGCGAATGTGTTCTATCTTTGACAAATAACTGCTTTTCTCTTCCCGAGCATTACAATTTAAATTTTGGGGAAGAGTCTGTTTTAAGGGAGGTAGATGTGTAGAAGCATAGATCTTAGAGGGCTCAAAAAAAACGGTTGAAGCATAAGAAGAGGGATACCAAGGCAAAGGATAAGCAGGGTCTGCAAAGGCTCCCATTTCATATCCAATAAAACCCATCACGGGCAGGAGAGCTTCTTGCACAAAAACACTCAACTGTTCCCAAGCCTGAGGCGTAGGATAAAGCTTCAATGTTCTTTTTGGCAAAATCCCTAGGTAGACACCTGTCTCATTAGCAATCAGACATGTCCCTTCTTGGTCGGCATATTTCTGAGCAAGTTCAAGTAACTCAGCTGGACAGATCCATGTTATGGTAGACGGCGGACACATCATCAAGATCCTCTAACCAATCAATAAGCGCCTGATTAGCTTCAACAGTCTGTTTATCACAAGCAATCAGATGCTGAGGGATCATTTGAATTTCAGACTCGGTTGATACAAAACCCTTAGCTTCTAAAGATTCTTTGACCTGATACAAATCTGTAGGAGCTGTTGTGACAAAATACTCTTCTTCTCCTACTTCAAAATCCTCAGCTCCCGCTTCAATGGCCACTTCAAAAAGTTTAGGCTCATCATACGATTTGGGATATTGCAAGATACCCTTACGATCGAAACTGTAACTTACAGCTCCAGGCTCTGCTAACGTACCTCCCCGTTTATTGGTAGCAATACGCAAATCAGAGGCTGTACGGTTCTTGTTATCTGTCATAACCTCAACAATTAAACCGATACCACCATGCCCGTATAACTCATAATTCTGTGTGACAAAGTCGGCTTGATCAGGACTCATCGCTTTTTTAATATTTCGCTCAATATTGTCATTTGGGAAGTTCACAGTCTTTGCTTTTTGTATAGCAAGCCTTAAGCGAGGGTTGTTTTTAGGATCATCCCCTCCTATTTTGACAGCGCTAATAATTTCTTTAGCGACACGAGAAAACATTTTGCCTTTAAGCTTATCTGCTTTCTCTTTCCTATGCTTAATATTTGCCCACTTACTATGCCCAGCCACGACGAAAAATCTTCTCCTTATTCTGGCGTTCCCAAGTGATAGCACGCTCATAATCTATAAATTTTCTTTCCTCTTCCTTAAAGGCTGCCGAGTGCACACAAAAGCGTCCCCTGGCATCCATTTTCCCAGGTACTACGTTATGAACCATCTCGTGATACACAATATACCAGACAAAATAAGAAGGGAAAAAAGGATCATCCAGCATCTGATGGATTTTGATCAACTTTAAAGATTCCTGATAAAGACCAAATGTCAAGCGCTGAGGTCTATGACAAGAACGTGCTGTCCCATACCACGTGATTTTTAAATTTAATCGATCCTGAAAATATTGGCCATTTAAGGTCTCATAGATCTTTTGCAAGTCATAATGCTTGCCTTGTGGAATCAATACTTTTTCATTAAGACGTGTCGAAGGAACATGAGAACCTACATTGTTTTGAATATAAGTTCTTAAAACGTGGTTTAAGTTTCCTTTTTCCCTGGGAGTTCCTTTCACATAGTGAGCCACGGCTACAATAACATCTTCAGGAGCATCTAAAAACATTTTATGTATGGACAACTTTACAGCTTGGCGTTGCCTTTGCAAAATGTTCAGCATGGTTGAACGGTTGTTGTTAACACGCAACTCAATTTTCAAGCTTAAATATTTAGCAATGCGCTGCTGTAGTTGTGTAGCATTCACAACACACGTTCCATAATAATTTTGGCAACATAGCTGCCATTTTCTTTCATAAAATGCCTTTGTCTTCCAATCTCGGTAAAACCAAAGCGACGGTACAAAGAAATAGCGCGATTACCTTCATAGACTTCTAAGTACAAGACCTCAATACCAAAATAATTTTTAGCAAGATGAATCAAGTTATTCATTAAAACCGTACCTACACCCTTATCACGCATCTCGCCTGCCACAATGATAGAAAGAAGTGCTTGATGCGTCAATTTCTTATAGGGCATTAAGCAAAGCGTCACCATCCCAACAGGTTTACCCTTGTAGGTTGCTGTCAAACTACTTTTATATCGAGCAAACCCAATCCAATGTTTGACTGAGTCATCGACTTCAAGCTCATCTTGCATAGGGAATCCCTTGAGAACTCCTGGTTCTAAGAGCCATTGCTTTAAAGCCTCAGCATCCTCTGCAACTGTATAACGAAGTTCCAAACCTTCTATTTGTGGTAAGCTCATGTTGTGCCGACTTCCTTTAAGTATGCAACGATGAACTCATCTAACAATTCACCATCCATCATTGCTTGAATATTACCTGTTTCATGCCCTGTGCGAGCATCTTTTACTAACGTATAGGGCTGGAATACATAATTACGAATTTGAGATCCCCATGCAATCTCTTTTTTCTCTCCACCCATCTTAGCTAACTTCTCTTCCCTTTCTCTCATTTGCAAGTCATAAAGCTTGGAACGCAACATTTTGAGACATGTTTCCCTGTTTTGAATCTGACTACGTTCGCGTTGACAGCTCACTACAACACCCGTTGGTAAATGCGTCATGCGTACTGCAGAGTCTGTTGTATTCACATGCTGTCCACCTGCCCCAGAAGAACGATAAGTGTCCACACGCAAATCTACTGGGTTAATCTCCACAGCAATATCATCTGAGATCTCAGGAATCACATCGACAGATGCAAAACTAGTATGACGTCTAGCTCCACTATCAAAAGGGGAAATACGCACCAAACGATGCACTCCCCTTTCTGCTTTAGCGTAGCCAAAAGCAAAAGATCCTGTGAGTTTATACGTCATGCTTTTACAGCCTGCGACTTCTCCATCCACACAATCCACAAGCTCAACTTTCCAACCTCTATGCTCTGCCCATCTTTGGTACATACGCCCTAACATCAGAGCCCAATCACAGGCTTCCGTTCCCCCAGCCCCAGCATTAATGCTTAAAAAACAGGGGCTGTTATCCATAGGACCTGAAAGCATGCGTTTGATTTCAAGTTCTTCTAATAGCTTGGTGATATGCGAAAGTTCTTTCTCTAACTCTGCAAGCAGCTGCTCATCCCCTTCACTCTGAGCGTCAGGGTAAAGACTTGCAACATCTTCATAACGTCTTCGAATATCGTCATAAGGTTGCGTCCATTCTTTTAGAGCATTGCACTCTTTGATAACTGTCTGAGCTTCTTCCTGATGATCCCAAAAATTGGAAGCCTCCATCCGTTGCTCGAGCTCTTTGACTTTTTTCTGCTTCTGCTCTAAGTCAAAGATACCTCCACATATGCAAAATACGTTCTTGGATTAGCTCTAGCTTCTGTTCTTGCATCTCTTCATTCCAAAGATAAAATTTCAAATAAAGATAGAGTTTAGCGCAGCTAGACTATAAGGTTCAAGAGATTCGCTCTCAAAAGAAAAATCAGCAAGCCAAAACTTGACCTGCCGATTTGTTAAATATTGCTGTATTCGGATTGTACTCTTGAATTACCCGTTAAAATCTTGAATCATCTGTTGCACCATCTGTGCTTTCTGATCCCCGTAACCCTCATAACCAAAAGCTTGATTCACACCAGGAAAATTTTCTTTAATGGCTGTAGCTAACGATTCTAACTCTTTAGGATTCATGGCACTAATAATCGTTCCTGTATCAGAGTTGTAGTAAAATTGGCCAGGAGGACTTTCTCCATCTTGCACATTTATCCAGGGAGATTGTGGAGCATTCCAGTCTCCTATTGTATTCAAAATATCATCATCTGTAATAGGAGACTGAGAACCTGTAACTTGCAATCTTCCTGACTGGAGCTGCTGTTCAACTTCTGCTTGTGTTAAGCCTTTTGCCACTTCAAATTGACGCCCATAAAAAGGAACCCCTACAGAAATTTTACTCTCCGGGACTCCTTCACTGACAAGATCTTTCAGCGTGCTTATGGTTTGTGAAACACTGGCATTATCTGCAACATTGGCATTCCCTACAGCGTAGTCATAGTTCATAACTTGGAAGGTCGACACGTAAGGCGTGACCGCACTCAGAGTAAAATATTGCTGGTTGGTACTAAGAGGCGAAATAGCCATCTCTAGCTTCACAGGAGGATCCAGTTGGCCTAAACGGGTAGAGAGTTCTTGTACAAACGCATTCACATTGGCAATTTGTCCTGGTTTAGTCGATGCAAAAGATTCGTAGTCAAGCGTCACCGTCTGGTAATTTTCTCCTTGGGGAGAATTACTCCCGACATTATTACAAATATTATTGATAAGATTTTGCGCTGCTGGACTTAACGATGCTTGGGGACTACTAGGATCTGTAGGTTGCAAGACTTGCCAAAGTCCTCCTGAAGGAGGTTGAGAGTTTGTCCATCCTCCTATCGCTAAGGCTGTATTACCTGCTGTTGCACCATAATTCCAAGCCTGTCCTTGCACGGGTGATATAGAATACTGAGGGTTAAAAGATCCATCTGATTGCACAACAGCAAATCCCGTTTCTCCCTTTACACCTGGTGTTTGTTGATTAACAGGATTCTTGGCTCCCCAATCCCCCTGCCAATCGTCGATATACTGTGTAAGATTAAACTGCGAATTTTCAGGGCCTCCTAAAGAAGACATAACTAACCTCTAATATTAATTACATATAACACCTTTATTTTATATAGACGCTAATTATTTTTTTATATAAATAAGTAATTTATTTTTTCTTTTTAAAATCATAACAAAGTTATAAAGATAATCCATCGAATATAATCGGACTAAGAATCTAGACAGCACTATTTCAGTGAGAAATCGCCATATCCATTAAAATATACTCTATCACTGTGATCAGCCTAAGACATCCCAGTTTCTATATGACAGGTAATAAACCCTTCAGGGGTTAGAACATAATGCCATTGCCAGGTAGGTCTCTCTAAGGGTTTTTTCACCAATCCATGAGAATTCAACACCCATCTTTGTGCGTCTGGGACATCAAAAACATGAGATCCTTTCAACTCTACCCCTTCTATATGAAATTCACCCGTGCCATTTAAAATGACGATGACGCTCTCTTGGCGTTGATACTGCCCGTCCCAATAACGCTGGCAGGGCTCAACTCCCTTATTGCGAATTGTAACGTTTTTAAAAACACCTTTTCCTGCTCCTTGAACACATAAACTGCCCTCTATATCTACATGTTCCATGAACACATCTGTGCTCTCAATTTGCAATTCTGATCCGTAGCTAAGCTTACCGTGTTTTAATTTCTGTTTAATTACAGAGTAAAGAGGCCCTAAACAAGGATGATAGCAAAAAATCAAGGAAGGCCCTTCTTGCAAATAAGCTTGTTGAGAACAGAAAGCAGGCAACGTGAAGTCACATAAGGTAAGTAACTCATGTGCGTTACGCATCAAATCATAGAAAGCTCCCTCTGGGGTTTCTAACAGACTTCCTACAAATTTGCGTTTGGTCGTTGACATTGTACGACTACGTTTTTGGTAAGCCAAAAATGTAGGTAATTGTTCCCAAGTCTGCGCTTTGAAATAATTGCTAACGCCTTGCATCATACTCTCTAGACGCCCTCCCATGACCTTACGCACAGAAGATAACTCAATAACTTCGATCTCACTTTTCATGTTTAAGACAAATTCTGGCAAAGGATGTTCTTTAATTGCTGTTTCCAACTGGTCTAAGTTCACATAAAGAATGTTGGTGTTAGCAGGCAGGTGTGTGGCATCTTCAATCCCATAAGCCTTAACATGTGTATATTCAATATTGGAAATGCGGTATTTGCCCATTTCTTCAATGAGTACAACCACCCCTTCTGCAGCCTCAGGCTCTCTTTCACAGCAAATAAATCCAAAAGCTTTATTTTCTCGCTTGCCTAATCCGACAAAAGAAAGCAACGCATGATCCAATCCTGCCAAAGGATTATTGATTTGCCGAATAAGCAAATGATGCCGTTGATGTTGACGTAGCCAATCAAAAACTCCGGAGCTTAAAGCTGCTTGCCATATCGCTCCATGCCCGCCTGGCTGCAAGGCCAGGTTAGAAGCATCCGACAGCACCCATTCCCCCTCTTCTGTAATAACTGGTACCGAAGGCTGCCGGAAAAGAAAAAAAGAATCTCGAGGACGATTAAACCAGTTATGCTGATCCAATAACGCTAGCACTGCCTTTTCATTCTCATCCGAAATCATGAAAGCCAAAGGGATCCAAACCTTTTGCCCAAAAACTTTATAATAAAGAGCCTCTCTTCCCTCAACATCTCGGATTAGACCTTCTAATAAAGAAACTCCACAAAAAGGCAGCATGGCAGCTGGTAGACACCTGCCATTTTCATCACAATACTCCAATCGAGTTGCAAGCCCTCCAATAGGATACATTTCTGCCATATGAGGGACGGCACGCAATCCTTCCTCCAATGCTAAACCGGCAGAAGAGCTAAGATCAAAACCCGAGGCACGAGAAAGAGCTAAAGGGTTAGAGCTGTGCTTTTGCCCTTCCACTAAACACTTAAGTAAACAACAGTAATAACCTAAAAGCCCACCTATAGGAGCATAGAACTGATCAACATGATGTAATTTACCAAGATCTACCATAGAAGCTAAGTGAGCCGCGCCCGAAGCACAAAGCATCAAGGCAATGTGATTGTTTGACAAAGCAGGTTCATTTTGCTGGGCTAAAATCTGTTGAACTGCAGGATTTTTTTTTAATAAAGTACACCGTTTTACAGGATCGATCTCCTGTTTAAGCTCCTGTACCAAGGGTTCTAACTCTTGTAAACGCTGCTGCAGCTTAGCTATTCTGTCTTTCAAAACCCTCTCCTTCAAAGAATTAAAATTTTCACTGCAAAGCCTTCCGAAATTGTTTTGACGCAAATCACCCCAGAAAGATAAAAGAAATGGTTCGTAGAGTAAACGATTTTCCTTAACTTAGGAGAGGATCATGCCAACTGCAACTAAAAGCAAGACAAGTGCAACTAAGGCTAAAAAAAATAGTGCATTTATGCAACCTGTAGATATTTCTGAAGATCTACAGGCGGTAGTGGGAGCTGGGCCCATGCCACGCACTGAAATCATTAAAAAGCTATGGGCCTATATTAAAAAACATGGCTGCCAAGACAAAAAAAATAAGCGCAACATCAATCCTGATGATAAGCTTGCAAAAGTTTTTGGTTCTAAAGCATCTATTGATATGTTCCAAATGACCAAAAAAGTGTCTAAGCATATCAAGTAATTTTTTTGGCAGTCTCTGTAAAGGAGACTGCCTCTTGCCTGCAAAGGCCCTATGCGAGATAATAGTGGGCTAATTTAGCAGGACTATGTCACGTTTTTTTGATTTTCTTAGTACAGCGTCTGTTGTAGGTATTTGGCCTAGGTACATAGAACCTCGGCTTGTTAAACTTACCTACCTTCAATGGAAACTGCCCGAACATTTTTCTCATTTAGCCGGTCGTCGTTTTGTCCAACTTAGCGATTTGCATCTCAATGAACAAACATCTTCTTCATTTTTAGATCGCGTTGTACGTCGTACCTTACGTCAAAAACCCGATGTGATCTTTTTTACTGGCGATTTTATTTGTTATTCTTCCTTAAAACAACGCAATCGTTTAATCGCATTTTTGAAACGATTACAAGCTCCTTACGGTTCCTACTGTGTTTTAGGCAATCATGATTATGAAAGTTATGTTTCTCGAGACAGTAACGGACTCTTTGCTCAGCGTACTCAACCCAATCCTATCACAGCTTTAGTTCGAGGAGTCAAAACACTTCTATCTCCCCCCTGCAAAGGGTACCATATTAGTGAGGAAGTCTGTGCTATTCCACCACATACAGAACTTTTGGAGCTATTGCGTGAAACTCCGTTTAGCTTACTAGAAAATACAACCGTAACACTTCCTATTGGTCTTAATGTCACAGGACTTGGGGAATACGCTTTGGGCCGTTGCCGCCCTCTTACCGCATTTAGTAGTTATCAAAAGGAACTGCCTGGCATTGTTTTAGCGCATAATCCTGATGCCTTCCCTCTTCTTTTAGACTATCCCGGAGATTGGATTTTAGCAGGACATACACATGGCGAGCAAATCCACCTACCTTTTTGCCGTCCTTTATCTCGTAAGCTGACACGTTTAACAAATTTACAATATACACGCGGACTTTACCAACACTGCTCCAAACATCTTTACGTCAATAGAGGTCTTGGTTCTCCCAAGCCTTTTCGTTTATTTTCTCCTCCTGAAATCGCTGTCTTAGAAGGAGTATACCCATGAGTATTAGCGCTATTGTGTTAGCAGGAGGAGTCGGCAGTCGCATGGGGTCTACTACAGCCAAACAATTTCTCCCACTTGGAGAAAAGCTTGTTATTCATCATTGCCTTGAAGTGTTTTTTTCTTCGCCCGATATTCAAGAAGTGATTGTGGTGTGTGAACCTCACTACCAACCTTTGCTTCAAAACTATCCCGTTAAATTTGCTTTGCCAGGACAACGTAGACAAGACTCTCTTTATCAAGGTTTTTTACAAACATCTTCTCCTTGGATTTGTATTCATGATGCAGCGCGACCCTTTATTTCCTTAAGCATGTTGGAACAACTTTTTAAAGAAGGGAAAGAAGTGGGAGCTGCTGTTCTTGCTATTCCCATGCGCTCAACTGTCAAGCTCTGCCAAGGTCCTTGGGTAGAGAAAACCTTGGATCGTCAGCTTCTTTGGGAAGCTCAAACCCCGCAATTTCTATCTCGAGAAATACTGCAAAAAGGATTTGAGCACGTTCACAAGCATTCTATCACAGTCACAGATGATGTCATGCTTGCTGAGCTCATAGGTCACCCTACCAAACTCGTAACAGGCAGCCCCAGTAACATCAAATTAACAACCGCTGAAGATTACCAACTTGCTTGCGCTTGGAGTACTTCATGAAACGCTATCGTTGTGTCATGAGTTATGAAGGCACGAATTATTGTGGCTGGCAAGTTCAACCCAACGGAACCTCCATTCAAGGGGAGATAGAGCGTGCATTGGCTGTTATTTTAAAACATCCATGCCGAGTCATGGGAGCAGGACGTACCGATGCAGGTGTCCATGCTATTGGACAAGTTGCACATTTTGAAACTGAAGTCGCATTTGAAATTAGACGCCTACTTCATTCCTTAAATGGTTTACTCCCCCAAGACATTCGGATCTTATCTCTTGAATCTGTTGAGTCAACTTTTCATGCTCAATACAGCGCTCAGAGAAAAATTTATCGTTATCGCATTTGGCAAGATCCTATTGTAGATCCTTTCCTAAGACGTATTGTATGTCACGACAAACGCTCATTTTGTGAAATGCGCTTGCAACAGGTTCTGAAGTATTTTGAAGGGACCCATGATTTCGCAGCTTTTGTGAATCAAGGCACCCCAGTTAACTCAACGATTCGAACCATTTATCGCGCTGAATTGATCAAAGAAAAAGGCGGCTTCAGTCTTGAGTTTGAAGGAAATGGATTCCTTTACAAAATGGTTCGCAATCTTGTTGGAACACTCTTAGATATTGGATGTGGCAAGCAAGATCCAAGTCTCCTTCCTATTCTGTTTGACAGCAAGGACCGACGTTTAGCAAGCGCTGCGGCTCCTGCCTGCGGCCTTTGTCTTAAACAAGTGCTGTATTAAATTCCGTAAAAGAAGGGATATGCACAAAAGGCTGCGGCACTTGTTTTGAAAGCGCTGTCACCTGGTCTTCACTTAAAAACGATGTTACAAGATACGGCTTGGCATTTGTTTGACTCAACGCCATCATCCCTCGAGGAGAATCTTCAAATCCTATCACCCTATCACCTGGTTTAGCATAAAGATGCATAGCTTGTTGATAACATTCAGGATGAGGCTTAGGTTGATGATAACACTCTCTGGTTACCCAATGTCGAATTGTAGATAAAATAGGATGTTGACGAACAATACGTTCAATCTGCTCTTTAGGAGAATGTGTGACAACACAACTTGGGATACTCTCATTCTCCAGAGATTCTAGTACGTCCTGCACACCTGGCATAAGTTGCGTTCCTTCCTCTTCTAAAATCTCCAAATAGTAACGTCTTTTTTCCTGATAAAGCACATCCCAAGAAGGCTCTTGTTGATAAAGAGCAGGGAAAAGAGTGTATAAAGCCTGTTTCAGTCCACTTGCATGAAAAAGCGCAACTTTCGCATATTCATGTTGATCCCATGCTAGCTCACAACCACGCCGAGCACACATGCGTTGATAAGCCTTAAGATGTAAACTTTCGGTGTCAGCAAGTACACCATCAAAATCAAAGAGGTAGAGTTGATAACGATTCCAAGATGTCATGCTGCGCATTATATCGTGCTGCTGCTTTTCTTAACAGGCTGTCGCTCCACAACTCCATCAAGACCTAAACCTCAAGAGCCTCCTCTCACTGTTTGGTCTTGCGAAGCGATTTACCGAAACCACGATGAATATTTTTTTACACCTCAACTCCCCACACGAGTTCTCCCTCCTAAGCATCCTGCTCTGCTATTTGACGCTAAGTAAAAAATTCAATCCCTATCTTCCACAAAAGAGATTGAAGGCTATTCATCAAGGTGCTAACATGCCACCTCTATTTTATGCCGGCGTGGCGAAATGGTAGACGCGGTAGACTCAAAATCTACTTCTAGCAATAGAGTGTTGGTTCGAGTCCGATCGCCGGCACATCCCAGGACACTTCCCTAATAAGGAAGTGTCCTTTATCATTTTAAACGGCTCACGATAGTGTATGAACAACTTTTTATCCCTTAACTCCAAGTTCTGAAACTGTCCTGGGAGGGGCACTTGATCGGACGTTTTTCTCAAAAAAAAAGAACGTCCGTCTTTTTTCTCACCTAACTCCCTCTGAAACTGACCGATAAGATCGACTGCCTCATTTATTTTCGTGGTTCGATAACTTCCATTCTCAAACACCAATTTTTCAGGGAATATCGAACCAATGAGTTTTCTTTTGACCTTAAGTAGCGCCTCTTCATAGTAAAAGTCGAGATTACCCAGCAACGTCATGCCAAATCGACAATGTTTCATAAAGCTAGTATCCATTGCCTGCAGCTGCTCTATTCTTTCTTGGCAATCCTCCATCTTTTGATCAACACTTGCCTTGAGACGTACATAAGAATCTTGAGCCAAAGCATCATCCATATATCTTTCTTCAATTTTGAGAAGTTTTGACTCTAGTCCTTCCAGTTCTATGCTCAATTTAGCCATCTCTTTTTCCCGATCTCCCTCCTGCACCTTAAAGGTATCTTCTACAACTGCCATGTAAACGTTCCCAACCTCAGGATTGACCTTAAATGATCCAAGGTGATGTACAAAAGCAGCATTGGCACTATCTGCCCTAAAACGGGTTTTACAGCCATTCTGACAATGGTAATAGAAATACTTACCACCATTGCCACTAGAACCACTGCCAGTCAACGTTTGGCAGCATTTAGGGCATTGTAGAAAACCTCTTAATGGCATGTCGATGCTTTCAGATATTGTGCACCCCTTTTGCGTCTGCTGCATTTTTCCCAATATCTTCCGAACCCTTTCAAAAAGCTCATTGGACACAATCGGCTGATGAATTCCTTGGATTCATTCGTCTTCCTCATTCTCTCCGCCTTTGACAATTATGAAGCCAGCATAGACAGGATTGCGCAACAATGCATAAAACTGAGATTTGCTTATTTTCAATCCTTTGTCTAATAATAATTTACAAACTCCATTAATAGAAAATAATCCAGAAGCATAAAGAGCAAATGCCTCCTGCACTAAAGGTGCATCGATCCCATGAATGATAATAGGCTTTTGTTTGTTGTCTCTGGCCCAAATATATCCGAGAGGAGGTGTGCCTCCCACATAACGCCCCTCTTTCTTAGCTCTAACCATTCCCATTCTAGTATTGAGTGATCGCCGTCGATTTTCCATGTCTGGTTCAGCTAATTTTAATGCTCTAAGCAAAACAGACACTGGATCATTTGGATCTAAACTTTCTGAAAAAGCGCCGCGTCATCTGGATAAAATCCCCGATGGCAAGGGAGCACATGTCGCCTTGTCCCTACCTGTAAGGAATCGGGGTAAGCACGTATGGCACCTATGGCGGCTCTTAAATAAGAAACTATCAGCAGCGCTTGCAGCGCACTTTCGGGCCAAAAGATCCTCGAGCACCCTTAAATCTGCTCTTGAGACATAAATTCTCCCGAATTTTGTTGGTGGAACTCCAGCATGCGAATCGCCAGCACAACTGCTCGGCTGGCGTATCATTGTGAGGCCATCTTGCATAGCTTTACATAGATTTTTTTGAGCGGTACGGTATGAAATAGGGTTGTCTTCTGCCAGTGCCCTTCTTTCATAAAGCACTTTAGCTGTATTTCTTGCCCCCAATGAGTTGTAAAAATCAAGCAAGAGCAAAGGGAACTGATTCCCTCGACATTCCTGGATAATTTCCTCTTTTTCACTCAGCATAAAACGAATACCTTATACCAAAATCTTACGCGTTTGTAATTTTTAGCAAGCCTATATTAGCTAGACAAAACTGGTTAAAGAATGGTCAACTTTTGGACAATCGCTTGATGTACACGAGTAATTCAGGCAAAGGAACTTCAGAAAAATTACGTGTTTTCAATTCATTCAGAGCAGAGTCGAGAGATTTGGCAAAATTGCTGAGACGTGCCAATCGCATCTTGCGATACTTCTCCATAAGTTTTGCCTGATACGACGCGTGCAAGCTTGCAATTGCTTGCGATATCTCTCTATTCCATTTAATCAAGGTCGTTTTTGAGACACCGGCCTGTGCAGAGATTTGGGCAAAAGACATCCCATGTGCTCTAAGTTCTAGAAAATGCTCTTTTACCTCGAAAGATTTCATAAACTTTCACCAAATCACATCCATTCCAGGCTCCTCCCATGCACGATTAATAATCTGCGTAGGCACAATCAAATTCCATCGCTTTAACAGTTTATGTGCATCTTTTCTGTCTCTTTGAAGATAATGTGGTCGTTTTGGAATGTGTTTTTGTAACTCTGATAAGCACGCATTTGGCACAGTCCAAAAATCGCTATGAGACTCGAGAAAAAAACCCACCTTGGCAGCAGTAGTTGCATTTTTTAGCAGCAAGACGTAGCTGATAATTTTTTCGAAATCGAGATATTCAATCTTTTCTAAAGAGCGCCAAATGTCTTCCCAAGAACCACACAAATGAGGCCGATCAAGCACATCTACCAATGTTCTTTCTAAGGATGTTACCAAAATTTTCTGGTTTTCACGAGATACTTCTATCACCTCAAAATGTGTTTGTTCAGCGACTTGCAATGCTTTAGGAAATGATACAGCTGAATAATCTACCCCTTGAAACAGAAAGGATTCCGATTCTTTTCGCTTAGAAAGATAAATGAATGCATTCGTTATGAAGTGTAATATGCCAAAAAAATCCAGTGCTGTTCGATACGCTAGGATGGCATCATCCGCCAATTTTGCTGCCACTAAAAATACGTTCACAGGACATATTTCAGCCTGAATACCTTTATATACAACATAGTAAAGGCCACGCCGGATTCGTAAGATATGACCTTTTTTTTGGTGATATGCCAAAAGGTTATAGATCGTGGAAGATTGTCTTCCTAAGCAACTTAGCTCTTCAATTCTGAAGATTCGGTGTGTGGCAAAAAACTCCAATAACTTCACAGTTGCACATTTCCTATTTTCCTACTAATTTACTTGAAAAATATCTTTAAAACCACTAATTTTCTTAGTAGTTTTTCATAAAATTTTCAAATAACAGATGCTGAGTTGTCAAATATACGTAACTCAGTTACAATATAGATAGAGCAGTCAATGATTAAAAAACATCCTCCTCAGCTTCCAGATTTGCACAAAAAAATTAAAGAAGCCCTTGAGGTGGGTAGGTATGTGGATACCACACATGCAAAAGAGAGGCAAAATGAGAGAAAAATTACCCTCTCCGATGCCTTATATGTTTTGAAAACAGGCCGACATGAAAAAAATAAGACGGTGTTTGACACAACATGGAATAAATGGAAGTATGCGATTCGTGGAGAGACACCTGACAAGGAGGATGTTAGAGTTATTATAACATTTGATGATAACTTGATGGTCATTATCACTGTTATGTATGTATTCCCCTTAAAAGGTCACTATTGAGGTAGAGCAATGAAACATAAAACACAAAAAGAATTCGAGTATACAGGGTTTGGATTCCCCATCATTCTTATGAATGTGCCCATGATCGAAGTCATGGGTGTATGGACGCCCCATATCAATTACAACAAACTTCAAAAAGTTTTATTATTAGCTCTTATTCATAAACCCATCCCTCTTACTGGCAATGAGTTGAGATTTATACGAAAATACTTTGAATTAAGCATGGAGGCATTCGGAAAATTATTTGGAATCACGCATGCCGCTGTATCCAAATGGGAAAATAGAGGAGACCAAATTTTGAACACAGATATCAATACGGAAAGATGTCTCCGTTTATTTATCATGGATCACTTAGATGTAAAGGATGAAGATTTTAGGCGCATCTATAAGGAAGTTACGGTTCGAAACATTACTGAGTCCAAAAAATTGGACATTGAGCCTTTTGCTTTTGATGCAGCAAAAGAAGAATTAATGGCTTTTGGAACTTAATTTCTTACTACATTTCAATCATCAACCTATTTTTCCATAGTAAAGATTACATTTATATTCAAATTCCACTCTATCATTAATGCTCCATTGAGGCCTTGTTGCATAATGGCCTTCAGGTCAAATTTGAAATAGCATGTAAATAAAAAAGCATGGAGTAGGCTGTTTTTGACTAAAGAACACAGTGGACTACCCATGCAAACTGAACCGACGTATCGTATCCGAAATTGGTCTGAGTATAACAGAGCTCTCATTCAAAGAGGAAGCATAACTATCTGGATTGATGAAAAAGCAATCAAGAACTGGTTTTCTTCCTATCATACTTGCCGAGCTGGTAGGCCTGCAACATATTCTGACGAAGCCATCTTAATGATGCTTATCCTTAGAGAAGGATATAAACGTTCGCTGAGAAGCTTAGAAGGATTTGTTCGGTCGCTCTTTCATGCCATGGGGCTTAACCTTCCAGTCCCCAGCTATTCACAGATTTCAAGACGGGCCAAGTCGCTTCACAAAAGAGTGAACCGATTGACCGAAGGCAAGAATGCTCGTCATATCATTTTTGATTCCACAGGACTTAAAGTTTACGGAGAAGGAGAATGGAAAATGAAGGTGCATGGGAAAAATAAGCGTAGAACATGGAGAAAATTCCACATTGGGATAGATGCAGCAACGCAAGATATTATTTGTTGTGAGCTGACAGGCAATAACAAAGGAGATACGGAAATCGCAGAACAGATGCTGGAAAAATTGCCTTGCAAAGTAAGATCTGCTCGCAGGGACGGGGCTTATGATGCTAGCCGGTTTCGAAAGAAAGTTCATGATAAAGGAGATGTTTGCATCGTGCCTCCGCCAAGAGATGCTGTATGTGACTACTCCCACGCCTTTAGGCGTGGGCTTCTAGGGGATACCCCCAAGCCATCTAGTCCGAGGGCTAATATGTTTTGCGCAGCATTATGATCCCTGCTCGTTTGATACCCCCATGCAAGACAAGAGTATCTTCTATCTGAAAGCTCTTTTTTCTCTCGATATCAACATTAATGACATGTTTGTGTCATATCTGGAAGATT
>JAFEGP010000019.1:34463-101349 GCA_018239815.1 Verrucomicrobiota bacterium | reverse complement strand
AGGTTTCAAAAGAACTCCAATGTAATATTATGGAAACAAGAGTAAATAATACAAATACGTTTGGGAGTTCTTCTGGTATAGAGGGTCGGGCTCTATCCAAGAATATGCTCATCACAGCTTTGATCATTAGCGCAACGGTTTTTGTCATTTTGGGTGCAATCGGTACAACTGGGATCTTGCACTCCAAAGGTCTGCTAGACTTAACGCATACATTTAGTTGGATAGCTTCTGCTGGACATATAGGACATATAACAATGTTAGCAGGTGCCGGTCTCAGTCTTGTGCTATTTGGTATTAGCATCGTTAAACTATGTCAGAGACAACGTGCTGGAGAAAACAATCATTCTACGATTTCTTCCCAAGGATTACATGCACATCAGCCTTCAGAGGGTTCTTTCTCTGTTGAACCATCTTCTTTTGACGCAGCAGAGCCTCATCTCGAAGAGAATCACCCAGGAGGTTCTCCAGAGCCACATGCGGAAATTTTTGAAGAAGTTGTGGTGGTTGCTGCGCCTCACCCTATTGCACATCCTCCAAGCCCTACAGCTAATATGGCATCAGCAAGTGCTGCTGCAGCAAGTAACCATGCTCCTGAGGAGCATCTTATGGCACAGCCTTTAATTCCTATAGCTGATGGGGCAATTGCAGCAGCGGGAGCCGAAGGCGATCCTACCGTACTAGGAGCCTCCGGTGGTTCTGAAGGTGCTATTGGAGGGGGGGAAGAAAGTTCAGAAGATGAGGTGTTCGAGGACATTCCGGATACATTTCTTCAAAGCGCAGGCCATGGAGCTGCAGCTGCTGCTCCGGAAGAAGGACACTTAGGTATGGCAACATCTACAATAGGCAAGACCTATACGATTCTTAATACAGTTCATTTAGGTGATCAAGGGGTGTTTTCTTCTTTACCCACGTTGCATTATCTAGGATCAGTGGCGGGCAATATAGGTAGGGTGCTGACAGGGCGACGACAAGAGGCTTTTAGGGGGTTTGGTTTGCATACATGTTACTATGCTTTAGAAGAGCAAGAGCGAACAGGTATAGAAGGCAAAATTATGTATCTGTCCGATGCGGGAACACGTGCTCCTATCGAAAAGAATTATTGCGAGAGATGGAGGGAGAATCCAAGTGCTTTAACCCAAAGTATCAACACTATGAAAGCAGAAATGCGTCAACCACAAGGGAAGAATTTATTTTATCTGCCTATGGCAACACTCATTGGTTCAGAATTACATGTTGTGGCTCTAGTGGTGGATACTAAAGATCGACAGCTTTTTTTCTTGGATTCCAAGGGATATCGTCCTTCAGACCTTTTTGTAACGCAATCCGGGAATAAAGAAAGCAGTGATTTGTCTTGTGAAACAGTGATTCAGCAAGTTGTAGCGGAAGGAGAATTGGAAGGGTATACCTTATTTATTACTCCTAATTTTCAAAAGGTTAGAGATTGTGCCATTTGTGTGACGGTGATGGTGTCTATGATGGCTAGACAAAGGTTAGCCCAACCTGATCAGAAGCTGGATCTGAAAGCGATTTTTGAAGACTTATATGCCAATTATGCGCGTGTGGATGAGATACGTGCAAAGTGTCTAGCAACAAAGTAATAACTGTTCTTTTTAAATCTTCTTTGTTCCATCGCTTTATTAGCCATAAAACGTTATGCTTAGTTTAGTATGACAACTCTTTGTTTGATCACTCCGACAGCAGATCGAGAGCATTTACTGCCATTGGCCTATCAATGTTTACGACAGCAAACATACTCAAATTGGCAATGGTGGATTTGTGATACATCTTGGAAAACATCTAACTTTATCCAACAACTTCACGATCCGCGCGTTCATTATATTTTTGAAGAAAAAAGACTCTCGATAGGTCAAAAAAAAAATTTATTGATTGAAGCATGTCAAGGAGAACTTATTTTTCATATCGATGATGATGACTATTACGCACCAGATTATTTACAGCGTATGTATCAAGCTTTACAAGGATATGACTTTTGTTCCTTAAACTCTTGGTTTGCTTACGATGTCAAAATCCAACAGGGGTTTTATTGGAATACTACAGAATCTGCGGACTTAAACTATGTCTTAACTCCTGTTATGGGGACAGAGCTACAAAAATGTACTTTTGCTGATCCTTTTCAAACGCAGCGTATGGCCTCGCAAGGCTATGGTTTTACGTATTGTTATCATCAACATGTTTGGAAAGAACACCCCTTCCCAGATTTAGATCATAAAGAAGATCATGTCTTTTTTATGCAATTAAGCGACAAAGGCTGTGCTAAAAATATTTTAGCTGATCAGCAAGGAAGTGTAGTAAAAATCATGCATGATTTAAATGTTTCAAGCATTTTTCCGCAGTACAGGATTCCAGCTTTTCTCTTTCAAAGTCATTTGCCCGCTTTTATGAGGTATTTGGATGCATATCGCCTTGCTCATTGCCAATAATCGTTATGCAACAACTTGTTACTTTGCAAAGGGGTTGCAGCAAGCCTTGGAACGGCAGGGGGTCAGAGTTTCAACGCAATCTGTACAAACTTCAGGCATTGCAGATTTACTCGATAGTTTTGCAGTGGATCCTCCTGATTGGACACTATCTTTTTCAGATTTAACGTGTGCTGGACAAAGTTTAGGGAATGTGACACAAATTCCACATTTTTCTTACCTTTTAGATCCCTCTGCTTTTTTTACGCATCATATGGAAGGTTCCTACTCGAGTTTATCCTGCGTAGACCGCAGTGATGTCGAATTTGTCAAAAGCATGGGATTTGAAAAAGTGCATTATCTGCCCCACGCTGTGGAGCCTCATTTCTCAGAACCTGTTCCATGGCATCAACGGGAACACGATCTGGTTTATTTTGGTAGCTGTTTGGATCTGGACGCTCAGCTTAAACGATGGCAAGAAGTATACACTTCGGAACAAGTTTCTTTACTTCAACATCTAGCGCGACAAGCTTTGATGACACCTCTTGCCTTATGGGAGATCCTGATGCATGCTAAAGTTCCTTATGAACTCTTCCTTACCTTCTATCAAGAACTAGACCATTATGTACGTGCTTATGATAGGATTCAATTGTTGGCGTCGCTGCCAGCTCACAGACTAGAAGTTTGGGGAGATGGACCATGGCAACGTTATCTTCCTCATGTGCGCTGTTATCCTTCCATAGAGTTTCCTCAGACTTTACAAAGAATGCAGCATGCCAAGGTGGTAGTGAATAGTTCCGTTCGCTTTAAACAAGGTTTCCATGAAAGAATTTTTCATGCCTTTGCTGCTTCTACTCTTGTTTTAACAAGTTATAGTCCAGATATCGCTCAGGACTTTTCACAGCAAATATGTTACTGGCCTGGAGAATGGGAAAAGAGTCATGAAACTATCTTAAAATTAGAACAATCTCGTGAGGACATCATTTCGCGCAGTCAAGAAGTCATTTTGCAACAACATAGCTGGGATCAACGTGCTTCGCAGATCTTGACTTTACTTAAACAGTGGCATTGAGGACAACGTGCAACGGTTTGGGGCAGTTCAACTAAAAATGTATAATGACAAAATTCACAGTCTATAAGACATTTGGAATGAATAGATTTAGTTTTTCTCTCTTGGCTGAACCTATGCAGGATAGCTAGAATAAAAATCAGTGCTAAAACACATCCTAGGTACAAAGTAAAAGCTGTTGTTACATTAATTTTGATCATCGTCAAAGTCAATATCTAAGGATTCATAATCAAGAATATTGGTAAAATCAAAGTTAAATGGATAACAGATAGACTCTTCATAACTTGTAGGCCCTAAAGGGAATTGAATAAGAGGAGGTGGAAGGATAGGTTCTTCCTGATATTTTAAACAGGTAGAGTTTGGTGTCTCATAACAAGAGATGGAATAGTCAGCTTCCACACATAAAGCAGGGATAGGGGGAAGAAACTCATAAGCTTGGGGAGAGACAATCTGAAAAGCTATAAAAAGGATAAGATGAAAAAAAAAGGCCATGAGAAAAGCCAGCATAAAATCAGAAGAAAGCAAACGATCTTCCGCTCGAAATCTAACAATGGATTGGTGATTTAAACGTTTGATGTGGAGCATGCTTCGTGATACATGAGTCTAATTTTGACTCCTAGTTGTTGGGTTAAGGCAAACAGACGTAAAAAATCTCCATATTCAACACTGCGGTCTAAGCTAAGTACAACAGCCAAATCTGCATCCGAGTGCATTTTACGAAATTTGTCTATTTCAGCTTGTAAGCTTTCTTGAAAGCTTTCTAAGTCAACAATTTCTTTTTTGCTTCCAACATAAATGACATTTTGCGCGTCCATAATGACCAAAACCTGTGTCGTACGAGGAGGAGCCGCCAAATCTATCACAGGAGGATCAATATTAAGAGATTTGAATGGCAAGATGTCGGAAGTAATAATAAAAAAAATGAGCATTAACAGAACTACATCCACAAGAGGAGTCAAATCGACAAGGGAGGAAGTGGGATGTAAATGCGTTTTAAGCTTCATAAATTAGTAAATCAACAATTTCATTAGAAACAGTTTGCATTTCTAATACAATATTTTGAATGCGACTAACAAGATAGTTATACGCTACAGTAGAAGGAATTGCGACGACTAATCCTGCAGCTGTTGTAATAAGGGCATATTCCATAGCTTCTCCTACACGTGAAGTGGAAATGTCCATTAGTCCCGAGAGGCGCATTTCGCTAAATGCCTGAATAAAACCTAATACTGTGCCAAGCAGACCGATAAGAGGAGCTATATGAGCAATCATAGATAGTAGACGAGCATGTTTTTCTAACCTGGCTACTTCTGCTAACCCAGCGATTTCCATACTCGATACAATTTCTTCTTTGCTGCGATTATGTTTTAAAAGACCACTACGTACGATGTTGGCAACGGCCCCTCCTTCTTCCTCACAGATACGCACTCCTTCTATCAAATTTTGTTCACGAATAACCTTTTTTAAACTCAACACAAATTGATTTGTGTCGATCTCTGAACGACTCAAAACAATAAGGCGTTCAAAAAACACTGTCATGGCTAGTAAAGAAAAGACAGCTAAAACAACGAGAATGGCATTCCATTGAGAAAAATAATGCAACAAAGACATAACTTCCTATTGAACTGTAACTAAACGTTTAAGTTGTTGTTGAGCTTGTTCTGCCCAAGGTCCACCTTTTTTGATGATCGCTTCAAGCTGCCGCATAGCCAGCTCTGGGCGATTTTGCAATTGGTAAATTTCAGCACGCAATAACATAGCTTGTAGTTTTAAAGGACTTGAGATCTCTGCATTAATCACTTTGGATAGATAACGCATAGAACGCTCAAATTCCCCACTGTGACGTAGGCATTCACTTTTAAGAAGCCATAATTGCAGCTTTTGTTCTTCGCTTAGAGAAGTTTGTCCCGCTTCTTCTGCAATATCAAGATAGTTAAGTGCGGCGTGATAAGCTTGATCGTTCATAGAAAGCAGCCCTTGTTCCTGCCAACTTAAAGCCAAATAGAGTCCTTCTTGTACACCCGCTTGCCTATAGTTTGTGAGGAGTTCAAAGAGCAGTTTTTCAGCTTTAGCACGCTGCTGATGATCTAAATAGGCTATAGCTAAGCTATAGGCACACTGAGCATACTCCTGATTCACAGTGGATTTTTGCTTTAAGATAGACGTCAAAGGATGCATAGGTTCATTAAACTCATCAATAACGCGCTGTAGCAGAGCTATTCCATTTTCTCTGTGTTGAGGGGACTGGAGATAGAGCAGAGCTAGCTTATGCAGAGCTTCATAGTAATAATGGACCATCTTTGTGTCAGGTAAGTATCCTTCCGCAGTGAGTTGAGGCAAGAGTTTTACAACCTCTTCAAAAGCATGGATGGCTTCATTTTGGGATTGAATTTGAAGTCCTAACAAATAATGAACAGTTAAACGTAAAGAAGAAGAGGGGAATAAAATAGAAAAATGACGCAAATGTTTAAGAGCCTGTTCTTCCCCTTTTAGATAAGCTTCATAAGGATAAAGAAGAAAATAGGCTTCGGCTGCACGCTCATGGTTAGGATAGTTGGCATAAAGATTTTGTCTTAATGTACAAATCTTAGGATCAGAAGCATTGAGATGTTCTAACGATTCTGCTGCCCAAAATAAACCTTCTGCAGCCTGTGTACTTTGAGGGTAGATGCGAGCTAATTTAAGAAAAGTATCTTGGGCAAGGAAAAACTGTTGATGTTGAAAATACAGCATGCCTAGGATGCGGAGGGCTTCGGGAGCATAAAAGCCGTTAGGATAGTTTTCTATAGCTTGTTTTAAAGAAGTCTCAGCCAAAGAAAAATAAGTAGGGTCAAGAGCTAAGCCTGCTGCAATAAGACCTCTTAAATACAAGGATTCTTCTCTTTCTTGATCAGATTGCACGAACTGTGTGAGTAATTTTTCTAATAAATCCAAGGAAGAAAGGGGAGCACGAAGGTAAAAATTTGCTTTAGCTTCTAAATTTAAAATTTTGGCGGCTAGTTTTTGATTGTCTTGGTGACAGAGGTACAAGGCTTGTTCAAAAGCAGCAATGGCAGCATCAAAATGTTGTTGTTTCTGGGTGGTCATACCTGCTTGGAATTCATAGAAACCTTGAGCATACCATGCTTCAGCATAGGAAGGTAAAGAGGCAAAGCAAGAAGCTGTGGCTTGTGCTAAAAGCATTTGTTTTTGGCTGTCTTCTTGGCAGGCTTCAGCGCGAAGTAGAAGCGCCTCATGTTGCTGAGCTAAGGACATGCCTATCGTATTTTGAGTTAATAAAGATTCAACTTGTAGCAAGGCATTGTGATCAGAAAGATATTCATGCTTGAGTAGATAAAGCCGAGCTAAATATAAAAAACTTTGAGAGGCTTCTGTTGTGTCTTTTAAACTTTTTAAAATGTTTTCTGCTTTGTCAAACAAAGAACTGCGCATAGAGCAAGAAAGCTCTTTGTCTTCTGCTAATTTTAAATAGCAACGGACAAGCTGTAGGCGAGCGTGACTTCCCCAACTATGATTCATAGAGCCGGGTAAAGAGGCTTCGTAAGCTTTTTGTGCTTGCTTAAGGTCTGCCTGCAAATAATAGACTTCTCCTTCAAGAAAGGCGAATTCATGTTTTAAAGAATCGTCTGTTGGCAGGGACTTTGAAAGACTTTTAAGAATTTTATGGGCTTTTTGGGGACAATGATCCTGTAACTCAAGTCTTGCCAGATAGAATCCCGCTAAAATTTTGGGGCGTGAAGTGCGATTGAGCTGTTGTAATAGTTCGAAGTAACGACGGGCTTGCTGAGTTTGCTCATGTGTGTAATAGAAAAATCCCAGCTCAAACAAGGCATGGTCATAGTGGCTTAAAATTTCTTTATGGGGAGAATTAGCATATTGCTCAAGATATGCAACCGTTTTTTCATAATCCTGCTTATGTTTATAGCAAAGAGCCATTAAATAGAGCATCTCACGGTCTATTTTACTCTCTCCAGGATTGGATTGTTCAACAAGAGCGAGCGATTTTTCATATTCTGCAAGAGAGAAGTGACATTCTGCAAGAGCATAGCGTACTTTTTTCTTAATGAGCTCGCGGTTTAAAGAGGCTTTGGGAAAAGAGTCATCTTCAATGGCATGCAGAACTTCTTGATAAAGAGCAATGGCCTCTGAAAAAAAACCTGTGACATAATAACGTTTGGCTTTTCTAAGTTGCGCATCAAAATATTCATCCAGTGAGTAAGATAGGGCATGAAAAAATGAAAGATCTTCTTTTGACCATAACTCCATTGGAAGTTGTTGAGCGATTTGTCTTAGAATCAAATAAGCTTTTTCAGCAGATTGTTGAGGAGCTTGTAAACGAGCTTGCATAAGCAAAATTCTAGGGGTCAGAGCAGTAGGAGGATGTTTAGCTAATAGATCTCTAAGGACAGCTAAGCTCTCATCGATTTCTCCTAACAATTCACAACTGCGAGCAAGCTGCATAGAATAATCAATCAAAGCAGGCCAGCCAAGAAAAGAAGAATTTTGACTTTGAGGATTTGCTCGTTTCAGCACAGAGCGATAGTTTTGTTGGGCCAACTTATAATTTTTTGCATGCATGGCTTCTTGGGCAGCTTTGGCTAATGCAGCAATTTCTTTTTCTTCATCCACCCAAAAAAATGAAGTCGTCAGGAAAAATCCTAAAATCAGGCACCCAATTTTTTTCTTAGTCACAGAGGAAAACATCACGTTTAAACTACAACCTTAAGGTAATTTTCTGCTGCTTGTTTTTTTATTTTTAAAAAAAACACTTGCGCAATAAGAAAGCGGCGCTCTATGAGGGAACTATAACATCTCTTAGCAAAATCAGGAGGCGTGTTAGATATGACACTAAAAGACACAACAAAAGCAATGAAAACTCTCTTAGAGGGCATTGTTAAGGATTTGGACAAAGCTGAAGCTGGTAATAAGGCTGCTGCACAACGCGTGCGTACATCCAGCATTCGCTTTGAGAAGGCTGCAAAGCTTTATCGCAAAGAATCGGTAAAAGCTGCGAAGTCTGGAGAACTCAAACGTGCGAAAGCAAGTGCGAAAAAGAAAAAAGCTTCAACTAAGACAGAAAAAGTCAAAGTAAAAGCAAAAGCTAAAGCAAAAACAAAAGTTAAAGCTAAAGCTCCAGCGAAAGCAAAAAAAGTTGTAAAAGCAAAGAAAAAAGTTGCAAAGCGAAGCTTGGCAAGAAAGAAGCCAGCTGCTAAAGTAGCAAAACGTCGCAAGAAATAATAAGTCTTAGGACTTGGTTTATTTGTTGCGTTTTTTTAAGGGAGGTCACACCAGATAACCTCCCTTTTTTTATGCCTTGTTTTTTTGTACGGATTTTTCTCGATCCCAAAGGCAAACAGAGCCTATACTCCTCACATGCTTCTTTTATCTCAGCCTCAAACATGTTGCCGGCATTTTGGCCGATGCGGGGGATGTACCTACCAGCACCTTAGTTACCAAGAACAACTTGAAAACAAACAAATCGCGATTCAGCAGTTATTTGGTCAGGCTGAACCTATCATAGGGTGTGATCATCCTTGGCAATGGCGCAATAAGATGGAGTTCTCTTTTTCTCAAAATCGTGCGGGAGATCGTTTTTTAGGGCTTATGATTAAAAATAGCCGAGGCAAGGTCGAAACCTTATCAGAATGTTGGATTGCTCAACCTTGGATGGTAGAAGTCTTGCAACGTGTTTTAACGTGGTGGGAACAACAGTCATTACAAGCTTATCACCCGCCCACCGATCGAGGAGCTCTTAGGACGCTTACCTTGAGGGAAGGGATTCATACCGGCGAAAAAATGATCGTACTAACAGTATGTGGGCACCCAGAGTTTGCTTTAACAGAAGCTCAAAAAAGCGCTTTTTTGGAAGCGGTAGGACCGCATACCTCTGTGATCCTACGCGCCCAGATTACGGCGCGTAAGACTCCCACGCGTTTTGAGCAAACTCTTCTTTATGGCACGGAGTTTATTCAGGAGCGTCTGCAAAATGCAAAGGGAGAAAGCTACCTGTTTAAAATTCGAGCAGCTTCCTTTTTTCAGCCTAACACTCTTCAAGCTCAAAAACTTTATCAAAAAGCTTTAGAGCCTCTGCATCAAGAAAAAGTTGTCTTAGATCTTTATTGTGGGACGGGAACACTAGGGATTTTTGCGGCCCAATTTGCAGAGCAGGTGGTGAGTGTAGAGCTGGTCCCAGAAGCCGTGGAAGATGCAAAAAGTAATATGGTTACAAATTGTGTGCAAAATATGACGGTTTATCAGGGTGCTGTGGAGCATTACCTAGACAAGCTTCCTGCTGCAAGCACAATTATTTTGGACCCCCCGCGTTGTGGACTTTCTGATCAAGGGGTTCAAGAACTTTGCAGCCTAAAACCTAAAAAAATTATATATATATCTTGTAATCCGCAGACTCAAAAAAAGAATATAGATGCCATGGAGGGATACCGGATTGTAGGGGTACAACCTGTTGATCAATTTCCCCATACGCCTCACATGGAAAATATTGTTTTCTTGGAAAGCAAAGTGTAATTTGCTATAATCATAGTTCAGTTTTTATTTAACTTGGAGGGAGTCTTATGAAACGTTTTTTATCAAAGTTTTTTTTGATACCCGCTGTGCTTTTCGCTGCTTCCCCTCTGTTTGCTGAGGGAGAGGAATTAGCACGTGGAGGATCGATCTGGCAAACCCTGATTATGGTGGGGATCGCCATAGTCTTTTTCTATTTTATCCTCTGGCGTCCTGAACATAAGCGTCGCAAAGAAATTGAGAAAAAACGTGGTTCCATGAAAAAGGGAGATAAGGTCACGGCAATGGGTATTGTTGGGACTGTAGATCGTATCAAGGAACAAACGGTCATTGTCAAAATGGTTGATGGCGCCAAAATTGAGTTTTTAAAGGCTGCTATCTCTGAAGTAAGCATGAAGGAAGAAGAACAGGAAGAGGCTGTAGAGCACCCTGTCGCAACCTAATTATCTCTTTAATATTTAGAGCATGATCTTATAAACCTCCTGTGGTTAAGTCCGCAGGAGGTTATTTTTTTGCAACTAGCTTGTGCAGGTTAATTTTTCCAATAACTCTGTTGTGCGAGTTACAAAACCAGATAGTTTGTCTGGATCCATTTCCCGTTGAGATAATAGAGCTAAATCATAGACCTGTTGGGCTAAATCCTGAGCAAGTTGAGGTTGTTTGGCCTCTAAGCTGTAGATTGCTTGAATAAGCTTATGGTTGGTGTTAAGCACAAGAGTAGGTTTGAAGGGCAGGCGTGTTTGTTTGTGGTAAGCAAGTTGCTCTTGCAACCGTCGTTGTTGCTCTTGCTGCATCAATAAAGCTGGTAAAGAATGACTTGCTAAACTTTTGGCTTCAACCTGTGTGGCTTCTAGTCCCAATTGTTTTTGGAAAAATGTTGCGATTTTGCTTCCTTCTGTTTTGCCTTCAGCATCCAGGAGGTTTTTTTCTCGAGTAGGATCTAGAATTGCTTCGTCTAGATTAGCATCAATCCTTGTAAAGCATGCTGAAGTTTTTTCTTCGATACGATGTAACACGGCTAAGTCAAGAGGATGATGAGTTCGAATCAAGAAGACAGGCAGACCTTTTTCTTTATAAAGCTTGAGTAGGTCATGATGTTCCATATCATAGGAAGCATAATAAAGTTTTTTCTCTTCCTTCCCAGCTAACAAATCTTCTAAGGTGGCCCACTCTCCATTGGCCTGTTTCCAAATCACACACTCTTTCACGCGATCATAGAACTTCTCGTCTTGTAACAGACCAAATTTGATAACAAGCTCAAGATCTGCCCAAATTTCAAGGAAGCGAGAGCATTCTTCTTTGTAAAGACTACACAAGCGATCCGCTACTTTTTTGCAAATATGCTGTCCTAACTGGCGAACAGTTCGATCCAGTTGCAAAGTGCTGCGTGAGACATTCAAAGGAATGTCAGGGCTATCAATAGCACCTCTTAGGACAGTTAAGTATTCCGGTAAGACATCTTGACAGTGATCCGCAACAAAAACTCGATTGCAAAACAATTTAATAGAGTCTTTTTTAAAATCCCGTTCTTGAGCAACATGAGGAAAATAAAGAATTCCCTTAAGATTAAAAGGATAATCAACATTGAGATGAATCCAAAATAAAGGCTCAGCATCTAAAGGGAACAGTTTGCGGTAAAAAGCGAGATATTCTTGGTTCGTACATTCTGAAGGAGCCTTGAGCCAAAGAGGTGGTTGATCATTGATACGCGTGCCATTTAAGTAAATAGGATGAGGTAAAAACGCGCAGTAGTGGTGCAGAATATCGCTAAGACGTTTGTGATCTAGATATTCATCTTCATCAGCAGCCAGTTGCAAAATGATATCCGTGCCTCTTTCTTGTCGAGTACCGGGTTCTAGATGATAAATAGAAGATCCGTCGCAACTCCAACATACCGGCTCAGCTCCCTGCTGATAGGAAAAAGTTTGAATCGTCACAAGACTTGCTACCATGTAAGCAGAATAGAAGCCTAACCCAAAATGACCGATAACCTGATCCTGTTCCTGATGAGTTTCATATTTTTTTAAAAACTCCTCAGCTCCCGAAAAGGCAATTTGTGCAATGTAAGTTTCTACTTCTTGCCCTGTCATGCCAATGCCATTATCTGAAATCGTAATCCTTCTGTTTTCTGTATCCACCTTCACATCAATACGGAAGTTTTCACGGTCAGCTTCTTCACAAAGACGAGCAAATTTTGTTAGAGCATCACAGGCATTAGACACAAGCTCTCTTAAAAAAATATCTTTGGAAGAATAGAGCCACTGTTTGATGATAGGTAAAATATTTTCGCTATGAATTTTCAATTGTCCCTGCGTCATCAGAACTCTCCATTTTTTTAATGTATAAGGAGACAAACTTTAGCAAAAAAAAAGCTCTTTTTCAATTAAGAAAATAGACGAAAAAGAAAAGTTTTGAAGCTTTCTTTAGCAAGCACTTATAGGAAAATACTGAGAAAAAGACTAAAAAGCTGATATTGTTGTATTCCTGCTTAGCAATCGCTTGGTTTTATCATAGGCTCCGTCAAACAGACCTTTTCAGCGGTGAGTTGTAAGGTGCAAACTGGGTTTTGCAGCAATGATAGGAGCCCCATTACTCAGTTTCATTTTAAAAAAGGTGTGTATGTCTTCTGCAGTTAAAAAAATCATAGAGACAAAATCTTTTGAAGAAATCGTTAAACATTTATCTGCCAATACGCTAATTCTGTTTGACGTAGATAACACTCTTATCGAAGCGTGTCAGCATTTTGGTTCTGTTCAATGGGGGGAGGACTATCAACAGAAGTTAATCCAAGAAGGTCAATCTCCTGATCAAGCCAATAGGCTTTTACATGAGTTTTGGATTCAGAAGATTTTGCCTGTTATTCCCATGCGGTTGGTCGATGAGAAGATCCCTGCTATGATGGAATTTATACGTCAAAAAGGGCATTTTATTTTGGGATTGACAGCGCGCCATCCCGATGAGGCTTGTTATACACATCCACAATTAAGTCAGTTTGGGATTAGCTTTGATCATCTCTATCCCAATCAGCAGATTGAACTGCAACATCCTGCTGTCTATGAGCAAGGGATTTTATTTTGTGGTGTGCAAAATAAAAAAAGTGAAACATTGAAAAACTTCATAACCAAGAACAATTTAGCTCCTCAACGTGTCATTTTTGTGGATGATAAAGTAAGTCAAATAGAAGATGTCAAAAGAGGACTGGATCCATTCGACATGGATTATATCGGCATCCGCTTAAGTGCAACGGATGTGCGTGTACAATCCTATGATCCTAGGATTGCAGAAATTCAAGCTAAGTTCCTCCCTCATTTTCTTTCGGATGAAGAGGCTCATCAATTACTTTTACAACATGAAGGGAAAAGGCTATGGTGAGCCCAATTAGCCTGTAGCTAAAGGAGATAAAAGTGCAAGTTGCTGTTGCTCAGATGAATCCTGTGATTGGGGCCTTAGAGCATAATGCAGATAGGATGATTTTAGCTTTAGCACAAGCTAAACAACAGGGCGCTGATCTTGTCATTTTCCCAGAGCTTGCTTTATGTGGATATCCTCCAGAAGATTTGCTGTTACTACCTAATTTTATACAAGCTATGCAACGACAGCTTGAGCGTATTGTAGCGCAAAGTCAGGGCATTGCTGCACTTATTGGCACAGTGCGTTCCAATCCTCAGGGGGGAGCTAAACCCCTGTTTAATAGCGTAGCCATTCTCCAGGATGGTGAGTTATTAGGTTTTCAAGATAAAACTTTGCTGGCTGAGTATGATGTTTTTTTTGAACGACGATATTTTGCTCCTGCTCAGAGTCAGCGTATATGGAAGATCTGCGGATGCAATGTGGGAGTCACTGTCTGCGAAGATATTTGGTATGCATCTGAGTATCCTCTCGATCCCCTTGAGCATCTAGCTGCTTTAAAACCGCAATATCTATTCAACTTATCAGCATCTCCTTATTACCAGGGGCGCTTATCGGTAAGAAAGGAAATTGTTGCTAAAGCAGCTTGTAAGGTCAAAGCTCCTCTTGTTTATTGCAATCAAGTGGGGGGAAATGACAGTCTTGTTTTCGATGGTTATAGCTTTATTACGGATAAGGAAGGCAACCTTATTAGATTAGGAAAAGGGTTTCAGGAAGATTTTTTTATTCATGAACTTGTGCAATCTTCCACTCCCATTTCTTTGCCAGAAATATCGGCTGGTATGTTATTTGATGCTCTTGTTTTAGGTGTAAGAGATTACTTTCATAAACAAGGCTTTAAACAAGCTGTTTTGGGGTTATCAGGTGGAATAGACTCTGCTGTTGTAGCCTGTGTCGCAAAAGAAGCCCTTGGAGCTCATAATGTCGTTGCTCTTACAATGCCTTCTCGTTACACCTCTAAAGAGACATTACAAGATGCTATTGAACTTGCTAAGAATTTACAAATCCCTCTACACACAGTTCCTATTGAAACTCCCTTTAAAAGTTATTTAGATTTATTAGATCCTTTTTGGGAGTCTCATTCTCCCGATACGACAGAAGAAAATCTGCAAGCGAGAATCCGTGGTATGATTCTGATGGCTTTTTCTAATAAATTGGGGTCTGTGGTTTTAACGTGTGGGAATAAAAGTGAAATGGCTATGGGTTACATGACACTCTATGGTGACATGTGTGGAGGATTAAGTGTATTAAGTGATGTAACTAAACGTTCCATCTATGAGTTAGCTGCCTGGATCAATGCTAAACAACCCATCATCCCTCCAACAGTTCTAACAAGACCCCCGTCCGCTGAGCTGCGTCCCTATCAAAAAGATAGTGACTCTCTGCCAGACTATGCTATTGTGGATTCAGTATTGGAAGATTATGTAGAAGAACATCTTGGCTTAGAGCAAATTATAGCCAAACGGGGCTATGATCGGCAGCTGGTTCAGATGCTCATTGAGTGCATACATTGTAATGAATATAAACGCAGACAAGCCCCGATAGGATTACGCGTTACACCCAAAGCTTTTACAGCAGGTCGTCGTTTCCCTATCGTGCAAGGTTGGGAGCCAGGATATGCTAAAAAATGCTAGTCGCAAGTGGTGGATATTGTTTGTTACAACAACTGCTACGTCTCTATTTTTAATGGACAGTACAATTTTACCTGTTTCATTACCTGTGATAGAGAAACAATTAGATTTAAGCAATTTACAAGGTATGTGGGTGATCAATGCTTATTTGCTTTCTTTTACCATGTTTCTTTTGGTAGGAGGGCGTTTAGCAGAGATTTTTGGTTACCGCATTTTATATTTAGTTGGCATGTCTTTATTTGGGATAGGGTCTGTGACAGCTGCTCTGAGTCAAAGTGATGCTTTGTTAATTTTAGCGCGCTCTGTCATGGGGTTAGGTAGTGCGCTGACCAATCCAGCTACACTTTCTTTGATCATTGCAACGTTCCCTGTTCATCAACGAGCTCGTGCTTTAGGTATTGATACAGGTGTGGCTTCTTTATTTATGATGTTAGGTCCTGTTTTAGGGGGAGCGTTTACACAATATCTGAGTTGGCGTTTGATCTTTTGGTTTAACGTCCCCTTTGTCCTCTTTGGATTGGTCATGGGAGTATATTTATTACAAAAAGGCAAAAAGCAAAACGCTCCCTTCCCTTATATCAGTACAACCTTAATGAGTTTAGGGGTTTTCCTTCTCATTTATGGACTCATGCAGAGCCATAGCTTTGGCTGGGCCTCGACTACCGTGCTTGTATGCCTAATATTGGGACCTCTTCTGCTAGCCGCTTTTGTATGGTTTTCTTTAAAAATACCGCACCCTCTTATTGATCTACGCCTTTTCCAATCCCGTCTATTTGCTGCTACAAATGTCGTACGTTTTCTGCTGTATATGGTCATTACTGTTGCAGTGATGTGGGTGGTGTTCTTTGAAAAAGGACTTTCTTATTCTCCTATAGAGATCGGTGTGCTCATTGTTGTGTCGGCTCTACCTGTTGCTGTGATGGCACCTGTGGGAGGGTGGCTAGGTGATCGTTATGGTCATCGTTGGCCTATTACTATAGGTCATCTTCTTGTGTTATTTTGTTTGATTTGGGTTATCAAATCAGCTCATAGCACCAATGTCTTTACATTTTTGCCTGGACTTTTTGCTTTTGGAGCGGGGTTGCCTTTAGTGATGTCTCCCACCGTAGCGTTAGGCCTGTCATCGATTCCCCAGAATCGGTTGGGCACAGGTGCTGCAGTCATGACAGCTTTACGTCAATTGGCATCAGTTTTGGGAGTTGCTGTCATGACAACTGTGTATTATAGCAACTATGAAACACCAAGTGGAACACAAGCAGATGGTTTTATAGCCGTGTGTTGGGTAGCCCTTATTTTAGCATCGATCGGTACAGCCACAACGCTTTTGCTACGAGGCGCGCCTCGGCATGTATCCCATTAATTAGGAATAGAGACTCTCATACAGATCGGAAGCAGCACAGATGCAATCGTTGATCCCCACACCTGTTAAACTACTGCCTAAGGCATACATGTTTTTAGGTAAATGTTGAGAAAGGGTACGTAGCCATGCATGATGTCCTAACCCGTATTGAGCAATGGCTTGGTGGGCTGTTGCAACATAGGTGACCTGAGGTTCTTGGTCAACTTGGCAAAAATGCTGCATGGCCTGACGAGCATGAGCGATGAGTTCCTTCTCAGGTAAGGAGCCGGCAATCATTGTGCAGGTGCGTGTTAATCCCATTTGTTGAGGGAAGATTTCACTATCCCATGTCATTCCCATAATAGGTGCAGGTTCATAAGAAGGGACAAGAAATCCATATCCTCTTTTAGGTAACACCGGTTGATCCCATCCAAAATTCACTGTTGAAATCGTTGCATAAAGATGAGGGTCTTTTAATCCTAACAAGGGGCATAAAGCATGAGCAGGTAAAGCTGAAATAATCATATCTGCTTTGAGGGTTTCTTTTTCTAAATGCACATGATGAGCTTCCAAAGCTAGCACAGCCGAATTAAGCCGAATTTCTATGGGACTTTGAGCTAGGCGTTGTACCAAAGTTTCCATTCCATCAGAGAAGGAAAGTAAGCTTGCACATGGTTTAGAAGAAGATTTTTTCTTAAAACGACCCAAAAGCAAAGAGCCGAAGAGTTGATCCATTTGCCATAATTGTGGACAGCAAGAACGAGCTGATAAATGCTGGTAATTGCCTGCAAAAATGCCTCGTGTTAAGGGATCTACAAATGTCTTAGTAAAGTGTGCCCCTAGATGACGGTTAAAAAACATTTCAAGGGTTTCATCTTCTTGAAAACTAGGACGATTAAAAAGATCACGCACACAACCTTGTAATAAACCATGTCGCAATAAAAACCGGAGATTTACAGGTTGCAAACGCCCATTTTTCAAAAGATAGCGCACTTTGGAAGTATGACTTGCAGCAATGGGCTCAAGGCCCAATTTTTTTGCTAAAGCTAGAGTTTTTAGACCTTTCCCTATAGGTCTAAATCCGCGCGGTCCACATTCAAATAGATAGTTGTTTTGATGTATAGAATGAACCCAGCCGCCTAAGCGCGCTGTTTTTTCAACCAAAGTGACATGAGCTTGTTGACTAAAAAAATGCGCTGTAGCAAGCCCTGCAAGTCCTCCTCCTAAGACAACAATGCGCTTCATATAGACTGCGAAAATTGGGTAGAAGGAGCTTGTTGTAAATAGGCATCAAATGTTGTAGCGAGGTTGCGTACAAATAACTCGCCTAAAGATGTAGCAAGAAGCTTGTCTGGATGCTGAATTAAAAGACCATCTCTTTCAAAGTCATTCAGGCGGTCCTGGATCGAAGAAAAATAAGTGTCAAAAGCAACTCCAAAGCGCGAAAAAAATTCTTTTTTGTCGATTTCAAAGCGACACATTAAGGTGTGAATGACCCACTTATGCAACAGGTCTTCTTTAGAGAGTTCTTTGCCGCGCGTTACAGGTAAATGTCCTTGATCAAGAGTAGCGTAATAAGAGGGTAGGTCTTTAAGATTTTGAGCATAACAATTATTGACTAAGCCAATGGCCGTGACACCAAATCCAATCATATTAGGAGCCATCTCAACAGTGTATCCTTGGAAATTACGGCACAGAGTTTTGTTGTGATAAGCTTGAGCCATTTCATCTGTCTCAAGAGCAAAGTGATCCATACCGATTGCAAGGTAACCTTTTTGAATCAGAGTTTCTCTTGATAGAGCATAAATTTGTAGTTTTTCTTCGGTTGAAGGTAGTGTGTAAGCTTTAATAGCTCGTTGATGAGGTTTAAGCCAGGGGATTTTAGCGTAAGAAAATAGGCTGATACGATCAGGCCTCATGCTTAAAATATCCTCGATAGTTTGTCGAAAGCTAGCTTTTGTTTGATGAGGCAAACCATAAATCAAATCAATATTGATATGAGAAAATCCAAGCTCACGTGCAAGATGATAAGTATAAAATGTTGTATCTCGACTCTGTCTTCTTAAGATTGCAGCTTGAACTTTAGCATCAGTATCCTGCACTCCAAAGCTGATACGATTAAATCCTAATTCTTTCAGAAATTTGAGTTTAGCTCCCTTATCTTCTATAACGGTACGAGGGTCGATTTCAATAGCGAGTTCTTTGATTTTTTCTAAGGAAAATGTTGTATGTAATAACGTAATAATGCGTTGTAATAAGGGGGCAGAAAGCTGAGTAGGTGTGCCTCCTCCGAAATGTATCTGGTGCACTTCCATGCGTTGTCTCAGCAGTTGAGAGACCAAATTGATTTCTTTTTCTAAATAAGAAACATAACGCTCTTCATTTTCAGGGCGTCTATTGAGGATAACGCTGCATCCACAGTAGAGGCACATAGAGCGACAAAAAGGGATATGTAGATAAAGAGAAAGAGGAGAAGATAAGCCTCTTAAGTGTTTTTCATAGGTGCTTTCAGATAGGGTAGACCAATTAGGAGCAGTAGGGTAGCTGGTATAACGAGGTAAGGGTTGATGCAACTTATTTAACAGCTGAGCATCAAGCTGAGACGGGCAAAATAGTGTGGTGTTTGACATAATCAACCAGATATTTAACGTTTTCGTAAGGGGTATCAGGCAAGACACCATGTCCTAAATTGAAAATATATCCAGGGTTGCCAGCCATGGCACGAAGTATGCGGTCTGTAGCTTGTTGGATCGTCTCCTTAGATCCATAAAGTACAGCAGGATCAAGATTGCCTTGCAGGGCAATATGGGGAGGAATGCGTTGTCGCACTTCGGCAAGATCGGCATTCCAATCAGCGCTTATAGCGGAAGGTTCTAAAGCTGCGAGTTCTTCAGCAAAGAGACTAGTTGCTTTGGAAAAAATAATGACAGGACAATGTCTTGCTTTAACATGTTGAACAACTCGATCAAGATAGGGCAGAACAAACCGCGTGAATTCGGCATAGGCAACATGATGAGCCCAGGAATCAAAAATCTGAATGGCATCTACTCCCGCCTGGATTTGCACATCTAAGTAGCGACATGTTTCTTCTGTGACTTGTTGAAGAAGATGTTCAAATTTTTTAGGTTGTTCAAACAAAAAACGTTTGGCTTTTAGAAAATTTTTAGTTGTGCGTCCTTCGATTAAATAGCTTGCTATTGTGAAAGGAGCTCCTGCAAAACCTATTAAAGGGACAGACAGTTGGTCTTTTAATAGATCTATTCCTTCTTGAATATGTTGATAGGCATGTTTTTTAAGAGAAAAGTCCTGAAACTCAATCACAGGACCTACCTGCTCTTGAAAAGTATAAGGAACGCCTAGACCATCTAAGACAGTTAAAATATCACTAAATAAGATTGCAGCATCTAAGTCTAAAGTTTCAAAAGGTAGTTTTGTTACGGTGACAATTGTTTGAGGGTCATGAAACATGTCATAGAGAGAACGCTGCTGTTTTAAAGCACGGTAGGTAGGCAGATATCGACCAGCTTGACGCATTAGCCAGATGGGAGGGGGGCCAAGATTTTGTCCGGACAGGGCTTTTAAGAAACTCATAGCGCAGGCGGACTGTAGCAAATTTAGGAATTTCTATATAGAAGAACGGATATAGCATCAGATGAGTTAAATGTGAGAGAGCCATTGTTGCCAATGACGTAATTCTGCGCAGGCAGATGTCATAGCAGGATCTGACTGAGCATCTAACAGACGATTTAAGTCTAAACGATGATCGTGGAAGAACTTTTTTGCTGTTTGCAAGTTGGCCTCCAACTCCGCCATTTGTTTTCTTTCTAACTGTTCATAGCGCTTGAGTTTACTAAATTCCATGATCATGGGGATGCAAGGACCAATTAAGGGAGGTGCTAATAACAAAGCAACTGCTAGCTTCAATGGAAATTGCCCGTGCTTGGCGTCTCCCCAAACAGCTGTATATTTAAAAGCAAAAAACAAGGTAGCAAGAAAGGTAATGGCTATGACAAAAGGAGCGAGCAGGCTGAATCCAGGTTGTGTTGCATATCGAAAACAATAGTAGCTAAGACCTCCTCCACTTCCGATAACAAGTAGAGCTAAGCATGTTGCCAAGAAGGCTAAGAGTTTTCTTCTAGTAGGGTGTTGTTGGGCAGCATGTATGCGTAAACGGTTTTTTTCTACATTTTCAGCTTGCCATTTTAAAGCTGGTAAGTAAGGAGGAAAAAACCCCGTGTTTTTTAGAAGATGCAGAGTTTCCCTAGAAATAGGAGGGACTGAGGTGGCATTAAACTGAGTATGAGAATGAATATTCATCCATCCCTCTTCGTTTACATAAGATTGTAAAGAAGAAAGTAAATTCTTGCAATTTAGTTATTTAAAATAATTTCGACAAGTTTTTGTTTGTTAGGCAAAATTTCTTAACAAAAAATTATTGAGAAATAAATTTTTGTCTATTAGAATCCTTCTACGGATTTGTGTGTAACAAGGAAATCAAATGGCCTTTTCTTCATGAACCAATGCAATTATTTCAGACAGTTCAACGTCTAACTGATGTGTTATTAGAAACGCTTTCCCTGCAAGATTTAGAGAGTTTAGCCCACCTGTCTCAATGTGCTTCTGGACCTAAGGATGATGTGCTTTTGACTCAAACTATGCAGCATTTCTTAACTGCTGTTGTGGCATCAAAACGCGTGACAGACCAATTTGATTTAGTTGCACAGGCTATAGAACATAGAAGATTAGATCAGGCCGTACTTATCCTAGATGCAATCCAAGAACCTGGCTATGTAGATCTAAAGAAATTTCACTATCAAGCTATTGCGCTTGCATATCAGAAGATGGGGAATCATCAACAATCACAACGATTAACAACTCAAGCTGGAAACCTGTGATTTTTTCAGGATGTGTCGTCAATTAAAAATTGATTTTGAATTACTTGTAGATACAGAATCAATTTAATAAGTTGGTCACTCTAATTAATTCAATTCAAAATTACAGCTGTTGAATAGACTATGTTATCTTGGGACATAGACTTTGTTGCTGTGCTGATAAAGATCGTTCTTGATTTAAGATGAAGTTTGACGAGAGGGCTGTGCAAACTTCCTTAACAAGACTCTGTGGATCTTGTGATGGGCGGATAAGAATTTTCTGTGTCACCTTTTCTTTTTTACCGTGTGTTTGCTCCGCATGTAAGACGACCTTGGTCAAACGTAAAAGTGTAAAAGCATGCTCTTGGGCAAAGCGCCGTAACTTCGATAAAGCACACAACCACTGAACAGGCTGTGGGGGAGGGCCAAATCGATCTGTTAACTCTTCTAGTAATTCATCAACTTCTTTATCATGATTTACATCTCCAAGTCGTTGATACATTTCCATACGTAAGGTGACGTCATTTACATAATCTTCGGGTAGACGTGCATCATAAGGAAACTCAAGTTTGACATCTGTATAAAGTAAGGGTTTTTGCTTACGACTTAAAGCATGCACCGCTTTTTTAAGAAGCTTGCAATAAAAATGGAATCCTATTGCTTGTACATGTCCTGACTGATCTAATCCTAAAATATTACCAGCGCCTCGTATCTCTAAGTCTTGCATGGCGATCTTCATGCCTCCACCTTGACCTGAAGCATGTACAAGAGCGGTAAGTCGTTTGCGAGATGTCTCTTGTATGGTCGTTAGGTTTGAGACTAAAAAGTAACAATAGGCTTTGCGATTCCACCTTCCTACACGTCCTCGCATCTGATAGAGATCGGCCAAACCAAAACGATCGGATTGATCAATTAAAATAGTGTTCGCGTTGGGAATATCAATACCGTTTTCGATAATGGATGTAGCAATTAGGATATCTGCCCGTGCTGATTTGAAGGCATGAAATACGGCATCTAATTCATCGGAAGACATCTGTCCATGTCCCACTGCAATACGTGCAGCTGGAACTAATTGACGGATGTGATCCGCAAATTCGAAAATTGTATCCACTCTGTTGTGAATGATATAAGCCTGTCCATCACGAGCAAGTTCTCGTAGTAAAGCATTTTTAATGACCTCATCACTTTTTTGACAGATCATCGATTGAATAGGTAAACGGTCTTCAGGAGGTGTATTAATGACTGAAAGTTGACGAGCTCCTACCAAAGATAAATAGAGAGTACGTGGGATAGGTGTAGCGGAAAGCGTTAAACAATCCACTTCATGCTTGATTTTCTTTAGATGCTCTTTCGATTTGACTCCAAATCGTTGCTCCTCATCAATAACAACCAAACCTAGATCTTTAAAAATCACATCCTGGCTAACCAAACGATGGGTTCCTACAACAATATCAAGATCGCCGCTTCTAAGTTGTTCTAGAGTTAAGCGTATTTCTTTGGGTTTTTGAAAGCGAGAGATCACTCCAATACGCACAGGAAAACTCTGCATGCGATCTCTAAAAGATTCAAAATGCTGTAAGGCCAACACTGTTGTAGGGACAAGAACAGCAACTTGTTTCCCTCCATCTACAACTGCTTTAAAAGCAGCTCGCATTGCAACTTCTGTTTTGCCATAGCCGACGTCACCACAAACCAAGCGATCCATGGCAATTGGGGTTTGCATATCTTGGTATACACTAGAGATGGCAAGAAGTTGGTCATCCGTTTCTTGGTAAGGGAATTCCTGTTCAAATTGTTTGACTAAATCGCCAGATTCAGGATAGGCAAATCCTCCTTGTGCCACACGTTTGGCTTGCAGTTCTAAAAGATCTGCAGCATAGCCCAAAATAGCTTGTTCACTACGCTCTCTTGATCGTTGCCACTTTGTACTGCCTAAAGCATGAAATTCTGGTTTACTGTCGCCAGCTCCGATGTATTTGGCTATCAAATTAGCCTGTTCCATAGGAACATAGAGTTTGGCTTGTTCCGCATACTCAATGACCATAAACTCTGTGAGCTGTCCTAGGTGATTAGAGCGCTTTTCAATGCCTAGATAGCGACCGATCCCGCTATTCATATGCACAACAGCTTCCCCAGGGGACAGAGCCATGAATTCGGAGGCATGACTGTGATAATGACTACGTTGTTTTTGTCGGCGTATCAAAACGCGCCCTGTCAATTCAACGGTAGGAAGAATCGCTAAAGCAGGTTCAAGTAAAACTAATCCAGAAGAAAGATAACCTTCCATCACAGTTGCATCTGGTAAGCGCTGCTGAAAACTTTCTTTTTCTGTTGGAGTTTGACAAAGAACAGTCAAAGGAATTTGGTTCTTTTGTAGAGTTTCAACTAGATCATGAGCATTTAATTGTTCACTAGAATCTGCTTGACAGGCTTCTGTAATTGTTAAAAAAGGATCTCTCCAACGTTTGGCCGCAAATTCTGTGCCAAAACTTTCAAATGTTAAAGGCTCCGGGGGAGCTTTGGTAGAATAAGGACGAGAAGAAGGGTCTAAACGACGCACAGAACTTAATTTTTCTAACTCTTCCTCAACAAAAAAGACTTTTTGGGCGTGCTTAAGTTGGATTAATAACTCTTCCAAACTCAAAAAACTACGTACTTTTTTACTGAGCATGCTTTTAAGAACAGTATACTTATCCTCTAAGGCCATCAGCTGATCAAAGACAACAAGTGTATGAGGTCCTAAATAATCAAAAATAGTCTCTAGTTGCTCGCTTTGTGCTAAAAGTTCGTATTCCTGACCAGGCGTAATTAGAATTTGCTCAACTTTTCCAACAGAGGTTTGAGCAATAGGATCATATTTACGTATGGATACAATCTTGTCTTCCTCAAATTCAACTCTATAAGGATCTGGAGAATCAACAGGATAGAGGTCTAAAATACCTCCACGCACAGCAAATTCTCCTTTGTCAGCAGCAATAGGTTTGCGTTGGTACCCCATTTCACATAATTGCTGGATAAGTAAAGAAAATGAAACGGATTCTTCAGCTTTGAGATGAAGGTAAAGAGTTTTAAGCTTTTTTTTAGGAAGAATTTTTTGTAGAGCCGCTTGTAGAGAGCATACCAGTAATTTTGGAGAGTCATCCTTAGCAAGGGCATGAAGCACTCGGTAACGTTCCCCAACACGGTCAGGGCTGGGAGGAATATCCTCAGAAGGTAGAGTTTCCCAAGCCGGATATTCCAAAGGCTGTAAGCCAAAAAAAGGGAAATCAGTCAACAAGCGTTCGGAGTGTGTTAACACTACAACATGTTGAGCTGTATATTTTTGAGCTAAAGCGATCAGAAGAGCTTTGGGTACTTCCCAAAGACCTTCTATAACAATAGACTCTCCCTCTTCAATCATTTGTTGAAAAGGGAGAAGTTTTGGATGTGTTAAGAGCGTTTTGACAAGATCCATGAACGTAACTGTTTTAACGCTTCACCAATATGTTCCACATGTGTGCCTCCTCCCTGGGCAAAATCGGCTTTCCCGCCACCTTTACCTCCTAAAATAGGATTAATTGTAGAGACCATCTCTGCTGCAGAAATTCCCTTTTTTACAAGGTCAGATGAGACACGTGCAAGGAATTGGCATTTACCTTCCACATCACTAATCAAAAACAGAACAATAGAGGGTGTCTTTTCAAGAATAAGATCAGCAAGTTGTTTGAGTTCAGCTGGGTTTAATGATGTCTGAGCGAATAGCAAGGGGACGCCATGCTCACAGTTCAAAGTTTCAAGAAGCTGTTGGGCATAGGTATGTAAAGCCTGATGCTGCGCTTTATCAAGTTTATGTTGTAAGGAGCGTTGTTCTTCTAACAGCTTTTCAATGCGTTCCACAAGTTGAGAAGGCTGAACTTTAAGCATTGTCATAACAGATTCTAACATCTGTTCTTGATCTTTCACAAAAAGCTCTGCAGCTCGGCCAGTCACAGCTTCGATACGACGCACCCCAGCAGAGACGCTGGCTTCTTTGATAATGCGAAAATAACCTAAGTTCCCAGATGAGACAGCATGTGTTCCTCCACAGAGCTCTTTGGAATAGTTAAGGTCAACAACGCGTACAGTATTACCGTATTTTTCTCCAAAAATTTGTCGGATGTCTTGGCGATTTTGTGCTTCTGTGTAGCTAATCTCATAAATACGCACAGGGTCATTAGCTCGGATTTTTTCGTTGACTAAACGCTCAACAGCTTCCATTTCTTGTGGAGTAACAGGTTTAGGATGGTGGAAATCAAAACGCAAACGCTCTGCTTCTACAATGGATCCTGCTTGTTTAACATGAGGACCTAAGACCTGTGCTAAAGCCCAATGCAAAAGGTGAGTCGCAGTGTGATGATGAGCGATTCTAGCCCTTCTTTCAGCGTGGACAGTTGCTGTCATCACATCTGAAACACGAAGCTCTCCCTCTCGTACAACACCAATATGAGCAGTAATATGAGAATAAGGGCTTTGGGTGTCAATGACCTCAAAAAGTGAGGTGTGTTTGCTAAGAATGCCTTGATCTCCCACTTGTCCTCCCATCTCGGCATAAAAAGAAGTGCGATTGAGCAAAACAATGCCTTCCTCACCGCAGTGAAGGGCTTCCACAAACTGGCCATTTTTGACAAGACCGAGAATAGTTGCTTCGGTTGTTAAAGAGTCATGTCCAACAAAGTGAGTTTTACCATGTTTGTGCAAAAACTCTTCGTATACAGAGGTGGAGGCAATCTGTTCTGTGACCTTACGAGCACCTCGGGAACGCTCTTTAGCTTGGAGTTCTAAGTCTTCAAAGCATGCAATATCAACACCTAGATGCGCGTCTTTGGCTAACAAGAGAATTTCTTCTAGAGGCAGTCCATAAGTGTCTTTTAATTTAAAAGCATCTTGGCCTGAAATAATTTTTGAATCCGTGGAATTGGCAATCACTTGATTCAAAATGTTTCCGCCTCTTTTTAGAGTGCGTAAAAATGCTTCTTCTTCACGTGTTAGTACTTCGGCAACCAAAGGAGCTGCAGTTTTTAGTTCTTGGAAATCCTCTCCCATATGATGGATAAGGGTAGGGAGTAGTTGTGCTAAGAAGGGGCGATCTAAATTTAATTGACGTCCGTAACGTACAGCACGACGTAAGACTTTGCGTAGAACATAACCTCGATCTAAGTTACTTGGTTGAACGCCATCTGCAATTGCAAAAGCTAAAGTGCGGATATGATCAGCAATAACGTGAAAAGCAGGCTCTCCATGATAGGGGATTTTAGAGATGTCTTCTATAGATGTGATCAAACTACGTAAAACATCAGTTTCAAATACAGAGTTAACCCCCATAATCAAGGAAACTACACGTTCTAATCCGGCACCTGTGTCAACGCTTTTTTTAGGTAAGGGTAGCAGTTGCCCAGATACATCTTTATTGAATTGCATGAAAACAAGATTCCAAAACTCTAAAAAACGCTCTCCGTGCACATCTTCAGCAGGACTTCTACCCTTCCCATATTTGATACCCTTGTCAAAATAGAGCTCTGAACAGGGGCCGCACGGGCCCGTATCTCCCATAGCCCAAAAATTATCCTTTTCTCCCATGCGGACAATGCGTTCAGCTGGAAGATAGGAACGCCATAATTCAAAGGCCTCTTCGTCTTCATGAAACACGCTAGCCCAGATAAATTGAGGATCAAAACCGAAGACTTCTAAAGAGACTGTCCAAGCAAACTCGATCGCCTCTTTTTTGAAATAATCGCCAAATGAGAAGTTTCCTAACATTTCAAAAAAGGTGAGATGACGGGCTGTATGTCCTACGTTTTCTAAGTCATTATGCTTGCCTCCCACGCGGATACATTTTTGTGAAGAGGTTGCACGATGGTAGTCGCGAGATGTCTTTCCTAAAAAGACATCTTTAAATTGATTCATGCCAGCATTAATGAATAAAAGGGAGGGATCATCATGAGGAATAACAGAAGAAGAAGGAACAAGTGCATGTCCGTTTTTTTTAAAAAACGCAAGGAAGTTTTTGCGGATTTGCTGGCTAATCATGGTCTTTTTCTCAAGTTAGGTATTTTTATATCTTTTGTACTTTAACACAATAAGGGTGGCTTATCCATCTTTAATCAAGAGAAAGCCGGGTATGTCGTCAATGAAAACAGTATCGTAGGAGGATCTATTTTTTAGGTATGCTTTTTTAATCAACTGAATCAGCTAAAGAAGTTATACGACAACTAGTTCTTTTAACCTTGATAAATTATTTGTGTTTCTATAAAAATATTTCGCTTTTTATTTAAAAAATCCAATTTTTATGTTTTGTCGAATTCAAACGCATTTAAATACTGTTTATTTGCAAGCTTGCTGTCCTCGTTTTAGAAATTGCAGTAGTGCGATTTCTATCAGAAATTTACCTTCTGCCTTACAAAACGAAGTCATCAAAAAAACAGCCGATCAAGCAGTAAAAGAACATGCTTACGCCTTACAACAGTGTAGTTTAGATCCACAATCCTATACAAATTTTGTGACATCTCGTGATTTTCAAGATATATCTTACATTTCTTTTTCCGCTCTTACGCATAAAAAAATCAGCATAGAGCAATTTGTTACGACACAAACTTTATCTGTAATAGAAGACGGCAAAGTACAATGCATTCCTTTATTTAATGCTTCTAAGCAGCCCAATGAACGGGCTCTACAATTCATACGTTCTACGTTTGCTCTTCCTAAACACCCAGGTAGCTATATCTTTAATCGAGAGCGCTTAGTCGACCAAAAAGAAGAGGAAAAAATTTTAAAACTCATGGGAGAAGCTCCGGAGTCAGAAAAGAATATATGGCTTTTTCAAGATGTTGAGAATCCTCGTGAGTTTTCTTTGTCTAGGCGTATCCAACAATTAGGGTTTAATATTTTTTCGCGTGTTGTGGATCAAAAAGCCAATCCTATTACCAATCCTCCGATGAGAATATTGCCATCATATTCTTTGATGAAAGCATTTTTTCAAGTGAAATTTGGAAGAGATGCTATCATGCCTTATCCTGTTCTAGGAACTTCATCAATGATGGATCTTTTCTCTAATCAAGAGAGTCAGAAAAGAGATGCTAAAGTTCCTTTTTTGACATTAGACTATGCCTTGGCAGATTCTTATCTAGTTTCTCCTTTGGATTTTATTTTTCACGATTATTATCACGCTTATGTTGCCTCGTGCGTGGGGCCCACCCATACGAAAGCTTTTTTAAGGCTTGCAGCCTTTTTTTTACATCAATCGAAGATGGGCAAGCATGCAGATTTTTACTCGAGTTTAGCTCACATAAGCGTAGACATGGAGTTTCCAAATTATCGCCCTGAGCTAAGAACACAAGAGATGTTTTTCTTTGGCAATGAAACGTCAGATATGCTTTTTTGGGTGACGGTCAATAGGTTGATTACCAGAAAAATAAAAACTGGAGAGGATTTAAGTCAGATTATAAGATCGGGTGTCTTTTTTGATCTGGCATTAGAGTTTAGACAAAATAAAGACAAGTGGGCTGCATTAGGAGTCACACAAACAGGACTTGATCAAGCCATACAGCGTCTTGAATGTATCACTAAAGCAGTCAGCAGGCATCCTGTAAACGTCAACGAATTGAATCTTGATGCCACTCTATATCACAAAGGTCTTCATCCTTTAAAAATGATAAAAGATTTGTTGTCAGGTGATTGATTCAAAGTTTTGCTCTCAATTCCGGATTTGTTTTTGATGTTGAAGCGGCATCCTTTGCATATTCGGGCAGTCTGCGATTCCAATGACTAGGTTGTTTTTAATTGTATCGGGTTTTAAGCTTTTCCTATTAAAACGGACCGGCTGTGGATTCAAAAGGTTACCCTTACGCTAGATGCCAAAGCTCCTGAAACAGATAACAGGTTGCTTACAGGCAGCTCTCTATTAAAATCTACAATGTAACAAATGGTTTTTTCAAATAACAACTTCTAAATGAGACAAAAATGGAAAGAAAACTAGATGTCAAAATGCTGGAAAAAATAGCCAGTACTATCCGTGGATTGTCCATGGATGCCGTACAAAAAGCTAACTCAGGTCATCCTGGATTACCTATGGGTTGTGCTGAGATAGGGGCGTATCTGTATGGGCATGCTCTGCGTCACTATCCCCAAAATCCAAGATGGTTAAATCGTGACCGTCTTGTATTGTCAGCAGGTCATGGTTCAATGTGGCTATATTCTTGCTTACATTTAGCTGGTTTTAATCTGTCTTTGGAGGAGATTAAACGTTTTCGCCAACTGCATTCTAAAACACCGGGGCACCCTGAATTTGGAGAAACAGATGGGGTAGAAGCCACAACGGGTCCTTTAGGACAAGGGACTGGAAATGCTGTTGGAATGGCTCTTGGATTAAAAGCCGTAGCTAGCCGCTTTAACACCAAAGAAGATGTGCTTTTTGATGCCAAAGTATTTTGTCTTTGTAGCGATGGTGATTTAATGGAAGGGGGCAGCCATGAAGTAGCTTCTCTAGCTGGCCATTTAAAGTTGGATAATCTAATTTTTATCTACGATGCTAATCATATTTGTTTGGATGGCCCTCTTTCAGAGTGTTCTTCAGAAGATACAATAGGCCGTTTCCGTTCCTATGGATGGGACACGTATGAAGTTGATCCTTATGATTTTCAATCTTTAGATAAAGTGATTTCAAAAGCTCGTGAGAATCAAAATAGACCCGTCTTTATTTTGGCTCATACGATTATTGGTAAAGGATCTCCACATAAATCTAATTCCCATCACGCACATGGTTCTCCTTTAGGATTAGAGGAGGTTAAACTTTCTAAAGAAAATTTAGGTCTTCCTGCAGAAGAATTTTATGTTCCTAAGGTTGTAGAAAGCTATTTTCAACAAAAATTAGAAGAAGAAAAAAAAATCGAAGCTCATTGGGAAGAGAAGTTGCGTTTATGGGCAAAAGCTCATCCAAAGCTTGCTGCAGAATTAGATCAAATGAGACATCATGCTTTGTCAGATAATCTTGAACAGGCTTTGTGGGCTTTACAGATGAAGCCTTCTTTAGCAGGTAGGGAAGCTTCTCATGCTGTTATTAATTTCTTGGCAACGCAATTGCCAGGCCTTTATGGGGGATCAGCGGATCTTTCTTCTTCTGATAAGACACGCATGGAACAACTCCCTACTCTTTCTTCCAAAGACTTTACAGGGCGTAACATCAAGTTCGGAGTGCGAGAATTTGGCATGGGAACAATAGCCAATGGTCTTGCGCTCACAGATCTTATTATACCTTTTGTTGGAACTTTCCTGACTTTTTCAGATTACATGCGTAATGCAATGCGTTTAGCGGCTCTGTCGAAATTAAAGGTGATTTATCAATTCACTCACGATTCTATCTTCTTAGGGGAAGATGGCCCTACACATCAACCTGTTGAGCATTACGCTGCTTTACGCGCCATGCCGCATTTACATGTTTTCCGACCTGCAGATGCTAATGAGGTGAAAATGTCTTGGTTAGCTGCATTGCGCTATCAGGGTCCTTCAGCTCTGTTGCTTTCGCGTCAATCTATTACAACATTGCCTGCAACAGAGCGTCCTTTTGCCGAAGGGGTAGGACGAGGTGGGTATATCTTGAAAAAGGAAAAAACACAGAAACCAGATTATTGCTTATTTGCAACAGGCTCAGAAGTGAGTTTGGCATGGAATGTTGCAGCAGAGCTTGAGAAACGAGGTAAGTCTGTTCGGCTCGTATCTATGACTTGTTTTGGGCTTTTTGAAGAACAAGATGCCCAGTATCGCCATAGCGTAATAGGAGGAGATCTAGGACAGCGCGTGAGCATTGAAGCTGGTGTTGACTTAGGTTGGCATAAGTACATAGGCTTAGAGGGGATTGCAATTTGTTTGGAAAGCTTTGGCTTGTCCGCTCCTGCTAGCGTCTTATCTCAAGAATTTGGCTTCCACGTTGAGGCAATCTTAGAGCGTATTCTTATCTAATTATCCTTTTGCACAGAAGTTTTGAGACCAAACCTTCTGTGCAAAATCTTGTTTTTTATTTTTTTATAAAATTTTCATAATTTATTAATTTTATTTATTTTTTATTAATTTATGACTTTATTATTAATTAATAATTTTTTGTTATAATCGTTTCATATAAAAAATAAAAGGTTTTATGTCTCATAATAAGGTTCCTTCTGACTTAGCTTTGACGGAATTTTCTTCTCCTCTGAAGGGGTTTCCTGATCTATCACAGCCTTCTCGTTTTTTGGGCTCTGGTAAGGATATGGCAGCCATGATTATGGCTATAGTTATCCTGGGTTGTTCGGCAGGGATGAGTATAATGGGTTTAAGTGCCCACATAGGGGCACTACCACATGCCTTGAGTTGGGTAACCTCTACAGGAACTGCTGCAAATGCAGCCATTCTAACAATCTCAACAGTGGCTGCTGCGGCCCTGTCTGTCAAATATCTTCGATCTCAAAGGTGCAATCAAGAAATTCAGAAAGGGGATGCAGATTTACCTCCTTCTCACCATGAAACAGAGTTTTTGAATTCGGCTACTCTATTATCTAGAACTCCTTCTTCGGCTGAGGATGCAATGAGAATGGCTGAATTTGTGATAGAAGACAATGTGCAAAGTCCGATGGGTGTAGAAGCATCTTTATACCAAAGAGCATTAGCTTTACAACATTGTCGATTGCCAGAAGGGGTATCAACACAACTCGTCTGGGAATACTCTGATGATGAAGAAGAAGAAGGTTCTTCTAGTGAACTATCTCATCCCGCTAAAGGAGGGAAATTAGCTCATTATTTAGAAGTAGCTAGGCACCCTTTGGATGCGGCTGCATCATTGTTACATCAAATAGCTGGACATTTTCATCATCATGATCAACCTCGTTCTGATTCTATGGATATGGATCCTTGGCATCAGAAGGAAAACTGGCTTGCAGATTACCACCATTGTTTTGTGTTTCGGCAAGATTTGGTGCCAAATGTAGAGGATCAGTGTAAGGATTTAACCCCTCATTCGTTTCGTATTTTAGCCTGGAACACCCTTGAAACAGGCCAAGGAGAATTGTGTGGTTGGCAACTCACAGGCATACCCAAAGAAGATTTGGATTCATTTTACGCGGAGCAGGTAGTCATTGCGCGCAAAACTGCTGATGGAACCCTGGAGTATTTCGATGTAAATGTCAGACATCGTTTAGAATTGATCTTTGCCTACATGCTCAACAGCGGTTACACAAACCTTACAAATTAATAACGCAACTGGGCAATTAAGCTTCCAGACGGCTGTTGCCAGATATCTCCTTCTAAAGACACTGTCCATCGATGTTCAGCTACCAAAGAAAGTCCTAGAACAGATCCCCAAGGAGTGAGTTGTTGTAAATCTCTTAACTGAGCTCCCGTTCCCAGTGAAGCTGGGGCAACAAGTTGATCGAAATTAAAATTAACTTGCCTCCAGCGCATCCCAGCATAAGGAATCATCAAAATAGGAGTAGGAAGGGTATAACTAGCAGCAATGCCTATTTGGCGTTGCGAAAGAGTCATGGTTGTTTCAAGAGGTTTTTTGTTGTCTAAACCTCGTGTAGTGGTAAAAAAAGGACGAGGATGAGAACGCAACACTTCTGCTTCAGCACCTAAAGAGAATCCTAATAGGCGCAGAAGCGTACCTCTCATCCCTAAACTGTAAGAAAAACTAGGCAGAGCGCGTACAGAAAGGCAAGCATTAGCATTGCCATCTTGAGGTAAGGTTGCGCTTAATTCATGAGGAGAAGTACGAAACGTGGAAATCCCAGCTCCTGCAAAAAAATCCATTCTGCCCAAGACATTCACAATCACTTGTCCGGAATTTGTCATCCAACGTGCTTGTTGAGTCCAATTGCCAGCAACTAAAGGAGTGGAGCCAACACTGTCATTATAATAACCTAAACGCATACTAGCAGGCTTTTCATTACCTAGCAGTACAGGCTCAGCGGGGTTCCCAACAGGAAGAGCATAAAGAGAACAGGTCAGTAATAACACGATCAAGCTAGTTTTTAGCACGGTAAGCCCCTTTCATTTTTTGTTTCAACATCTGATCAACGAGTTGTACAGTAAGAATTCCTTTCTGAATGTGATCATCTGTGTAAGTATCAAAAACTTTTTTTGAACTTTCTTTAGTCTTAATACCATGACGACTTAGTGGCAAATCAGAAATAAGCAATAAAGCACCTAAGGGAAGGTTGCGTCGGTAACTGGCAGCAAATAACGTAGCGCATTCCATTTCATAGGCTTGAGCTTTTGTGTCTTGAAGTTTTTCTTTGAAAGCTTCGTTGAATTCCCAGAATCGGATATTGGCTGTGTAGGTAATGCCAATATGATAAGGGGTTTTATTCTCTTCTAAAACTGTTGAGGCAGCTTTTTGTACTAAAAAGTTGGCCATGGCAGGAACGGCAGAGGGTAAATAGAAATCGGAAGCTCCTTCGGCTCGAATTCCTGCTAGAGGAATAAAATAATCTCCTACAGCATAATGGCTACGTAGTCCACCGCACATACCCAACATGACAGCTGCTTTAACATTAGGTAAAAAAGAGCAGAGATCTACAATCAGGGCCGCGGCTGCAGAACCTAATTTAAAATCAATAATACTCACATCTAAATCTGGAGCATGAGCACAAGAGAACATAGAGCCTTCCATAATAGGGACTTGATGTGTTTCTGCAAAGTGACGTATATAGCGATGGAAATTTGTCAGAAGTAAAAAAGATCTAAAATCTCCCACTAGGGAACCTGAGTAACGTTCTAATGTATCGGCTGCAATTTGAGCTTCATGGGGATCTGTTTCACGAAAATTTTCCAATTTTTCTCCTTCAATAACATTTAGAATAAGACACAATGGTTAAAAGATTGCATCGCATCTACTTTTTGTGTTAGTCTATCGCCATTTTGATTGGTGAATCAAGGAAAATTATGGCGCAAATTTCTACAAATGACTTTCGAGCAGGAATCAAAGTCGAAGTCGATGGACAACCCTATACAATTGTTTCTAACCAGTTTGTAAAACCTGGTAAAGGTCAGGCCTTTAACAGAGTACGTCTAAAACATCTTATGACAGGACGTGTTGTAGAAAAAACCTTTAAATCAGGTGATTCTCTTGAAGAAGCGGATGTTCAAGAAGCTAAGATGCGTTTGCTTTATGTAGATCATGAGGGTGCTACACTTATGCATGATGAGACATTTGAGCAAATTACTATTCCTCTGTCTAAGGTTGAGGATGTAAAAAACTGGTTTGTGGATGATGTTGTGTATAGTATTATTTTCTATAAAGGAGAGCCTGTTACGGTTGAACCTCCTACTTTTATGGAAATGAAAATTACAGAGACTGCTCCTGGTGTGCGGGGTGATACAGCTTCAGGTCGTGTGATGAAGCCTGCTACATTAAGCACTGGTGCACAAGTCCAAGTCCCTATTTTTATTGAACAAGACGAAGTCATTAAAGTTGACACACGAACAGGCGAATACGTCAGCCGTGTTAACAAATAAACTTGAAATACTCCTCGATCGTTCTAAAATGCTAGCTGAATCACGTGCCTTTTTTCAGGCACGTGGTCTTCTGGAAGTCGATACTCCTATTTTAACAGCCACAGCTCCTATTGACCCTTTTATTGATCTTGTAACAGCTACATGTATGGGACAGAAAGCCTATCTTCATTCATCCCCTGAATATGGGATGAAGCGTTTATTGGCTTTAGGTATAAAAGATTGTTATCAGCTAGGCCATGTTTTTCGTGATCAAGAGTTAGGAGAAAAGCATAATCCAGAATTTACCATGGCGGAGTGGTATCATCTGGGGACAGATTTTGAAGCTCTTATAGATGAAACTTTAGAGTATGTGACCTTGTTTGTTGGAGAGCAGCCTGTTGAAGTCTATAGATATGAAGAGATCTTTTGGAAAATATTAGGAGAGTTTCCTTCAACAATAGATGAAAGAGATCGTTGCTTTGCTCTTCATATAGAACCTAAACTTGAAGTTCTTACAGTGATTCGTGATTACCCTCCTCAGCAAGCTATGTTAGCTAAGACTGCAACAACAGAGGATGGGGTTTTAGCACAAAGGTTTGAGCTATTTTATAAAGGTATTGAACTTGCCAATGGTTACCATGAACTAGGTGATCTAAAAGAGTTACGCCGTCGTCTGGTTAGCAATCAACAGATAAGAAGAGAATTGAATAAAGACCCTTATCTTTTGGATGAACATTTTCTTGCTGCGCAAATACCGGATTGTTGCGGGGTTGCTGTAGGTTTTGATCGGTTGATGATGCTGCGACATCAGGCACAACATATTAGAGAGGTAATTCCTTTTGTCTGGAAAGAATAATATAGGCTTCTTATTTGATTTTGATGGAGTGTTGGCTGATAGCCATGATTTGCATTGGGCATCTTGGCAACTTTTGCAAAAGGAAGATCCTTCTTTTTGCATGACACAGGACCAGTTTTTTTCAGGTTTTGGCAAGCGAAATGAATTAATTCTTAAAGAATTAGCTCCTGTTCAGTCTCAGGCTCAGCACAAAAAATGGGCTTATCGAAAAGAAGAATTATTTCGTCAATTGGCAGAAAATCAACTTGGTCTGTTGCCTGGGATGGCGCAGTTTTTGACACAAGTTATGCAAGCTGGTATCCCGCATATTATCGCTTCTTCTACGCCTGTAGCCAATTTAGAAATGTTTTTGCAAAAAACAGATGTAGGTCTTTACTTTACTGATTTTGTTTCAGCAGAACAGGTTGAGCATGGGAAGCCAGCCCCTGACATTTTTTTGGCTGCAGCGCAAAAAATAGAAATTCCGCCAAAATATTGTGTTGTTTTTGAAGATGCCCAAGTTGGGATTGAAGCAGGAAAAGCAGCTGGTTGTTTTGTTGTAGCCTTAGCAACGACTTATCCGACAGATTCTTTAAGCGGTTACGATATGATTTTTCCTCATCCAACAGCATTGGATCTTGACTCTATTTTGAAAAAAAGAGCGAAGATGTTATGAGGGGGATGATGGAAATTACAAACATTACAGAGCTACAATCATTGAGACGTGTTGCTGCTACACAACGGCAACCGCGAGTGGATTGTCAGATTTCTGCTGAGGCTTATAAGATTGAAGGTTGGGTAGAGATGTTAAAAAACATGCCTGACGTGACGCGCACTCCCTCTTCTGTTAATCCTGACCCTGCCAAAATTGCAGAGGCTATGCTCAGTTCTTCCATTTAAATGTTTGTGGGGCAGAAGGTTCCCATTCGTAATCTTTGGTGCGTTGATAACGCGTTAGTTCACATTTTTGTGTATCAAGATCAAGCAAATAGAAAGTTCCTCCAGGTAAATAAGCACAACTGCCGGCATTTAAGACAAGAGGATATCCTTCGTGTTGCCTGTCATGGATGTAAGCTTTGTGGTCGTGACCATGTAAATAAAGCTTAACATTTGGATGACGACGTAAAATGTCTTGTAGGACGGAGGCTCGTTCGGTGTCATGGGCAGGTCGAGAGCGGGTATAGAGAGGAAAATGATTGCCTATGATAATAGAGTCTTTCTCAGGGATACTATTTAAGACTCCTTCTAGGTGCTGATCCATTTTTGCTCGGAAAACACCGTTAGATTTTAAAAGGTTATTAGCCCGTGCGCAGTCTAAACCTACCCACCACCATCCTTCTGTTAAACGGTGTTTTTCTATCCATGTCGCTTGCATGAGATCAGAAGGGAAAAAAGAATAAAAAACTTTATGCTTTTCAGCATGCTTTGTGTACATGTCGTGATTGCCTGGAAGGACATAAATAGGTTGCTCAAATAACTGAACAAAATCCCTGGCCATTTCAAACTCAATGATTTGAGATGTTGAGGTCATATCTCCAGTGAGGAGTACGACATCTACCTGTAATTGCGAGGCCAATTGAGGGATTTTATCTAAATGGTGAGTTTGATAACGATTTCTGCGGAATAAAGCTAAGTTAAAATTTCCCAGCCATTGTTTGGATAAAAATTGTTTGGGATCAAATGTAATATAAGAAAAGTGAGGATCTGAAAAATGTAAAATACGCACGTGTGTCGTCAGCTTGTTAGTTAATTAAAAATATAGCCAAATCTCAAATTTTATTTCATCCAATCAAATTAGCATTTTTTGGTGTGTGATGAAAAAACCACGCAAATCAAGAAGAGATCTTATGATGCTTAATCTCTTGCATCATTTTTAGGAATGTATTTGTCACAGATCGAGAGGAAAGCGTTGTTTTCCATAGTTTTTGCTGAAGAGGAGCACCAATTAAGAAGGCCGGTGCTGTTAAAATCTGTCCATATCCCCAACCAGGTCTCCATAAAGCAGCATGGCTTCTACGTGCAAAAAGAGAAAGCGTTGGAATTTTTAGACATGATGCTAAATGTCCTACTCCGGAGTCATTTCCAATCATGGCTTTGGATTCATAGATATAGCAGGCCAAATCATGCAGAGAGGGGAATACAGGTAGAAGATACAAGTCTGTTTTTATTATATTTTTCCAATCCAGACGTTCTTCAGGGCTTACACAAAGAACGGGCTCATAAGAAACATCTTGCAATTTCTTATAGAGATCTAGGTAGCGTTCGGCTGGCCAATTTTTTTTAGGACAGGTACTCATAGGATGGAGAATAATACGCTGAGGAAAACGACCATGGATTAAAGAGGGAGGAGCTTGGATACCATTGTCGCTTGTCACATCTTTTAAGCCTAAACGTTGAGAACAGACAATCTTAAGATTCTCAACCATCGTAAGCTTACGGTTGAATTCCTTTTCTTTTAAAATAATGCATTCATTACCAAAGTGATGGTGTTCATTGACACAAGCATGATCTGCTACAATCAAACGGTCAAATTGAGAAAATGTAGAGTAGAAATCTGTGCTTGATGGAAAGGGCTGTATTGTTTTGTCCGGGAACCATTGTCGCAGATGGCAGAGAACCGAGCTAAAACATGTTACACTATGCCCTGCACGACAAAGATTATGGGTTAGGACCATGGAAATCAATCCATCTCCTAACCCACGTGCAGCAATAACCGCTATGCGCAATTAGTCCTGCTCCTCTTCCTGCACGTCACCAATTAAAGCTTCCGAAATCAAGACAATGCCAGCAACAGAAGCTGCATGGATTAGGCTGTTTTTAACAACCTTCACTGGGTCTATCACACCGGCATGTAAGAGATCTTCCACTTTTTCGCTGCATGCATTAAAACCCAAAGAAGGAGTAGAAGACTCTTTCATTTGCATGATCATGACAGCGCTTTCAAGACCTGTATTTTCAATGATTTGACGCACAGGCGTTTCAGCAGCTTTAATAACAATATCTGCTCCATAACGTTCATCGCCCAAGAGCTTTAAGGAGGTTACGACTTCGCTTGCTTTTAAAAGAGCAACTCCTCCTCCTGCGACAATACCTTCTTCTAAAGCGGCTTTTGTTGCATTTAAGCTATCTTCAAAAGCTTGCTTACGTTGTTTAAGTTCAGGTTCTGTAGCAGCTCCAACACGAATAACGGCGACTCCACCTTTAAGCTTTGCTTTGCGCTCGAGCAGTTTTTCTTTATCATAAGAGCTTGTAGCTTGTTCGTGTTCGGTTTCTAGTTGCTTGATACGAGCTGCAATCTTGTCTTGGTGTTCTGTCCCACCTACTAGTGTAGTGTCTTCTTTTGATACAACAGCACGATCACAGGTTCCCAGCATAGACATTGTTGCATCTTTCAATGCAATGCCTACTTCATCAGAAATCACAGTTGCTCCTGTCAAAATAGCAATATCTTCTAACATGGCTTTACGACGATCTCCAAAGCCGGGAGCTTTGACAACAACAGTCTTTAAAGTGCCACGGAGTTTATTTACAACAAGAGTTGCTAAAACATCGGCTTCAAGATCTTCAGCAATGATTAGTAATTCGCGTCCTGTTGTAGCGACATTTTGCAAAACAGGAATTAAATCTTGAATGGAAGCAACTTTTTTATCTGTAATTAAAATTAAAGGATGCAACATCTCAGATTTCATTTTTTCTTGATCAGTAGCAAAATAAGGGCTGATATAGCCGCGGTCAAATTGCATCCCTTCAACAAGCTCTATAGTTGTATCTGTTCCTTTTGCTTCTTCAATTGTAACCACTCCCTCACGTCCCACTTTTTCCATGGCTTGAGCGATAAAAGTTCCAATTTCTTCATTTCCAGAAGCGGAAACTGTGGCAATATTTTTTGTTTCTTCAAAATTTTTGACGTCTAGAGCCATAGATTCTAATTTTTTAACAATGGCTTCTACTGCTTTATCCATGCCGCGTTTAATACCAATAGGACTAGATCCTGAAGCGATACCTTTAATGCCATTTTGAACAAGAGCATCTAATAGTAGAGTTCCAGTAGTTGTTCCATCTCCGCATTTATCTTTAAGCTTACCTGCTACTTCTTTGGCCATGGCAACGCCCATGTTTTCAAACTGATCAACAAGTTCAATGTCTTTAACAATGGAATAACCGTCATTGGTGATAGTAGGTGCGCCCCAGCTTTTTTCTAACCCTACATTTCTTCCTTTAGGGCCTAATGTAGCGCGTACTGCATCTGCTAGCTGGCGAATGCCTTTACCAAGTTTTTCCCGTGCCTCAGATTCAAAAATAATTTCCTTACCATCAGACATTTTTTTACTCCTACAAAAAAATAATGTGAAAGAAGATGAGTCTATCAACAGAGCTTACTTTTCAGCAATGAGGATCACGCATTCTCCTAAGACCGAATCTTGCTCATAGCGAGTGGCCATATCTTGCGCAGACCCTCGAGTAAAACTTTCAAATTTTTTCGTCAGTTCTCGAGCTAAGACAAGACAGCGTTCAGGATCAAGCTCAGCAAGCCATGTCAAAGTATGTTTAACACGATGGGGAGATTCATAAATAATTGTCGTTCCAGGATAATCCAAGGATTCTTTCAAAAGTTTTTTTGCTTTTCCTGGTCTTCTGGGTAAAAATCCTAAGAATTGAAAGCGAGAAGGGTTGAGCCCTGAAGCACAGAGTGCTGTTAAGGCAGCACAAGGGCCAGGAATAGGGGAGACAGTGAGTTCGTGTTCATGACACAAGGCAACTAAGGTTGCACCTGGATCAGACAGAGTAGGGGTTCCGGCGTCTGACAATAATCCTATTGTAAGTCCTTGTTGTAAATCACGAATGACACGTTCTGACATCCTTTTCTCATTGTGAGCATGAAAACTTTTCATGGGACATTTCAAACTGTAATGGTTGAGCAATATTCCACTACGTCGCGTATCTTCGCACAGAAGGTAATCGCAAGAAGCGATAATTGCGCAAGCACGAGGAGAAAAGTCGCCTAGATTCCCAATGGGGGTTGCAATGATATAAAGCATGGAAAAAAGGTGGCACCCAGATTCGAACTGGGGGTAGAGGCTTTGCAGGCCACGGCCTTACCACTTGGCTATGCCACCGAAGCAACGCAGTTTATCAGGTCTTGTTTTTTCTTTTTAGCAAAAATTCATGTTTGTGACTACACTCGCATTTTATGCAGCCTACTTCACTAAAAATTTTGCTAAGATTGATAGATGTTTTTACAGATTCAGATGCCACAGTTTGCGGTGCTTGTATCGATAGTCGTTTAGTAAAACCTGGGGATTTATTTTTTGCTTTGAAAGGTGCACGTCACGATGGTCATCATTACCTTAAAGATGCTGCGGCAAGAGGAGCTTCAGCGGCTGTTGTATCGCAATCATACCAAGATAGTAACTTTGGTATGGTTCTAATCAGAGTAGAAGATGTGGTTGCAACTCTTCAGCAATTAGCTAAAAAATACTTGGAACAACAGAAGATACGCGTCATCGCTATCACAGGTTCTTTGGGCAAGACCACTACTAAAGAATTTGCAAAAACATTAATAGGTTCTTCGTATCGCGTTTTTGCTACCCCCCTGAGTTATAATTCTCAAGTCACTGTTCCTATGAGTATTTTGTCGATAAGAGGGGATGAGGAAATCATGATTTTAGAAATGGGGATGAGTGCGCCTGGGCATTTGGCTAAGCTTATTAATATTGCGCCACCAGATACTGCATTGATTACAACGGTAGCCTCTCAGCATGCTTTAGGTTTTGAAGACGGCTTGGCTGGGATTGCTCAAGAAAAAAGTTCGATCTTCACACATCTTAAGACAAAAATCGGTTTGTATCACCATGACATGCCCTATGCTTCGCATGCTCAGATAGGTTCCTGTGAAAAAATAACCTTTTCTTGTACGGATCCTGCTGCTGACTTTTTTTTGCATAGAGAAGGATCGTGTGTGACAATTCGGGAGAAAGATAAGACTCAATATTCTTTTAATCTACAATTGCCGGTCCAGGCTCATGATCATAATTTTTTGGCGGCTTTGAGTTTAGCGAGGTTGTTGGGAATTCCTTGGCCTGTTTTAAAAGAAATGACAGCCTTTTTAAAACTTCCTCCTATGCGTTTTGAGAAAATCGAAAAACAAGGCATTACCTTTATTAACGATGCCTACAATGCCATTCCTCAGAGCATTCGAGCAGCTTTGCAAAGTCTTCCAAATCCTCAAGGAGGACGTACTGTGGCAGTGCTTTCAGAAATGGATGCTTTAGGAGAGTACTCTGAGAAGGGTCATCAAGAAGTTGGTCAATGTGCATTAGAGCATGCAGATGCATTATTTTGTGTGGGAAATCGATGCAAAGCGATGGAAGAAATTTGGCAAACTTCTTCTAAACTTTGTCGACGTTTTGATACTGTTAAAGATCTTGGGGATCAGCTTGTCAAGTTTGTTCAGAAAGGTGATGTTGTTCTTTTAAAAGGCGCACGGGCTTTTGCTTTAGACAAACTTTTAAATCTTTGGGATGAAGCTTAGTTAAATACAGTATAGGCTGAACGAAACTGAAAGTTTTTTTCGTGTTTAACTGTTCTCATAACTGTTTGTATTTGTTAGGAATTAGATATTTTTCTTAATGGTGTCTTTTTGTTTTTTAGCATATCAAGAAAATTTAAATGTCGTCTTGAAGTTTAGCCGAGTTTTATGTTAGTTTCCTCGCAGATGAGTCTAGAAAGAAAATAGCTGCTAATAGGATCGACACAATGTTTGTGCAACTTCTAACCTATCTGAATCATACTTACCATTGGGGATTTCTAGGTGTTTTTGAGTACTATTCCACACGTATGGTTCTAGCTTTTATTACTGCTTTGCTTGTGACAATTATGTGTGGCAAGCCTTTTATTAAAAAGCTTTATGAACTCAAAGTGGGCGATCGTGTTCGTGCTGAGGACTGTCCTTTGCTAGGTGAATTACATCGAGATAAAAACAATACTCCTACAATGGGGGGTGTCCTGCTTTTATTTGCTCTTGTTGTTTCTTTGTTATTGTGGATGGATCCTACTCATAGTTTTACAGTCATGATGTTTATCACAACCCTTGTGATAGGGTTTGTAGGGGCATATGACGACTATCTGAAGTTACGGTATAAAAATTCTAAGGGGTTAGCGGGTCGCAAAAAACTTGTCATACAATGCCTTTTAGCAGCCGGTATTGGTTTGTATCTTGCAGTCCCTCCGCTTCATCAACCAGCCTGGCCCACTGCTCCTCAGGCTAAAGAAATTCACGCTGATAAGGTTGTAAAAACTAAAGATTATGCCACGCGCCTTTATATCCCGTTTTGCAAAAAGCCTGTCTGTCATTTGCCCATTTTATTAAGTGTTTTATTTTCTATGTTAGTGATTGCGGGGTGCTCTAATGCTGTAAATTTGACCGATGGTTTAGATGGTCTTTCAACAGGAACAGTGCTTTTTGCAGCCAGCGCCTTTTCCCTGATTGCCTTTGTGTCCAATAATTTTGATGTCGCTAACTACTTGAATATTTTATATATAGAAGGGAGCGGGGAAATAGCTATTTATCTTGCGGCTGTTGCAGGAGCTTGTTTAGGATTTTTATGGTACAACAGTTATCCTGCTCAAGTTTTTATGGGTGATACTGGTTCCTTAACATTGGGGGCTATTTTAGGTGTCAGCGCTGTTTTACTTCGCAGAGAATGTTTACTTGCTTTGATAGGAGGAGTCTTTGTTTTGGAGGCTTTATCTGTCATGATACAGGTGGGATGTTTTAAGCTATGTAACCGTAAAAGGGTGTTTTTATGTGCTCCTTTGCATCATCATTTTGAATACAAGGGATGGCCTGAGACAAAAGTTGTTGCCAGGTTTTGGATTGTGGGGCTTTTGTTAGCTGCCTTAGGACTTATTACGTTAAAGTTTCAGTAGTTATATGTATTTGATTTTAGGCCTAGGTAAAAGCGGTAAATCGGCTTGTCGTTTTTTACAGCAGCGGCATCTTCCTTACAAATGTGTCGACCGTTCTAATCAAGAACCTGGCGTGATAAGCGATCAACAGACTCCTTGCCTAGCGGGTGTTTCCACTGTGATCAAATCGCCTGGAATTAGGATGGATCATCCCTGGATTTTGGAAGCGCTTAGGCAAGAAATCCCTATTTGTTCAGAAATAGATTTGGCTTTGCCTTTTTTAAAGCACAAAACTTTAATTGGTATTACAGGGTCTAATGGCAAAACAACAACTGTGACCGCACTTGGGCAGGTTTTAGGTTCACAGGCGCGATGTGTAGGAAACATTGGCGTACCTTTAATTGATGTCTTGGATGCGCCGGAGCCTATTTTAGTCATTGAATTAAGTTCTTTTCAATTAGAGACAATACAACAAGGTCCATGGTTTGAAGTAGGATGCCTTCTTAATCTTACACCGAATCATCTAGATGTGCATGGAACCATGGAGAAATACGAGGCTGCCAAAATGCGGTTAGCGGATTGCATCCGACCTGGCGGACTGTTCTTGACAGAAAAAGATTATTCTATATTTGAGGAAAAGATTGAAACGATTTTCCAGGCACGGTATAGAGATGACAAGCATCGGCTTTATGCTCATGATCGTCGTAATTTTGCTGCAGTATATGCAATTTGTCAAAAATTAGCGATCGATCCTAAGTGTTTTGCCGAGCAGATAGTGCAAGTTAAAAAGCCGCCTCATCGCTTGGAATTTGTCTGTCAGATTCAGGGAGTGAACGTGATTAATGACAGTAAATCAACAAGTGTGGATGCCACATTAAAGGCAGTTGCAACCATGTCAACTCCCGTATTGCTGATTGCTGGAGGAGTTGACAAGGGGGGAGCATATAGTGACTGGCTAGCTACATTTAAAAGCAAAGTTAGAAAGTTATATGCAGTAGGTCAGGCAGCACGAAGAATGGAGGAAGAACTGGGGGAACACATTTCACTTGTGCGTGTAGCAACGTTAGAAGAGGCAGTGGAAAGAGCTATGAACGAAGCGCAAAAAGGAGAAACTCTTCTTTTATCGCCGGGATGTTCCAGTTATGACCAGTTTCTGAACTTCGAACAGCGAGGAGAAAAATTTAAGCAGTTAGTAGAGGCTTACAAAAGCCGATAAGAAGAGGGAGGGAGTGATGAGTCGACGAGATACTATTATCATCGCAGTGCTTGTAAATGCGGGGCTTTTAATGGTCCTATTTGCGACAGCACTTAGATCAGATCATAAAAAAGAGAAAATGACCGTTTTAAATGCCATTGAATCTACAAATAGAGCCAATACGTCGAACGTTATTGAACCTCTTGCGCAACTTGTCCCATCTACTTTGCCTGAGTTGGTTGTGCAGCAGCCGACTGTTCCTACTTTGGCGCCTATGACAGCTGTCACAGTCACAGAACCGATTGTCTTACCTGAATCAACCCCTGTTGTCATTTTAGAGAAACCTACTCCAGTTGCTAAACCTTCTGTCAGTGAAAAGATTGCTCAAAATACACCTTCCTCTTATGTCTCTGTAACAGTAAAAAAGGGTGATGTTTTAGATAAAATTGCTAGGGCGCACCAAACCTCTGTTGCAACCATCATGAGAGAGAATCAATTAACATCCACAGATTTAAAAATAGGACAGGTTTTAAGAGTTCCTGCATCATCTTCTGCAGTTCATGTTACAAATCCTGCTCAAGTAGTAAAAACAGAAACTTCTACTGCAACAGAATATTATGTTGTGAAAGAAGGGGATAATCCTTGGTTAATTGCCTCTAAAAACCATGTTAAACTTGAAGAGCTTTTGAAAATTAATGGATTGGATGAACAATCGGCACGACGTTTACGTCCAGGTGATCGCTTAAAAATACGTTAGACAAGATTAGGTAAAATGTGCGCTTGATCTTGTTCCTAACGGTGTTGGTGATTTTTTCTCTAGGGCTTCTGATGGTTTTTAACACATCATCAGCGGATATCTTAGATCGTTGCTTGAATAGTAGCTTACACTATGCGCTGATTAGACAAGGTGCCTATGCCTGTGTAGGCCTTATTTTAGCGTTTTTGCTTTCCCGTATTGGCTATGAACATCTGCTAAGATTTAGTCCCTATCTTCTTGTGGTAGGGATTGTATTTTTATTGCTCGTTTTTGTTCCTAAAATAGGGCTTTCTCGTAATGGTTCACATCGTTGGATAGGCATCGGTCATTTTACATTTCAACCCTCAGAATTGATTAAGTTTCTTGTTCCCATGACGTTTATAGATTGGGTATTACGTCAAAAACAGATGGATACTCCCATGACATTCAAGCGCTTTGTAAAAATGATGGCCTTTTTGTCCATACCTCTTATCCTTGTGATGAAAGAGCCGGATAATGGTGCTACTGCAATTATTGGAGCTTCTTTACTTCCTATATTTTTTATAGCCAAAATCCCTTTACGTTATTGGGCATTCCCAGCACTTGGGTTGCTTCTTGTGGCAGGTACAGTTGCGTATCAATTGCCTTATGTAAGAGGTCGATTAAATGTGTATCTGCATCCTGAATCGGATCTTAAAGGGAAAGGGCATCAGGCGTATCAGGCTAAGATTGCTGCAGGATCTGGAGGATTAACAGGGAGAGGTCCTGGAGGGAGTTTGCAAAAATTAACTTATCTGCCTGAGGCACAAAATGACTATATTGCAGCAATTTTTGCAGAAGAATTTGGGTTTTTAGGCATGTTAGCTCTTATTATTTTATATATGACCTTTACTTATGCAGGATTTGCAATTGCTCTGCGTTGTTCGAATGCGGAAGGTTGTTATTTAGCTGTTTGTATTACTTTTTTGATTGCATTACAGGCTTTTCTGAATTTGGGTGTTGTGTCAGGATTATTGCCAAGCAAAGGGGTGAATCTTCCTTTTTTTAGTCAAGGAGGGACGTCTCTTGTTACAAATATTTTGGCTCTGACAATGTTATTGGGTGTTGGGAGAAAAGCTGATGCGCAAACGAATCATTCTTAGTGCAGGAGGAACAGGAGGACATTTGTTCCCTGCGCAGGCATTGGCACAAGCACTGCAACCGTATGCTGAAGTGTTGTTTGTAGCGAGTGGTTTGGGAACCAATCAATTTTTTGATAAGCAACTCTATGCTTATGAAGAAATTGCGACTGCAACATTTTCATTATCTCAGCCATGGCAAGTGCTCAGAGGGGGAGTATCTATTTGTCAGGGAACTTGTTCTGCACTGCGTATTCTGAAACGTTTTGCTCCAGACCTTGTTATAGGTTTTGGTAGTTTTCATACAGTCCCTATTTTAATGGCTTCGCTTATTCGTCGTCTTCCTTTCATGTTGCATGAGCAAAATCTTGTTCCAGGGCGTGTAAATCGTTTTTTTTCTCCTTATGCACAACTTACAGCTTTAACTTTTTCAGCCACTGCTCAGCAGTTTAAAGGAGCTTCCCAGCTTGTGCATATGCCATGTCGTTCTCAAGTGGAACAGGATCCATGGTCATACTATGGCTGGCAACCGGGGGCTCCTGTTTTGCTCGTTTATGGAGGTTCTCAAGGTGCTCAAGCTATCAATGAAACAGTTCTCAATGTGGCAAAGCAACTTCAAAACTATCGTGTGTTACACTTTATTGGAAAGCACGGCAATCCTCAGCAAATAAAGGGTGTGTACCAAGAACATGGCATCACTGCTTGCGTTAAACAGTTTGAGCATAGGATGGATTTGGCTCTTCAAATTGCCGATGTTGCCATTTGTCGAGCAGGTGCTTCAACAGTTTGTGAGCTGATTTCTTATCATGTACCGGCTATTTTAATTCCTTATCCTTATGCGCATCATCATCAGTTACATAATGCTCAGCATTTTACTTTAGAAGCGCAAGGGGGCAAAATCCTTTTGCAACAGGATCTTGATGACAAAAGCTTGCTTCTGGCACTGTTGGAACTTGATCTAAAAAATTGTCGAAATAATTTAAAACATTATTGTCAAAAGCAAAAGATCGAAAATTTTGAAAACATTATTTTAAAACAGCTATGAAAAAGTATCATTTTATTGGCATTGGTGGCATCGGCATGAGCGCTTTGGCAAACATGCTCTTAGAAAAACAGCTTGCAGTCAGTGGTAGTGATTTATCACATAATGCACAGGTGAAAAATCTACAAAAAAACGGCGCACGGATTAATCAAGGACATGCTGCGCAATATGTAGAGGAAGATCATACCGTTGTATATAGTTCTGCGATACGTCCCACTCATCCCGAATACTGTGCAGCTGTAGCTTTAAAATGTCCTATTTTACATAGATCTGAGCTGTTAGCTTCATTAATGGATGGGTATACCAATTTAGCTATTACAGGCTCTCATGGGAAGACCACAACATCATCTTTACTCACACATGTTCTGAGGCATGCTGGTTATGACCCCAGTTATGCTTTAGGTGGGCTTTTAGAAGGTCAAAATGGACACTTTGGTCACGGGAAACATTTTGTTTATGAAGCAGATGAAAGTGACGGGACATTTGAAGTTTACAATCCTGATTATGCTATTGTTACAAATTTAGAACCTGAACACTTAGAAAATTACAGCCATTCTTTTGAAAATTTAAAATCAGCTTGTCATAGGTTTTGTAAAAAAGTGCGCAAACAGTTGTTTTATTGTGCAGATGATCCTGTTTTAAGCCAGTATGGGCTAGGTATTAGCTATGGATTTAGTTCAGCATGTCAGATTAGGATTTTAAGTGCCGAAACTCGGGGTTTTGCCCAGGAAATTATCTTAAAAGATTTACATGGGAAACATCACACATGGACTGTGAATCTAATAGGTAAGCATAATGCATGCAATGCTGCAGCTGTATTTGCCCTAGCTCAGCATCTTGGCATTTCCGAAACAGTGATTGCAGAGGCTATGGCTACTTTCCCCGGTGTTGCTCGCAGAATGCATAAAAGAGCGGAACAGCATAGTGTTTTGATGTTAGATGACTATGCGCATCATCCTACAGAGATTAAAACAACATTAGAAGGGCTGAAAGAAGTGATTCAGGAACGACGTTTAGTTGTTCTTTTTCAACCTCATCGTTACTCGCGTACTCAAACTCTTTTTAATGAGTTTATAACTTCTTTTGAAGCTGCTGATGAGTTGTTAATTACAGATCTTTATGCTGCTTCTGAAGAACCTATAGATGGGGTCAGCTCACAAACACTTGTGGCAGCAATCCAAGAAAAAACCTTAGTTCCTTGTCGCTATTTATCCCGTCAGGATTGGGTTCAACTCAATGAATTTTTAAGACCTCATGATGTGTTTATTAGCTTGGGAGCAGGGGATGTTACAACAGTACATGAATGTTTACATCCACATCGTAAATATCGTATCGGACTGTGTTTTGGGGGTAAATCCTGCGAACATGAAGTCTCCATACGTTCTGCTAAATTTGTAAGAGAGTCTTTAGATTCAAATATTTATGATGTAGAACCTTTTTTTATTGATAAAGAAGGGAAGTGGGGAAGTGAGCCAGAACAACCCACGTATGATCTGTTGGATTCAAAAGTTACAGAACGTTTAAAAGAGTGTGATATTTTTTTCCCTATTTTACATGGCCCTTATGGTGAAGATGGGACCATTCAAGGGCTTTTTGAAATGCTATCCAAGCCATATGTGGGTTCGGATGTAACTTCAGCTGCTATTTCAATGAATAAAATGCAAAGCAAGCTTTTAGCCCGTTCTTGTGGAGTCTTGACTCCAGAAGCTATTAGTTTTACACATAGAGAATGGCAGCAGCAGAGGCGGGCGTGGCTTGAACAAGCTAAAACATTAAAACTTCCTGTTTTTGTGAAGCCTCTTCACCTGGGTTCTAGTGTTGGGATTACAAGAGTTGAAGAACCTGAGCAACTTGAGATAGCTATTGATCATGCCTTCCGATTTGATACAGAGTTGTTAATAGAAGAGGGAGTTGTAGCAGCCCGAGAAATAGAATTTGCAGTGATGGGCAATCACAATGGTTTTGTCATCCATATCCCACGACCAGCGGAAAAATTAGCACAAGGTGCATTTGTTGATTATGCCATGAAATATAGTAGTAAATCTGTGCCTATGACTGTGGAGACTTCTTTTCCTTCAGATGTGTTAGAAGAAGGAAAAAAAGCTGCTTTTAATGTCTATAAAGCCATCGGTTGTAATGGCATGTCTCGTGTTGATTTCTTGTTAGATGCACAACATAGATGGTGGTTTTTTGAATTAAATCCTATTCCAGGTATGACTGCTTTGAGTAACTTCCCAAAAATATGGAAAAGAGATGGGATGCCAACTTCTGAGCTCATGAATCGTTTATTGATTTTGGCCTGGGATAAAGCAAGAGGACAAAAACGTCATTTACGCGCATGCTTGATGTAAAATCAAATTTTTCAGTGCGACAAGCAGTCATTCGGGTAGTGGTTTCCACCCTGCCTATTCTGCTGATTTTTTTGTTTTTATTTAGCTCGCGGCATGCGCGTCTACCTACTGCTGCTATTGAAGGTATTGTGGTTCAAGCGCCTTGTTTCATCCCTGTCAGTTGGATAGCAGAGGTGTTAGAACTCTGTGCTGATGAGCCTTTGCAAATGTGTCAACTTGATTTAGAAATAGCAAAACAGAGGTTATTAGCAACACAACTTTTAGAGAAAGTGTCTTTGCGTTTATGTAAGCCTAATTTATTACATTTGCGTGCAGTGCCAAGAGTTCCTCTTGTGGAAATAGCGGATTTCCCTGGCACAGCATTAGATAGTTCAGGTGTTCTGTTCCCCTTAGCTCCTCTGTATGTGAATACAGTCCTTCCTAAAATTTATCTGGGGCTCCAGTGTCCTGAAAATCCTTGGGGTTGTCGCATTGATACTTCGCTTGTGGAAGCCATTGCTTTATTAGTCAGTCGTGCGGAAATTAGTCATTTGGATTTATCAGAAATTCGTGCTCCAACTTTAGGTCAACGTGTTTGCATCATGGGATTAAAAAATGGTGATATCTTAAAATGCTTTCCAGAAAACGCTATTCAACAACTGGCATTTTATGGCACATTACCTCTGGATCAATTTGAAAAACCATTATTTATTGATCTAAGACTTAATCAAGCGGCCTTTGTATATCCGCGTGCTTTTGATAAAAAATATGAGTAAATTTGTTCAAATTTATTGGACCTGTGGAAATGTAGAAGAGGCTCGTGCAGTCTCTAAAGAGCTTGTTTCTAATAAGCTCGTTGCGTGTGCGCATATTTTGCCTCAGATTGAGTCAGTTTTTATTTGGGATCATCAATTACAAAGCGCACAAGAGATCACTGTGATCTTTAAAACCAAAGCTTCCTTGTTTCATAGAGTGAAGGACAAAATTTTAGCATTAGCTACCTATGAAGTGCCTGAAATTTTGCAAATTCCGATTGTAGATGGAAATCCGTCATATTTGAAATGGGTGCAAGAAACTGTTTGTGATTAATCGCTTTTTGGAGCGTTTAGTAAATTTTTGACAAGTCTTGCCCTGTCTTCAGCTCTATGAAGCAAAAATGAACTCAATAGTTTTTGTATAAAACGTCCGATTCTGTCATAGTTGAGACGGTGTTATTAGGTTTCCCCTGATACGCTCTAAATTCGATTTAACTGAAGGTTTTGGTCCATGGAAGAATTTGTTGCATATATTATCAAAAATTTAGTTTCCCAGCCTGAGGCGGTAAATGTCTCTTCTAAGCCAGGGCAGGAGGCGTTGACAATCGAAATTCGCGTTGCTTCTGAAGATGTGGGTAAGATGATTGGTCGCAAAGGTAATACCATTAATGCTTTAAGAACAATTGTTCGCACAGTTGCTACACGTCTTGGTCAAAAAGTCCAGGTTGAACTTATTCAACCAGAGCGTACTGCCAAGTTAATGGAAATGGAGCCTGAAGAAGAGGCTATGGTTTAGCATTTCTTGTAAGAAATCTCGGCCCACCTAGTTTTTTTATAGGTGGGCTTTTTTTTGTCTCAATCCCTCGTTAATCCTTTACCTATTTGTCTTGTATTTTTTTTGTTTCTGCTGATAATACAGAAAGTCTAACAATTCTTAAGTAAGATGGGATCTATGGAGACGCAAGTAGAGCAAAAGGGAGATGTAGTTGTGGTGCGTGTCGATGGGCGTTTAGATGCCGCGTCTTCTCCACAGCTAGAGCAAAAAATTTTAGCTATCATTGAGCAAGGGCATTTTAAAATAGTTTTAAATCTTATTGGGGTGGAATACCTAAGTAGTGCCGGCATGCGTTTGATGTTATCAATATCTAAAAGACTTAAGAATTTAGAGGGTAAAATTGTGGCGTGCAGCCTGAGTGATGAGGTCATGGAGGTCATCAAAATGGCGGGATTCCATCAAGTCCTTGAATTTTATCCTAATGAAGAGGAAAGTTTAACTCATCTTGTAAGCGTGTGAGCATTACTCCCCAGTGTAAGCAAACCACTTCTCCTGTCGGGACCTTTCTTCCGCTTGAAAAAAAGCTTAAGGAATTTCCTCGAAACAAAGCTCAAAAAGTTATTTTGATTGCTGGGCCGACAGCCTGTGGCAAGACGGCTCTTTCTCTTATCTTAGCTAAGATGTTAGGGGGAGAGATTATTTCTACAGATTCTATGCAAGTCTACCGGGGTATGGACATCGGTACGGCTAAGGTCAGTAAAGAAGCTCAGGAACAAATCCCTCATCATCTGATTGACATTCGCCACATTCATGAAAATTTTAATGTTGTAGATTTTTATTACGAAGCAAAACAATGTTGTGAGTCGATTTTAGCTCGGGATCGTGTTCCGATTTTAGTTGGAGGGACAGGATTTTATTTTCGGGCATTTGTCTATGGACCGCCTGGGGGACCCCCATCTGTTCCGGAGATACGGCAGCATTTAGAGCAGGAAATGGATTGCTTGGGCAAAGAGGCTCTGTATCACCGTCTTCAGGATTTAGATCCTAGTTATGCAATTTCCATTACTCAAAATGATAAACATAAAGTTATTCGAGCTTTAGAAATCATGACCCTGACAGGGAAAAAAGTAAGTGACATTGAGTGGGGGTGTCATAAGTCTTTATCAGATTATGATTATCATTGTTGGTTTATCTATCGACCAAGACAAATTCTTTATCAGGCTATTGAGCATCGCTGTGAGCAAATGCTAGAAATGGGATTGATAGAAGAAGTCAAACAACTTGAAAAATTAGGTCTTCGTCATAATACCTCAGCTTCTCAAGCGATTGGCTATCGACAGTGCCTAGAGTTTTTAGATGGCAAACAAGATATTCAAGCTTATCAACGGCTTGTTCAGCAGTTTAAGGCAGCTTCTCGACAATATGCTAAGCGACAATTTACATGGTTTCGTAAAGAATCTCTTTTTCGGTGGTTAAATGTGGATGTGCATGATTTGGAGATCGCTGCAGATATGATCATGCAAGAGTATTATGCTACTTAAAGCTTAAGCGAAAAGCAGGCAAATTTTTTGAAATTCTTTGTATAACTCTTCGGTAAAAAAACCATTTTGCATGGCCCATGCTACACGTACAGGCTTAAAACTATCATAAGGATGCTGATCACAAACACACACAAACTTGGTTAGTCTTAAGATCATATAGGGATAAGGATTGTCTGAATGTCCAACTGGCAAGATGGTGCTTTGATTTAACAGTAAAGCAACGGCTAATTCCCATTTGTGCTGAGGATGAAGAGGAATATGAAGTTTAGATCGATTGGCAAAGCAAAGAGTAACAATATGCCTGTCGCGTAGAGTCGAGACAAGGTGATGAGTTAGACGCGCAACATGGGTCAAACTAAGTAAGCGTAAAGCATCAAAATGTGCATCAAAAATCAAGTGGATTCTGTCTAAAATTCTGTCAACGCGAGGCATAAAAGCTTGTATCCATTCGTGAATAGCTATTTGACGTTGTCGGGATAGAAAAGGATCTCCAGGTCCTATAGAATGAGATAAAGCAAGGCTCTTTTTGTTTGTTCTCTCATTGGACAAAGAAACAGCAGTGAATGGAAAATATGGAAGATTTACGGACATTCTTGATTTTTTCTTAAAGAAAAAAGGATACAGAATTTTTTTTCAATCCAATTCCATTTTTTTTGAAAAAAATTAAAGGTTGTTTGACCTTAAGAAGAGCCGCATAGCCATGTTCGAACATAAGCTGTTATGCTCAAACAAATAGGAGTTCCTATTGTCACAACAGCACATTCCCAATCAAGACAGGTCTGGGAAGGTTTGTCTAAAGTCTGGCATATGCAGTGGCCGCATAACTGAACAGTTTTAAGAGCAAGATAGCTTGTTAAAATAGCTACACCATGAAAACGAACTTCATCGAATGTTCGTGTTGTCCAACCTTGATTTGTTCGAATAGTTAACGAAGCACCAGTCATTTTTTAGCTCCAGATCATTAAAACCCCAGGAAGATAAGGCGGTATCGAGCTTATTGTCAATGTTAGAGTTTTGTTTTTAGGGATTTATGATCTTTTCATGGATCAGAAATTACGCAGCCCGGTTGTTAAGTAGATGCATTCGAAGTATAGATAATCCAACGGAATACGTAATCACAGCTAAGAGAGTATAAATTTTTGAGAAATGCGAGAAGCACTCAGTTTCAGAAGGGAAACTATCACAGTGATTAAGTGCAGAATGAGCAAAACAACCACACATATTGACAGCTTCAGTAAAAACAATCCCGACTAAAAAGGCTCTCTTATAGAAGCGATACGCATTATAAGCTTGTTCGGCTTGATGGGTAGCAGCAGGCGTCATGCTTGTTTCCTCGTTGAGAAGTTAATACAGATACAATCTTAATTTTTTCTTGTCAATCCAGATTCCCTTGCACGACTAGTGTGTTTGAGCACACTGAGTCGGACAACATGTTGTCGATTGAAGATAAGAAGGTAAACAATCCGGCTCAGAGACTTGACCAGCGTGAGGGACGTGGACATGTTCGTCGGGTGTATAAAGACGGATAATATTATAAAATGTATCACGTTGTGCAGGTTCAAAACCTGCTTTGCGGATCATTTCTAGCATTTGATTATGATCTGTTTTGTTGATCCAATTAGTTGCACGGTGCACGTTTTCTTCAAGCAAAGTGCCTCCAAAATCATCAGCCCCATAATGTAAGGATTGCATCCCAATGTCTTTACCTTCGCCAAACCATGAAGCTCCAATATGGTCAAAGTTGTCCAAATAGATGCGTGCAAAAGACAAGATCCTAAAGTAAGCGTCTTTGCCAGCCCAATGACGCACTTTCCTTCTTAAAGCGGTGCGTTCTGGCTTATAGCTCCAAGGAACAAAACAAGTAAAACCAGGGCACTTGTCCTGTGCTACGCGTAAAGTTTCTAAATGTGTGACAATGTCATGAGGTTCTTCAAGATGGCCATACATCATAGTAGCTGTGGAGCGATACCCTAAAGCATGTGCGCGTTGATGAATGTCAATCCATGAGCCCGGTTCCATTTTTTTAGGTGAGATAGCAAGACGTATGCGTTCGGAGAGAATTTCTGCGCCTCCCCCGGGTAGTGATCTTAAGCCAGCTTCCCAAAGAGCCTTTAAAACTTCATCAACTGTAATATGAGAAGAGCGTGCACATTGCCACAATTCTACAGCACTAAAAAAATGAGGGTGAATGTGAGGATAGCGCTCTCGAGCTGTTTTTACTAATTCAACATAGTAATCCAATTTAAGAAGAGGATTAACGCCCCCTTGCAGTAAAACAGTTGTCAGTCCAGCCTGATGAGCACGTTCAAAGTGTTCCATAACCTCTTCAACGGATTTTGTGTAAGAGTCTTTAGCTCCTGGGTGACGGTAAAAGGCACAAAAACTGCAATCAACATTGCAGACATTTGTGTAGTTAGGATTGGAGTCTAGTACGAATGTAACACGATTAGGAGGGTTTTTTTGATTGCGTATCAATTGCGCACGAAGTTGTAATTCTTCGAGGGGAGCGTGGGTAAGTAGTTCGATCCCTTCTGCAAAGCTCAGTCTTTCCTGCATATTCTCCCTCTATGATTGACTAAAAGTATGAAAAGGCCTTAACATGGGTTCTGAAACAATTTTCTGTCAATGCATTCGTCACCGATTCTCCTGTTTAGGGTTCAAGGCTTGCAGAGTCAAGTATAAAGTTGACGACCCGCTTCAAGACAAGGGAGTAAAGGAAGTCTTTGACATCTATGCTGACATGAGCATAGATGGGAGTGTCGAGGTGATAGTTTCTATTAGGAATGCCTAAAAGAAACAAAGATCGAGACAGATAGGCATTTTTGTTTTAGATAAAAGAACAGATAGCTACACTTGCAGCATTCAAAAACAGTAGGAGCGGTTTGTCCCCTCTAAGCTTTATAGCTAAGGAGATCCAACCGTTAATGAGATGAAAGAAAATACACAGTCCCCCCCCCAAGAGTCCGATTACGTCACAACGTTTCTGCAAACATGTCAGGAAAGTCAAGAAAGTTTAGAAGAAAGACTTCGCATGTGTTTAGTGTTTATGCAGAAAACATTATCTCAGGAAGGTGCTCCTGATTTTAAAGGGTTCTGGCAGGTTCGGCAGTTTTGTTTTCCTTTGTTTAAAGAAACTTTTTCTCATCATTCTCGTGCCCAGTTATGGGAGCTCTATACCAATTTGACTCGAGAAGGGCGTCGTTTAAAAAATTTAATGGAAGCGGAGTCTTCATTCGCTGCGGAGCAAATCGGTCTTGCTTTGCAAGACTTAGAACAACAAGTTGAATCTCTTTCCAATGAAGACAGTGTTGTTAATAAAAATTTAGAAGCTCCAAAGCTACCACAAGCTTTAAAAAGCTCTGGTTCTATGTACGTGCATAAACAGCAGATGCTGACAACATTAAATGTGATTGCAACACGTATTCATGGCCTGCGCAAGGAATTAATTAAAACTCAAATGCGGATGAAGCAAAAAAACAACTTGTTTTCTCGACTTTCTGCATTAGGGGACATTGTTTTTCCTCATCGCAAAGAGCTTATGAAAGAAGTGAGTGAACTATTTTCACAAGATGTGGAAGGGTTTGCAGAAGAACATTTTTCTGAGAAAAACTTTTGTCCAGATCGTGTCCGTCGTCAAGTTTTCTTTTACCGAGATGAGATTAAACTTTTTCAATCCCTTGCTAAATTATTAACTTTGGACAACCAAGCTTTTATGCACACACGTAATTTGCTTAGTCAGTGTTGGGATAAGCTTAAGGGGATGGAAAAAGAATTAAATAAAGAGTTTGCTGAGCACAAGCATCAGTCAGCCTTGCATGCAGCTGAGTTTTCTAAGCAGATTTTGGATGTGGGCACTCGCTTTACAGAAGAACGTATGACCAGTGATGAAGGATTAGTTGAATTGAATTCTATTCAGCATGCTATGCGTCAGGTTTCCCTTGTTAAGCAGGATGTTATTACTCTAAAAGATCTCATGGCTCAAGTGAGTCAGCCTATGCATCAGCAAAAACAACTGCGACAGCAACAACGCCGTCAACAAGAAGAAGCTGTTGAGTTAGAAAGAAAGCAAAAGGTTCAGGATTATCAACAAGAAATACAGTCTTTCTTACAGAGTATCAGTACTCAAGATTTAGGTGCGTTACAAGAGCAATATACTGCTTTACGCCAACGATTAAATGGGTTGGTGTGTCAAAAATCAGAACGTCATGTGTTAGACGCTTTATTTAAGCAAATTAAAGACGCGCTGATGGAAAAGCAAGAAGCAGCTGTCCTCAATTTACCTGATGAAAGTCGTCAACTCTTGGAAGAATTGAACCAAATTCTTCAGGTTAGAAAGGACAGACGTCGTGAAATTAAGTTACAATTAGATGATTACAGAAAAATGTTAGCAGGCTCTTCTTTAGATCTTGAGAAGGTGATGTTGACTCAGGAGCTTGTGGACCAAGAGAAAGAAGCTCTTGAAAAATGTGATGCCTCTATTGTAGAAATTGAAAAGAAAATCCAAGATTTAAAACATCGAAGCTGAAACTGTTGTTGCATTTGATTTAGACGGGACATTACTGCGTGGAAATAGCAGCTTTGCGATGTCCCGTTTTTTATACAAAAGGGGAGTCCTTTCCTTATCGGACCTTTTCTTTTGCGTGCGCACATATCTTTATTGTTTGATCCGTCATCGCCCTTTAAATGATTTACATAGCCGTGTTTTTGAGCGTCTATTTCATGGTAAGCCATTAGAGCAATTTGCAAGTCATGTTGCAGATTTTATTAGTATGCGGCTTAGCAAGATGTTGTACACTCCTGCGCTTTTAGAGTTACAGAAATGGAAGCAAAAGGGAGCAAGACTTGTACTGCTGTCAGGCTCACCAGATTTTCTTGTGAAGCCTATTGCTCGAGCCTTAGGGTTACGCGAAGCCCACGGCAGTGAATATAATGTTGATGGTCAAGGATGTCTGGTTGGGCTTAAACGTTTGCTAGACGGGCAGTGGAAAGCTGATTTTTTAAAAGCAGAAGCAAGTCGTAGTAAGGCAGTGCAAAGCATTGCTTATTCTGACCATATCTTAGATTTACCTTTGTTAGAGTTTGTTAAACTTCCTATTGTTGTGAACCCAGAACGTCGGTTACGTAAGTTAGCTAGGAGACGTGGTTGGAAGATTCTTTAATAGGTCTTTTCGGTGGAAGTTTTAATCCTGTTCATTTTGGGCATCTTAATTTAGCAATTTATTTAAAAGAAACTTATCAGCTTTCCGAGGTTTGGTGGATTCCTGCTCATGCCTCTCCTTTTCGTCTTCATGAACCTATGGTTTCACCTCAGCATCGCTTTAAGATGGTGGAGCTTGCTCTTGAAGGTCTGGAAGATTTTAAAGTGTTGGATCTTGAAGTATGCCGCCCCCCTCCTTCTTATACTATTGATACGATCCGACAACTTCAAAGCATGTATCCAAATAAAAAATTTGCATTACTTTGCTCGGAAGATGTTTTAGAGTATTTAGACAGCTGGAAAGAAGCAGAGGAACTCAAAAAAAGAGTAAGAATCCTTGTGGGAGCACGTGAAAAACAACGAGATAGTTGTCCTATTATGCAAATTAGTTCTACACAGATACGCAAGAGATTAGAAAAAGGATTATATTGTGGTCACCTTGTTCCCTCAAAAGTCCTAGACTACATATCAGAAAATCATTTATATTTTGTCTCGTAAATGATGCAAAATACATCTTTGCATGTTCTAAATCTCATGGCTCAGACCCTTTTTGATAAAAAGGGGTTTAATATCTTGGCTCTTGATATCCATGAGGTGTCCAGTTTGGCCCGTTATTTTCTTATTGCTGAGGGCAATGTGGAGCAGCATGTCATCGCTCTTGCTCAAGCTATTATAGAAAAAACTAAGCAAGAGCAATTGCGTCCTGTGCATGCGGAAGGGTTACAAATTGGAGATTGGGTAGTTTTGGATTATGATGAGGTGGTCGTACATATTTTCAAACCCGGCCTACGTGAAAAATATGCTTTGGAAGAGCTATGGCGGGTTGGGAAAGTAGTAGATCTTGAGATTACAATAGCAAATTGAGGAGCAAGATGGAGAAGAAAAAAAGAATTGTGATCACAGGGATGGGTGTGGTGTCATGTTTTGGTAATGACGTGGACTCATTCTATGATTCTCTACTTGCTGGTAAAAGTGGTGTAAGAGAGTTAACACAACTTTCTATTGCAGATTATCCAACGCGTATCGGTGCTCCTGTTCCTGAATTTGATTTAGAAGATTACATGGATAAAAAATTAGCGCGCCGAGCGGACCCTTTTGTACGGTTTGCTTCCGTAGCTGCTAAAAAGGCCTTAGAACAAGCTGGCCTACCTATGTCTAAACTGGACACTCTTGATAAGGCGCGTTGCGGTATTTTAATTGGCTCCGGGATGGGGGGCTTTACGACCTTTTTTGAGGGGTCAGAGATTTTAATTACAAAAGGGTATCGCCGTCTTTCTCCTTTTTTTATTCCTTTTATTATTACCAACATGGCAGGGGGTGTTCTTGCTATTGACCTTGGTTTTATGGGGCCCAACTATTCTATTTCTACGGCCTGCGCGACTGCAAATTACAGTATCTTATCAGCTCTGAATCATATTCGTATGGGGCAGGCAGATCTCATGATTTGCGGAGGGTCGGAGGCAGCAGTTTCTCCCATAGGTTTAGCAGGTTTTATTGCTAATAAGGCATTGTCGACTCGTAATGAAGACCCTCAGGGTGCTAGCCGTCCTTGGGATCGTTCTAGGGATGGATTTGTTATGGGTGAAGGGGCAGGCGTTCTTGTGATAGAGAGCTTAGAGCATGCCCAAAAACGAGGAGCTCCTATTTTTGCCGAATTATTAGGTGGAGCTGTAAACTGTGATGCTTATCATATGACAGCACCTCGTGAGGATGGTCTTGGTATTTCTCAGTGTATCGAGCTTGCTTTGGCGGATGCTGGGGTTAGAAAAGAAGATGTAAACTACGTCAACGCACATGCCACTTCTACGCCTTTAGGTGACCTATCAGAGCCTATGGCGTTGTTTAAAGTCTTTGGTGACCACATGCGCCATATCAAAATGAATGCGACCAAATCTATGACCGGTCACTGCCTAGGTGCAGCGGGTGGAGTGGAAGCGATAGCTACTGTTAAAGCTATTAATACAGGCATGTTGCACCCAACGATTAACCTTAAGGATCCTGAGCCAGAGCTAGAGGGGGTCGATCTTGTTCCTAATGTTGCTAAAAAATTAGATGTTAAGGTTGCCTTGTCTAATTCTTTTGGCTTTGGGGGACACAATTCTACTTTGGTGTTTGCTCCCTTTACAGAGTAGTAACTAACTGTTTATTAGAATTTTATATTAGAAAAAATGAACATTTTTTCTGTTTATAGCGTCTAATAGGTAGTTCGCGGAGTAGCGTGTCCCGCGTTCTTAGGGCCAAAAAGCATCCGTACCTAAGAGGGGTGTTTGGAGGAGGCGTTGTTTCTCCAAGGTGGATCTGTCCACTTTTTATACCAACACCATAGATAAGCACATCTGGCCTAATAGGAAGAAGCTCACGCATGGAGGTTGTTGTTTAGGGCCATGTTCCTAAAGACCGTTTCACAGGGCGTAGTTTAAGTCTGTACTTATTGAGTTAACGCCAAGGTGTTCAGACGCTTTTCATGAGGGTATTATGCCTTCGACGCCCGAATCTTGGAACGCGTATACCAACCCCATGCGCAGCACACGCTTAAGTTGGTCTGTTCTGGTTGGTGCTTTACGATAAGCTACTAATCAAAAAGCCATCTGGATGCAAAGCGTCCCGATGGCTTTTTAGCTTGGTGAACTTCTATGCTAAACAGCGTTATGACTTCTGCTTAGATTGCTAAGCGTAGGCGCTGATAGAAGTAATCTGATCCTCGTTCTCTTGTTGAGAATCGCGCATATGCGTAACAATAAGATCTGGGATTATAAAGAGAAAACCTGCACCTACGAACTCAAAAAAGGCGCGCACAATTTGAGAAATCACAAAGGCGGTAAATTCTTGTTTGCCCTGGGGGGTTTCTACCTTATCAGAAGGGGATTGAGAATTCCCATGAGACATAACATAGGCGCGAGCAATAGCTACCCCAGCTCCCACAACAGGTATATAACCCAAGAAATTTAGGGCATTCATGGTTGTAGACCCATCAACATCTGCACTTGTTGCCGCATTCGTATTGAGATACCAATAAGCCACGGTATCGTAGTGAGTATCATTTGAATAATAACCCAAAGAACTAGTAATTCCTGTTGACATCTTTCACCTCTCTTTTCATTATCTTATCAGTATTTTAACAAAATAATAATATTATAGAAATTAAAATAATTTATTTGTTTTTTTAATATTTAGGTTGATCGAGTTATTGGGCAAGAGCAAGAAAGGGATTGTAACCAGTTTAAGCGATAGCAGCTGACCAGAAGGTCTGGAATAAGCAGCACGAGTCCTCCCCCAAAAAATTCAAAAATAGCTCTGATGACAAGTGCAATTTTAGCGAAAATCAAATTATTTTTTGAATCCGATAGATCGCAAACTTTGCCAATCCGGATAATAGCAGAAGCCATCCCCAGAATTGGAATATAGCCTGCTATGTGAATGCTATTAAAATGCAGGGCGGCTTGAGCTTCTGCAATCTCTGCATCGCTATTGCCTTTTTGATCATGGACCAATGCAGAGGTAGAATCTTGGTAAGATAAGGGAGAATGGAAGCCTAAAACGGACGTGATTTGAGAAGCTATAGACATAATTTTTTTAATCAGATTCAAGTTGTTGATAATTTGTGTTTTGTTGGCATGTAAAGCGTCCTACAGTAGTCAAAATGTCAAAGGGAAGAAAAATAATTCCCGCACAAAAAAATTCGAAAAACGCCCGGACGTATGTCATTATTTTAGTTATTGTATAATTGGTTATAGTCGTACTTTCTTGGACTGCAACTATGCGTGCTAAGGCTATAAAAACACTTATGATAGGAAGATATCCTAATATGTTCAGGCCATTAAAAGTAGCAGGATCGTTGTCTTTATCATCATAAATTTTCATGGAGACGCTGTATGAATAAGAAGTGTAATTATGATAACCAAAATTTGCACTGATTTGAGATGCAAAAGACATAATTTCTATCCGTAAAATTATTAGTATCACTAATTATATATTAATTTTGTTTTGTTGGAAATAAAATAGTTTTAAGCTAGGAAGTAATGTTTCCTTAATTTGACAAGATACACGATGTTTTCAGTTAGTCCGCACAGCAAATTTTAAGTTGGTTCTGGAGCATAAGAGAGTTGTTTCTCTTGACAGCATGTAAAACGCACAAGCGTGACTAAAAGATCAACGGGAAGAAATATAACGCCAAGGCCAAGAATCTCAAAAAAAGCTCGGATATATGCGATGACTTTAACAATAGTAAGATTCTCTGCAGAGACAACAGGATTATCTGACACACACATAATGCGAGCAACTGCTGTCCCAGAGCTTAAAACAGGGATATAACCCAGTATTTGAAATATGTTGAATTCAATATTATTGAATACGCCGTTATCATCACTGAACATATTTTCTCTCACAGAATATATCTGTTTAGTCAGGGAGGGGGCGAGGTTAGGTCCATTATAGGAAGATTGAGTGTAAAAACCAAAATTAGCACCTAATGAAGATGTAATAGACATTTTTTCTCTTAGTTGTTTTTTTTAGAACTATTCTATCATATTGATTTTATTTGATAAATAAAATCTTGAGCAAGAAGATGTTTAACAAGAATCCTGACTTTGCTATAGCTAAGCATGATGATCAGATGTTATGGCATTATTCCCTTGCGCTACGAACACACAAAGTGGTTTGTTTTGCTAGTTTTACACCAAAATGGTAATCACTGGGCTTTGCCAAAAGGCCATGCTATGCAAGGTGAAATCCCTCGACAAACGGCTGTGCGTGAATTCATGGAAGAAACAGGTATGTCTGTAACGGAATTTTTAGATTTTCCAGAATTTGAGGAACACTATCATGTTAAACACGAGCCTAAACAAGTCATCTACTACGCAGCACTGGTGGAAGGAGATGTTGCCTTACAGCATGAAGAAATCGCCGCTGTAAAGTGGGTGCCTTTGTCAGAAGCATTTGCTCATGCTACATTTCCGGCTACTCAGCATCTTCTAAAAGAGCTTAGCGCTACGGTAAGCGAAAAGCTTGGTGCAAAAGCTCGCGGATCCCATTAAACTGTTCTTCGTAATCTTCCTGAGCCAAAGCAATGACCTCATGTGCTTCCTTGCGATCATAAAGCTGTATGATTTCCAAACGACGGGGCGTTTCTTTTACTAAATCTTCAGGAGACTCTTTATACGTCAAGAAATAATGGCAAAGACGATCAATAAGATTGCTTGGACAATCTTGAAGATCGCGAATTTGGTTGTAAACTAGATCATCTTTGAGTACAGCAATGATTTTATCATCTGCTTCCTGTCCATCAATCGCACGAATACCGCCGATAGGAATAGCAGTGACAAGGATATCACCACGTTGGATAGGTTTTTCTGTCAAAATACAAATGTCCAAGGGGTCAGCGTCGCCATTAATATTAGCTCGACCAGATTTCTGACTGCAATATTCCCCGACTCTTTTTCCGGCGTAAGTTTGTGGAATTAAACCGTACAAGCTTGGGCAAAAATTGGAGTATTTTTGTGGACGGTCTACTTTAAGCAGTCCTGTTGCTTTATCTAATTCAAACTTGACCGTGTCTGTAGGTACAATTTCAATATAACACAGAATCTCTTCCGGCGCTTTTTCTCCGATTTCAACCCCATGCCAGGGATGAGCGCGGCAAAACAGATTCATGAGGTTCCAAATAGGCTGATGTTTCATATTCTTTTAACAATAACAAGTTAAGAAACGAGCGTCAAGTTAAACAGATTAAAAATTATTTTTATCTTTCTCTCGGTATAAAGGCTACTTTTGACTTTAAGACAATTTTATGTCATAATAAACCCCATTCGTAAAAAAGGAGACATGTATGGCTAAAACAAATTTACAATTTCGTGATCTGGATATTGGAACACACGAGCGTGTAATCGAGTGTATAGACTCTTCTGTTGGCCTGCATGCAATTATTGCTATTCACGATACGCGACTTGGACCTGCTTTGGGAGGTATTCGTGCCTATCCTTACGCTTCTTTTGAGCACGCCCTCACAGACGTATTGCGTCTTTCTCAGGGGATGAGTCATAAAGCTGCTGTGGCCCAAGTTGGCACAGGTGGCGGAAAAGCTGTGATCATCCTTAAGCCAGGACAAATTAAAACCCCAGAACTCTTACGTTCTTTTGCTGAAGCTGTCAATTCTTTGGGAGGACAGTACATTTGTGCCGAAGATTACGGTGTTACACAGCAAGATTTAGCTCTCATGGCCCAGTACACACGCTTTATTGTAGGTATTCCTCAAACAAGTGGTAATCCTTCTCCTTTTACAGCTTTTGGTGGGTTACGTGGGATTGCGGCAGTCTGTCAGCATCTTTGGGGATCTGATTCTGTTGAAGGAAAAACAATAGCTATTCAAGGTTTAGGTGCCGTGGGTATGCAATTGGCCAGAGGTCTTTTCTGGGCTGGGGCTAATCTTATTGTTAGTGATATCAACCCTGAATTTGTTAAACTTGCCGTGAGAGATTTTAGTGCTGTAGCAGTGTCTACAGAAGAAATTGCTTCCGTGGAGTGTGATATTTTTGCTCCCTGTGCTTTAGGAGGCATCCTCAATCAAGACACAATAGCTAAGCTTAAATGCCGTGCAGTTGCAGGTTTAGCCAATAACCAACTTCTAACTTCAGAAGATGGAGAGCGTTTATTAGCTCGAGGAATTTTATATGCCCCTGATTATGTCATTAATGCAGGTGGATTGATCAATGTATGCCAAGAAATTCGTAAAGAAGGCTATGACGCACGGGCAGCACGTGTGTTGATTGCTCAACTCTATGATGTTCTTCTTAAAATTTTCGACTTAGCTGAGAAAAAAGCAATTTCTACAAATCGTGTTGCGCAAGAAATTGCTGAGCACCATTTAGATACAGGCATAGGCAAGAGAATGCAAGAACCTGTCTTTCATCATTAATAATATTTTTGCTAAGCTGCGAGTTTAATTATCATTTTAAGCATAGGTTCTGTGAAGCGTAGTCTTGCCTTAATACTTATTTTTGTTCTTCGACTTGTCTTAAAGTTGCGCTATCGAGTGACTTTAGTTGGACAGCCTCAATTACTTAAGCGTCCTGGAACGTTGATTCTGGCTAACCATCCAGCGTTGATAGATCCTTGTCTTGTCACAGCATATTTATGGCCGCACATGAAGTTTCATGCTGTGGGAGGGGATTTTTTAGAGCAGGATAAGCTGATTCGCAAAGCATTTTCTATTTATGGAGTTGTCTACGTCCCGGGCTTTGATGTATGTAGCAATAGTTATAAGCGTTACAGAATAGATCAAGCTTATGCTCAGATTATTGATCTGCTTAAGCAGGGAGAAAATGTTCTTATTTATCCAGCTGGAGGGTTGAAAACAAGTGGTTTAGACTTGATTGGAGGCAATTCAGGCTTACACCATATTTTGCAATCTGTTCCTCATGTTAATCTTTTACTGGTCAAGAGCACAGGGCTTTGGGGTAGTTTATTTTCAAAAGCTTTAACAGGTAAAACACCAGATATTTTAGGCGCTTTTTGGAGAGGATTTAAAATTCTGCTTAAAAACGGAATCTTTTTTACGCCAAGAAGGCGAGTTGTCTTAGAATTTCAGGATGCTACGGAGGACTTTCCTCGTTATGGGCGTCGACGAGATATCAATTCCTATTTGGAACAATGGTTTAATCAACATGGACCCGAAACGCTTTCCTTAGTTTCTTACAGTTGTTGGAAAGTAGTATTACCTGTAATCGAGCAACAGCCTGAATCTCAAAAAATCACCCTTGCTGATATTCCAGAACCTATCCAACAACGTGTTAAAGAGGAAGTGGCTAATTTAGCCGCTGTGCCTGCTGAACAGATTCGTCTAGAGCAGGACTTATCATTCGATCTTGGTTTAGATTCTTTGGATCGTGCACAGCTCGTTTTATTCTTAAAAGAAAGCTTTGGCATTACAGGTGTGACAGGCGTCAATCTAACAACAGTTGGGGATGTGATGGGCATTGCTGCAAAGCAAATTGTCATTACTTCTCAAGATGTCGAGGAAATAGAATTTAAAACGCCTGATTGGGAAGATATTTCTGGGCGTCCTATCATTGAATATCCTCATGCTCCTACTCTCTTGGAAGGGTTTTTGCATACCTGTGATCGTATGAATGATTGGGTAGCTGCTGTAGATCCCAATTTAGGAGAAGTGAATTATAAACGCTTAAAACTGGCTGTGATTCTTTTTGCCAAGCTGATTAAGCGTTGTGAAGGAGATAAGATTGGTATTTTATTTCCGGCGTCTATTGCAGCAAATATCATGATTTTGGCCACTCAGTTAGCAGGTAAGGTGCCTGTCATGATTAACTGGACATTAGGCAAGCGCAACTTACACTCCATTTTAGAACAAATTAATTTAAAAACGACTATCAGTTCATGGAAATTTTTAGATCAGCTAGAGAACGTTGATCTCAATGGTCTTAATGAGCAAATTGTTACAGTTGAAGAATTAAAACGACAGATTTCTCTGGGGCAGAAGATTCAGGCTTATGCGTTAAGTCGCAAAAAACCTAAAGAGTTATTAAAAGCTTTTGGACAGCAAAATCTCAATGCTCATAGCCGAGCTGTTATACTTTTTACAAGCGGAACAGAAAGTCGTCCTAAGGGAGTGCCGCTGACTCATGGTAATTTGATTGAAAATCAAAGAACGGCATTTTCTATGATTGCTGTGCATCCTAATGATGCTTTATTGAGTTTCTTGCCTCCTTT
>JAFEGP010000019.1:0-34440 GCA_018239815.1 Verrucomicrobiota bacterium | reverse complement strand
GCTTATATGCCTAATCCAACACAAGGCCGGAAGTTAGCAGCAGCCATTCAGCGTTGGAAATTAACAGCTTTATGTTCAGCTCCTACATTTTTGCGTACCTTGCTAAGGGCAGGAGATGCGGAATCTCTTAGAACGGTTAGACTGGTTGTGACAGGTGCGGAAAGTTGCTCTGCTGAATTAATTGCCACATTAAAAGAAAAAATTCCCCAAGCACAAATTTTAGAGGGCTATGGCATCACGGAGTGTGCCCCCATTTTAACACTGAATCCTCCTGGAGGGGAACATAAAGGTGTAGGGCGTCCACTTCCCGGTATTTCATTAAAAATTGTGCATCCTGAAACTCTTGTTCCTTTAAAAATTGGTGAGCCAGGTCTCATTTTAGCAGCGGGTCCCAATGTCTTTGAAGGTTATTTAACAGAAACAATCGTTTCTCCTTTTGTCATGTTAGAAGGTAAAAAGTGGTATACAACAGGTGATCTAGGATTTTTAGATCATCATGGCTATCTTACCTTAGCAGGCCGTCTTAAACGTTTTGTGAAAATCGGCGGTGAAATGGTGAGCTTAGGAGCTATTGAACATAGTCTTATTGAACATTTTGCTAAAAATGGCCATGAATTTGATAAGCCTATTTTAGCTGTCTGTGCGATTGAAGACCCTCAAGCCAAATCTCAACTTCATGTTTTCACAACTCTAGATTTTAAAAAGCAGTACATCAATGACATCCTTAAAGAACATGGAATGAGTAATCTTATTCGTGTAACAGGTGTACATCAAGTACCGCTTATCCCTTTGCTTGGAACGGGTAAAATTGATTATCAATCCCTAGTCAAGAACCTTGGTGAAATTTCTTAGGATTTAGTATTCTAGGTTCATGCTTACACATACCATAGAATTTCCAGATCTGACACAGGTTAAATTACGTTTATTTAACACAGAAACAAGATGCAAAGAAGACTTCAAACCTCACAAAAAGGGGAAGGTCTCTCTTTATACTTGCGGTCCTACTGTTTATAACTTTGCGCATATTGGGAATTTTCGCACGTATGTTTTTGAGGATATCCTTCGACGTACTTTGAAGTTTTTGGGCTATCAGGTCACGCAAGTCATGAACATCACGGATGTGGATGATAAGACAATTCGTGGTGCCATTGAGGCTAAAACTTCATTATTGGAATATGTCGAGCCTTATAAGGAAGCATTTTTTGCTGATTTGCAAACGCTTTGTATTGAACCTGTGGAGCATTATCCTTGTGCTACTCATTACATCCCTCAAATGATAGATTTTATCCAGAAGCTTTTGGATAAAAAAATTGCTTATTCAAGCCATGATAAAAGTATTTATTTTTCAATCAGCCAGTGTCCTTCCTATGGAAGGTTATCTCATCTTGAGTTAACAGAATTAAAATCTGGGGCAGGTGGAACAACGCAAGATGAATATGAAAAAGAGTATGTGGGTGATTTTGTGTTATGGAAGGCCTACGATCCTACACGTGATGGTAATATTTATTGGGACAGTCCTTTTGGTCCAGGAAGACCCGGTTGGCATTTAGAATGTTCCACAATGGCGATGCACTTGTTAGGAGAAAGTTTGGATGTGCACGTTGGAGCGGTTGATAACATTTTCCCTCATCATGAGAATGAAATTGCTCAATCTGAATGTTGCTCTGGTAAGAAATTCGTGCGCTATTGGCTGCATTCAGAACACCTGATTGTAGGTGGAAAGAAAATGTCAAAGAGCATGGGCAATTTTTACACTTTAAGGGATCTTTTAGCAAAGGGTTATCAAGGCCCAGAAGTGCGTTATATGCTTTTACAAACGCATTATCGCACGCAATTGAATTTTACCTTTGAGGGGATGGAAGCCTCGCGTCACACATTAGAGCGTTTGAATGCATTTGTCCTACGTATGCAGGAATCTTCTCAAGAACAACAGGGGGCTTCCGGAAGTTGTAGAGATGTATTGAAAAAAACAGTCAAGGCTTTTGTAGAAGCCATGGTAGATGACTTGAGTATCTCGGTAGCTCTGGCAGCTTTATTTGATCTCATGCGAGAAGTCAATATTTTGTGTGATCATCATAAGGTTTTGGCTGGAGATGCTCAGGAAGTATTAGAAGTTCTACAACGCTTTAATCAGATTTTAGGTGTGTTAAATTTTGAGCAACATCACAGTATTCCTGTCTATTTTCAACAACTTTTGGAGCAAAGAGAGACAGCTCGTAAAGAAAAAAATTGGACTAAAGCAGATCAATTACGTCATGAAATCCAGTTAGGAGGATACGTAATAGAAGATACTGCTCATGGTGTTAGACTTAAGAAAAAGACATAAGTAACTTAGTTGCTAAAAAATAGAGCGGGCTTTATCCTTCTTGCGCATGGATATTTCTGCAACGCCTGCTTACGCCTTTCATCAGATGCCTGCTTCTCACGGATATGGTGCTGGTGTGCCTTTGCGTGTGAGTCTTGCTGCTTCGCATGTTATTCCTTCCTTTAAACAAACAGAGCCACCTCCCTATTACGTAGCGGCTTTGTTATCTGAGAGGGTCATCCATCAGCGTAATCGTCTTGATGTACAAGAAAGAGACTTTAGGCCTCTTGACATGACCTGTTTAACAGAAGAAAGGCCTAGAGCAACTTCTAATCCTGTTCTACAGCTAGACCATCAAGAACATAGTGGGGGAGACATTGCTTCAGATTCTATGCTAGTTAATACTGACGATGAGAATGCAGAGGAAGATTTAGAATTCATTATGTCAGAGATGGGTGAAGCAGAGGTCATCTATGATAAAAAAGAATCATCTTATGTGGATGTTCAAGAAGAAAGTGGAGATAAAAAAAAGAGTTTGCGTGCTAAGCGTAAAATCAATGAGTCTCCAGCTGATGGTCAAGGGTTATTGCGACGACATAAGCATTTAGAACCTTCTTCTCCAAAGCCTTTTACATTAAGCTCGTCTTTCATGCAGTATTAACTGATTGCAAGTTTCATTAAATCCAGGATGTATATTTAGCCGCAGAAATTCGTATGTTTGGCATTTCATTGTAAACATTAGAATAGTGGTTTTGACCATTACCCATGCTAAATATATTGAGGATAGGTTACGAGCAAAAACTCACAGTCTTTTTAAGTTTTTTAGACGTAAGTGTGAAGTGGAAGAAGCTGGCGATGTATTGGGATTTTCACGATCAAGAGATTGCATGGAAACTGTTGTGGCAGAGGGGAACGCTTGATTCGCAATAAGTTCGTGTGCAGAAGCAAGAATGGTTGCAGCTGTTTGAATATAAGAATCAACAGAACTTTTCAATGACGTTTTGCGTTGTGTAAGTTGCTGGCAATAGCGCTCTAAAAGTAGAGGTAAGTGATGTTGGCTGTCTACAGATGGCGTGAGATCTGGAGCATCTTGAGTTGTTGGATGACTTGGTTCTTCGTAAGATTGCCCAAGAGCGCTTGTCAGGATTTGACAAAGAGAGTCAACAACGGATACTGTCTCTGTAGGCTGCAAGCTTACTCCCTCTTCTAGATCTTCCATTAAATCTTCCAATCCATCTGAGTGTTCTACAGTATCGGGCTCTGCGTTTTCAGCAGTGGCATGGCAGCAGTCGATAAGTACTACCATTTGAGAGATGCGCTGGCTCTCGCAGCGTGATTGTTGTTCTGCTTCCCTTAATCTTAACATCACCTGTTTGATAGGAGATCCTGGAGTTAAGTCAAAGCCGCGACGGCGTTCTTTAGGTACCTTTAGGGCTACATTAGTAGAAGATTGAGACAGAGAGGCTAGTTGTTGTTTAATTGTCTCATCTATTGTTCTGAGATGCATTAAATTTTCTTGAAATGTGTCCTGATATGTCCTAAGAAGTGCTGCAACAGCGATTGAAGTTGATAGATTCGGAATACTCGAAGAAAGTGGAAGAACGCTTGAAGCAGATGCAGCCATAAATAATAGGAAGCAGTATCCAAAAATTTAGATTTTTTATCAATAGCGTCTTTAACATTTTCTTAAAAAATCAGAAAAAGTGCTTGATTTAAGAGTGTTATCATTCTTAATGTCTAGAAGCTAAATGTTGATAAAGAAGTATCCCGTGGTTAGCAATAAGCTAAGAGTTGAATTTTTAATATAAGTTTTTGATAATTGCTAAAATTTTTTATGTGGTCTCAGTTTTATGTCTAAAACAATCAGTGCACAGGAAGAAGGTATTCCTTTCGCTTTTAGCCTTATGACGCCGCCTGTTCCAAGATCCCTTGTCGTGCAAGATGACTATACGACCTTAGTAGGAAAATGGTTTTTTAAGAGTTCTCAGGTCGGTCATGAAGGATATGTTAGTGTTCGAAAAGTCGAGGAATTAAGACAGTGTTTGAAATCACTTCGTGTATCCTACGTAGTTTTTAATTGTCTGACTATTAAACCTTATCTCAAAGGAGGTGTGTGTAGTGTCTTGGTGCTAGATTTTATCAGAAAATTTGTGCAGTTCAGGGATGAGTTATTGTTAAGTGAAAAGAAGCTACCAGTCCTTTGTGAAAGGCTTTCTCAATTAGGCAATTTCTTAAGCAAAGATTTTGAGAATGCAAGAACATTACAAGCAGCGTTTAATACAATAGAAGTTTTGGGGTTGACAGGGCCCGTTGATTATTCAAAATGGAAGATAGAGGCTCTTGTAAGTTACTATGGTTTATCTGTGGGTTATGCTTCTCATGCTATCGATATGACCTGTCCTTTTTCTTTTGGAGCTTTGAAGCATGCATTGAGCCTGCTATCCTCAGGGATTTTTTTGATAAGGATCTTAAGGCCATCTAAAGGCCGCAAGCTAGAGAAATATGGGCATTCTCTTCTGTATATTCATTACAAACACCTAAATATTTTTTATGATCCAAATTACGGTGCACGAGATTTAAATGGATGTAACCATGCTCATGTCTTATTTGAAAATTTCAAGCAAAACCTTCTTCGATTTCAGGTCTCTGAAGCAAGATTTTACAAAATAAAAATAGTCCACCCACCTACTCGGTCGGACGCATAATCGGGAAATAAATGACATCGCGAATAGAAGATGCTTTTGTAAAAAGCATAGCTAGACGATCTAATCCTATTCCGATCCCTGCGGCAGGAGGCATCCCTTGACAGATCGCTTCTAAAAACTCCTCATCCATAGGATGAGCTTCTTCGTCACCACCCTCTAACTTGTTGGCTTGTTCTTCCAATAAGGAACGTTGGATGATGGGGTCATTGAGTTCTGTGTAAGAATTGCAAAGCTCACGCCCTAAGAAGAAACTCTCAAATCGTTCTACAAAACCTTGCTTGCGCCACACAGGATCCCGGTGAGGTTTGCAAAGAGGCGTTGTTTCAATAGGATGATCTGTGATGTGGTGAGGATGAATAAGTTTATTTGAAACAAACTCATCAAAAAGTAGAGCAATTAATCCGCCACGTGTGCTTTTTGCCAAAAATGCAGGATCTACCTCAGTTTGATCTTGTAAAATACGTCGTATATCTTGATCCAAGAGTGCATTGACATCATACCCAGCATATTCAGCGATGCTCTCGATCATCGTCATACGTTTCCAAGGCGAAGCGAAATTCAAAGAAAGTTCTTCCCCATTTTCACCGTGTACATAGGTGATTTTGGTGGTTCCATAAAGAGCAAGAGCAATTTTTTCGATGAGCTTTTCTACAAAAACCATCATGTCATTGTAGTCCCAATAAGCTGCATAAGCTTCAATCATGGTGAATTCAGGATTATGTGTGCGATCGATACCTTCATTGCGGAAGACTTTGCCGATTTCAAAGACGCGCTCCATGCCGCCCACTAAAAGCTTTTTCAAAGGGATTTCAAGGGAAATCCGCAGGAAAACATCCTGAGAGATGGCATTGATATGACTTGTAAAAGGACGTGCTTCCGCTCCACCGTAAATATGTTGAAGAATCGGAGTTTCTACTTCCATGAAACGATGTTCTGCCATGAACTGACGTAGGACATACATCATCTTACTACGCATTACAAACGTTTCATAAACATCGTCATGAGAAATCAAATCTAACCAACGCTTGCGATAGCGCACTTGCTTGTCGGTTAAACCACTGTGTTTTTCTGGCAGGGGGAGTAAACTCTTGCAAAGCAGAGTAACTTGTTTGACAAAAAGCGTAATTTCTCCCTTATGGGTACGAAATAAATGTCCTTCTACTCCTACCATGTCTCCAAGGTCGATCTTTTTTTCGATAAATTTGATCGGTTTAATGTCGCCGTCGTCTTTTAAGTCTGTGACATGAGTATGTTCTTTATTAAACATGATCTGGATTTTGGAATGACCATCTCGAAGGTGAGCAAAAGCGTTTGTGCCCATTGCTCGGAATAAGACAAGGCGGCCTGCTAATTTCACATGGGGAGTTGTCCCGTTTAAAGCAGCTTCACTATCACCAATAGTTTGATCTTGGTAGGTGTGAGCAATCTGTTCAGCTGAATGAGTAGGTTTAAAACAATGAGGATATGGCTCAATACCTAAAGAAGAAATCTCTTCGAGTTTTTGAAGGCGATTTTTGTACTCTTCTGATTCAAAATAATGTGGTTTCATATGACAACTGAGTTTAACAAAAATTATACATTCCACTCTACTGCTAATTTAGTCTTATGCGGCTTACCTTCACGCGCGACAAATTTTATTAATGTTTTTGTATGGGATGTCATGTTGTCTGTTTTGGGAGGTAGGGGAGAGGCTTGTAACAGGCGCTTTATATGCTGCATTTTTACAAATCAATTGTGATTTTGAGTCTCATTTTTACATTTTCGCTGTAAAATTGCAAAAAAACGCCATGTGTTTAATAAAATTTTTTCTAATTGATTTAGAGGATCCCAGAGACATGTTTAAGCAGGTTTTTGTAAAGGCAAAAACTTAGAAGAAGGTAGAAAGAGCATCTAAATCAACATGTAATTTAACTTGCTTAGGAACAGAAAGTTGACTAATTGCAGCTCCGACTTCTCGCATAGAAGGCGCGCGGATCAGGAATTGAAAACGATAAAGATCTTTCACTCTCGCATATCCAGAAGGTCCCACAGGATGCACATGAGCTGAGCGAGAAAGTTTGGTGATTAATTTTTTTCTAAATTCCAAGCAGACCTGTTCCGTGAGCACGGCATCAAGACCGCTAAAGGTACATTTAGCCAGATGAATAAAGGGTGGGAAGTTAAAAAGACGACGAGTTTCAAGTTCTTGAGAATAAAATTTTAGATAGTCTTGTTCTGCTGCTACTTGAATAATGGCATTGTCAGGCAATTGTGTTTGGAGAATGACTTCTCCCGCTAATTCACCACGTCCTGCCCTTCCAGCCACTTGAGTAATAAGCTGGAAGGTTTGCTCAGACGCTCGAAAATCAGGGATATTCAAAGAGCTATCTGCATTCAAAACAGCCACAAGGGTCACAGAAGGAAAATGCAATCCTTTTGCAATCATTTGTGTGCCAATCAGAATATCCGCTTTCCCCGTACGAAATTCTCTTAGGAGTTTATCATGACTACCTTTATGGCGAGTGGTGTCCCCATCAATACGCAGAGTACGCACATCAGGTAAAAGAGCATGCAAGGCCTTTTGAATTTGTTCCGTTCCTACTCCTCTGAATTTTAAGTCCTCGGATACTTTGCAGCTAGGACAGAGCTTAGGAGGAGGACAAAGCATATGACCGCAGAGGTGGCAGCATAACTTTTGCTGGCCTAAGTGAAATGTCATGGCTAAGTCGCAGTGAGGACATTTAAAGATATAACCACATCCTAGACACTGCATACTTGTGTGATAACCACGACGGTTAAGAAAGATAATAGTTTGTTCACCTTGCGCTAGTCTTTGTTTCATTTTATCAATAAGCAATTGAGAAAATGAGGTATACCCGTGATTGCGTTCATATTCTTTTCTCATATCCACAATGGTCACAGCAGGAAGTTGAGAGGTTGTGGCACGTGATGTTAAGGTAAATAGGCGATATTTACCCCGTTGAGCATTATGATAACTTTCAATACTGGGTGTTGCGCTTCCTAGAATCACAACAGACTGTGTAAGTTTACCTCTCACAACAGCCATATCTCGTGCATGATAGGTAGGACGTTCTTCAGATTGTTTATAAGCTGCATCGTGTTCTTCATCTACAATAATAAGACCCAGATTTTGAACAGGGCTGAAAAGGGCAGAACGAGCACCAATGACAATTTTGGCCTCTCCTCGTCGTATGCGATGCCATTGATCATGTCGCTCTCCTTGGCTAAGGCGGTGATGTAGGATTGCAATATGATTCTCAAACCTACCTCTGAAACGTTGGATCGTTTGTTCCGTTAAAGAAATCTCAGGAACTAACATGATTGTAGAGCGTCCAAGACTCAGTGCACGCTCGATAGTTTGTAAATAAACTTCTGTTTTACCGCTGCCTGTGACCCCATGTAATAAATACGTTGCAAATTCTTGTTGAGAAAGAGAAGCACAAAAGGCATTGACTGCTTGAAGTTGCTCTTCATTTAATGATTTGGGTTTGGTCTTAAAGTATTCTTCTCCAATTAAAGGGGAGCGATCAATGCAAACATTTTGGATATGTAGGAGTTTTTTTTCGGCTAGAGTCTGAACAGGGCTGCGTGAGACGCCTGTAAGTTCTAATAAATCTGCTAGGAACAATCCTTTGTCATTTAGCAACAGACAATCTAAAACCTTGGCCTGTATGGCAGAAGAATGTCTTAGTTCTTGACAAGCTAAACGCAATTGATCTTGAGACACAGCGCGTGTGACAAAAGCTTGAGTTTGGGGATTGTAATTGTTGACGCGCACTTGAGTGGGAAGAAATGTTTTTAAAATCTTACGAGCTGGAGTAAGGTAGTATTTTTCCATCCATAGGGCTAGTTCAAATAAATCTGCAGGTAATGAACTCTCAGGAAGTAGTTCTGCAATAGGTAAGATGTGAGGCGTAGAAGGACGTTCTTTCACATCTAAAATCATACCTGAACGTAAATGTCCTCTTACAGGTACATGTACGCGCATGCCTGGATAGGCTTGATCAAGCTGAGATTCTAAGACGCCGTAATCCAAAGGATAATCGATCCCAAGATCTAGCAAAACAGAGGCAATTTTTGGATAAGATTCCATAGTAAGCGCTTTTCGTGAGGGTGGTGCAAATAGACATCTAGCGGATGAAGGACAAGGACAGGAGTGGCTATATCATGGGGTTTAAGGTGGCTAAGATGCTTTAACTCGGGTAATTGGTGGAGTAAGGGTAAAGGGATTAAAACAAGTTTTAGTAGAGGGTGATTTAAAGGCGGTAAATGAGCTTCACATGTGGATGGCAAAAACTTTTCTGTAATAGCGGATGATAGTTTTACTAGTAAGGGATGGTGGCCTAAACAAATCACAGGGGTGATAGGTTCACAAAGTGTAAAAAGCCCTTTTGCCCAGTCTCTAAGTAGAGGAAAACTCAGAACCTCTTCAGTTACAGAGGGGAGTTCTTCTTGTTTTAAAACAATAGGAACTTCTACAGCGGGTTGAATAGGAGCTATCACTTTAGTAGCGGCAGAGGGTGGAGGCACTGAGACAGGAGTAGAGATAACACTTGTTGCAAGAGCAAATTCTTGCTGTGTCCAACTGCGAACATCTTGTGTTAATTTGAGTAACTCTTGTAGGGCTTCTGACATGTCTTATACTATCTCTAAGAATTCCAATTTTGCAATGCAAGAAAATTCTCTTTGATAAGAGGTAAAAGGTGAGGATATCCTTTTTTTGAATAGCTTGAGAGGAGGTAGTGTTGAGCTCGGTGTAAGGCAGGTTGCTTATCTTCCCAGTTTTCTTCAGGAAAATAGTTGCAAAGTGTTTGTTTACAATTAGGTAAAGAAAAGTATTCAATTAAAAAATGAGCGACTTTACCCTTTCCTAGGACTGCATCTATTTGCATATGTTTACAGCAGAGAAAAAATAAGAGAGCCACATCATCATCACAGCGATCACAACAAGCTAAAAGAGTAGCTGTTAAATGAATTAAAGCTTGGTGTAAGGGTATAGCTTCTGCACATGTAGTGGAAGAAAACCCCAGCAATGTTTGTTGTAATTGATGCAAAGAATGGCCTACCGCAAGACACAGAGGGCATGTTGCGTTATAGGTTAAAAGTTGTTCATAGTAAAAATGTAACTTGTGGCTGTAACTGATTAAACAGGACATGCTTTGCCAGTTAGCACATGAGATTGCTCTTTCTGGTACAGAAAATGAGTCCGTGCACATAGGGGAATTATGCATACTGGCCTGATACAAATATAAAGCCTGGCTTAGCATAAATTGAAGCAACAAACCGTGACTATAGCAAGTTGGGTTTTTGTACACAGGGCAAGTGTAACATGAGATGTTGATTTTTTTCCAAGAATGCTCCAGCCCAGAAATAGTTATCTAAAAGACCTTTTGTGGAACGCCCAAGAATTGTCCATGCAATAAATAACGCTTCTAGAGATGCTAACCCTTGCTCAACGTCTTGACGTCGAGGGTATGCCGTTTGCCAAGCTCGAGGTAAACTTCTTACGCAGGCGACAGGAGGTAAAACATTTCTTATGCGTTGAGCATAGTTCCATGTACTATCGATAAGGAGTAAAGGGTAAGAAGCATCTTGAGGCTGAAGTTCCGGTCCATCTACAGCAAGAAGTAAATAGTTTTCAAGGTGAGGAGTTTGACGAATAAAGGGATAAGAAAGAAATTGCACGCGTGGATCTTGTTCCAGAGATCGCAAGCTGCATTTTTTTTATTTTCTTTTCGATGCCGAATGATGAGGTCTACCATAAAAAAAACCTAGCAAAAAAAGTTTACCATAGCTATCCATTGAAATAGAAAAAATTAGGAGGCCCTTATGAAGTTAAGAACGCTATTGTGTGCAACAACGATTATCCTTACCCCGGCTATGCTCATGGCAGATGCTGCCCCAAGCCAAGGATCTGTGATGTCAGATCAAAGCACCGGAACAACATCGAGTCCAGGTTCTAATGGAACGTCTAGCGCAAATAGTGCTCCTGCTCCTTCTGCGACATCTGCACCTGCTGCCTCTGCCACGAGTTCAACTCAAGCTATTACTTGGATTACAGATTATCGAGCTGGTTTACAACAAGCTCAGCAAAATCATAAACCAATCTTTCTATATTTTACAGGGTCTGATTGGTGTGGCTGGTGTAAAAAGCTAGATCAAGAAGTTTTTTCTCAACCAGATTTTGCCAAATCTGTGGGGGATAAATTTGTGTTTGTTAAATTAGATTTTCCTATGAATCGCAGTGGGTCAGATGCTCAAGTGCAGCAAAATACCCAATTGAAACAGCAGTATGGTGTCACAGGTTTCCCAACAGTTGTACTTTTAGATGCTAAAGGTAACTTTATAGCAGAAACAGGGTATCGCTCTGGTGGAGCGCGTTCCTATGCATCTTACATTGAGCAATTGATGGGCTCATCACAATCATAGAGGTTTGGCGTGCGTACATGGTTTTTTGGCTTTCTCTTGCTCCCAGTTTATCTGGGAGCAACACTCTTTCACCAGGATTATGATCAAGCCGTGCAACAAGCACGCCTGCAGCAGGTCCCCCTACTTTTATTTTTTAATGGCTCTGATTGGTCTGGTCTGAGCATGAAAATGAAAAAAGAAATTTTGCAAACGCCTGAATTTGAACAGGGGATTGGAAGCTCCTTTATCTGTGTTGAAGTTGATTTTCCTCAACATTGTTCTTTAACAATAGAACAAAGTGAGAAAAATCAAAGAGTGCAGGAAAAATTTGGAATAGATCAGTTTCCGTCACTTTTGCTGGTCAGTAACCAAGAACGTGTCATGGTCAAGTTAGGTTACTATCCTGAAAGTGGTGCTGCTTTTGCATCAGATTTGGTACGTTTATGTGCTTTAGACAAAAAATTATCAGAAGATTTGGCTCGGTTAGAGACTTTATCTATAGATGAACTATGGTTAGCATATGATGCGGCTCAGCAGCTGCAGCAGCAAGAGGCTATGAGAAAAATCTTGGCAGTAGGTGCTCAAAGTGAACAGCCAAACTTTTTTTTAGTCGAGCAATATCGACAATTTGTCATGGAAAAAGGTTATCCTAGTGCAGCATGTGCTGAGATCAAGCACCGCCTTTTCCATTTAGATCCTAACAACCAACAAGGGCATTTATACCATCTTGCTCTTATGGATTTTCAAGCTTTGGCTAGTGCCTCTCCTGCTAATTCTCCAGAGTGCGTCATTCGTCCTTTGTGTGATTATTTAGAACAGTTTGGCAGCCATGATCCTGAGCATAGTTGGCGTATTGAGATGATGATTGCACAATTTTATCTGGACAAAGACTGCTGGGACTGTGCTTTAAAACATGCCCAAGTTGCCTATGAGCATGCACCAGAGGAAAAAAGAGAGGATCTCAATAGAATGTTGCATTATTTGCAGGATCAATCAGCCCACATCGCTCAGAACTAAGAAGCCGGAACTTGAAGCACTTGTAGAACAAGTTGATTCAGTTCCGTTTTAATTTCATCGAATGTTGCTTGAAGAGCAGTAGAACGAGGGAAAACCACTAGATGACAATGTGGCCAGTTCCCTACAGATAAACGGTAAGATTCTCTAACCAAACGTTTAAAGCGATTGCGATAAACCGCATGACCAAAACGGCGTGAAACAACCAAGCCCAACTTAGCTTCTTCTGCGGGCAAAAAACGGGCTTTTAAAAAAGTGCCCATTGCTTCTTGACCCCGCCGAGCTACTTCTTGGTATTGATGGGAACGTAGAAGTCTGGCGGATTTAGGAAATTTTTTATCCATTCGCTAAAAAGCTTATACAGCAGTTAAACGAAAACGGCCTTGGCGTCGGCGACGATTCAAAATTTTTCTGCCATTAGCTGTTTTCATGCGATTGCGGAAACCGACCTGTGTTTGGCGACGTTTTTTGCTAGGTTGATATGTTCGTTTCATCTCATTGACAGCGCAAGAGCCTCAGATAAACTGAGGGCGGACGCCGCTCCTATAGGTTAAAATTTTTACAGCGTTTTTAAACCGGTATACTCTTGCTTTTTTCAAAGAAAGCGTATCATCTATCACCGATTTTTGAATAACTGCGATAAGCTTAGCATCTTTGCTGGTTAAAGACAAGATAGGAAAAAAGCAGAGGAAGATAATAAGGCAGTTGCATGGAAAAGTATTCTTAAGTAGAATGCTTTTCAGTTATTTTTGAGGTAGGTACTCCGATGAAAGTTAGAGCTTCTGTTAAAGCTGACCCATCTAAAGGTGATAAGCTCGTGCGTAGACGCGGACGGCTATATGTGATCAACAAACGTGATCCTAACCGAAAGCAGAGACAAAAAGGGCCAGCCCGTAAGAAATAGGATGAGACATGGCAAAAAAATCTTCGATTGCAAAACAAAAAAGACGTCAAAAGCTAGTACAAATTAACCGTGCTAAGCGAGATGAAATCAGAGCACGTAGTAAGAACGTCAATCTTACTGAAGAAGAGAGAGAAATGGCTCGTGTTGCTCTAAATAAGATGCGACGTGACACTTCTCCATATCGTTTAAAAAATCGTTGCCAATTGACTGGACGACCACATGCTTATTTACGTAAGTTTGGAGTATCTCGTATTTGCTTCCGTGAGTTAGCAAGTATGGGTATGATTCCTGGTGTGGTAAAAGCTAGCTGGTAATCTTCTTGTAAGATTTAAAAAATCTAAAACCCTTGGATTCCTCCAAGGGTTTTTTGTCTTTAAAGACCAATTTTTTTTGATATCTCTTTTGCCCATTCCCTTGTAACTTCATGTGTCTTAGCTTCCCTGCGAGACTTTAGCTTGTTCATTGCTTCTAAAAGATTGGTCTCTTTCATTTCGCCTTCCCTTGTCCGTTCTTTTTCAGGTAAAAATAACTGTTCATCCAAGGCTGCTTGTTCTTGGTCTAAAGGAGCTAGAGCTCCCGCCAAAGATGCCTTAAATACCGGATCTTGGTTAGCAAGGTCCTGAAAAGCTGATAAATCAGCTAAGACATCGACATAGTTATCTCGTACGCTAGATTCTAAATTGTCTAACTTAAGTCCTAGTGTTTGCATCAGGATTTCAGCAAACTCTGGATTTTTGACTTTCTCTGTAAAACACAGAAGGCCTAATTTTTCTTTTAAAGCTGTGACGCTATAGAGTAGGGCTTCAACGCTTTCTCCAGGCGGTGGCTCATTGTTTGTTTTTTGCCATGCTAAGAGTGCATGATCAATGGCTGTTTGTAAGGCTAAAGTTTTAGCCCCAGCAGTCAGGATTTTCATCTTTTCTTCGATACTTGCATCAGGAGGTAGGGTAGCTAAACGCCATCCTATATAGATCATATTGATATTCATAGCTGCCCTGTCTTCACAGTCAGCATTATTTTCTTCCATTTGTAGAAGCAGGTTGGTTTTAAAAACCTCATCTGTTTGAGAAAATTCTAAAACCTGACATACAAATTTCGCAAATTCTTGAGGATTACTTTTGAAGTCAGGAGTCTCTTCCAAGCGTCTTAACCATTCGTTAATTACGCCTTGTTGTTGAGAATCAAATTTTTGAAGATTTAAATTTTCGGAGCTTGTGTTGGCTAAGTCATACCAAAAAGCAAGTCGCGATTCTAAAGGGGTTGTTTCATCATGATGAGGTTCAGTGACTCGGCCTAAAATTTTGTCTACAGTTGCATCATCGATTGCAGTATTTTCACATTCTAGACGAGATAGGTTCGAAAGGTTACGGAATGTCTCAGGTAATTCACTAAGTTCTGGGTTTTGAGAAAGGTCAAGGCTTTCTAAATTTGCAAGTGCCCCTATTTCTTCAGGCAATGATGTTAAGTTGTTGGCAGATAGATCTAAAAATGATAGGGAAGAGAGTTGAGAAATTTCTTTTGGAAGGGTTGTAAGTTGATTGTTATTAATGGCCAACCCGTTAAGTTTAGACAGTTTGTGAATGTCGGCGGGTAGTTCTTTAATTTCATTGTCGGAAAGATTTAATGCTGTAAGTTGGCTGAACTTAAGAAGCTGAGCTGGAAAATTAGTTAATTTATTACCTTCTAAATTTAAGATGGTAACTTGTGCTTCTAAAGCAGTTAAAGGTGGAAGTTCGGTAAGACCTAATTCAGATAAATCTAATTCAGAGGATTGATCGGCTAAGGCAGCGTGGATTCTTTCGACGGCTGTTTGCTTATCTCCTTTAATATCAGCGTTGTTTGCCCAAGCTGCTAATTGAGCTTCATAAGGTAGAGCAGGAGGAGCGCTGACCTCGGAAGTGGGAGGCCCTGCTTTCACTCGACCTGCTAAAGAAGAGCGTCTGGAAGGAGCAGCAGAGTTAGCAATAGATTCAAGACGTTGGTTAGCAGCTTGTTGAGACTTTGTTTCTGTTTCTGTGCGAGGGGTGTCATCGGAGGAAGAAGGTTGAGAAGAAGGTACTTGTTCTGGGCCTGAAGGGGTAATAGCCATAATTTAAACCTTTTATTTTTTATTTTAACAAAAATAAAATTTTAAATTATGTAGTTTAAATTTCTGTTTTTAATTAATTAGTTTTAATTATTAAATAAAGTTAATTTATTGTTTTTTCAAACAAAACAGATTGAGTTGGTTAGGGGTAAGATAAGACGAAATAGGAGGGGAAATATAAAAAATAAATTTTATTAAAATTATTTTTGAGAAACTTCGAATTCTTTCATGACCTCGGGAAGTTGAGAGAGTTGCTTCCACTCAGGCATACCTTCTCCCCAAACTAAGGAAGAGTCATTCAGAACCTTATCTTTCCATGTCTTAGCAAGTTCGGAAAATTCGACAGGACCTTTTTGCTCCCGTGTCTTAGGATCAAGGTAGTACCACATTTTTATCCAAGACTCGCTGCGTTCAAGACGAGAGAGAGGTTTAAATTCGGGTCTTTTAGCTGGGGTATGTGAAGGAAGGACATAGACCAAGACAACTCCAAAAACACCCAAAATCAAACCGGCAAAAAACCAAAGCTTGGGGTTACGCCCTTTCTTGCGTGCGACATACGCCGAAAGAAAGCCAAAAAACACCCAAAAAAGAACAATATTGATAAGTTGCCAAATACCCATAGTAAGGATATATTGTACCATACACATGTTTATCATGCAATGCAACCCGTGCGGTTTTTCCTGCCAAGGAATCCTGGTTTTTGAAACTTAACAGGAGGCAAGCCAATCAGTAGGAAGCTACTGGATACGCTCGATGGGAGCGACGAGGTCACAGAAGTTAACCCATTTTTCAAAACATAACTTAAAGGAGCGGCGTGTCTGTATAACTATACAGTTCCACGTTGTTGATAGGATGAAAGATACTACACCCATGATTGACTCTAGAGAGTTGGAAATTCCCAAAACTGTGTTTAGTCACGATATTGAAACACGAGTTATTCAAACTATTATTTTAAACACGCTCAATAAGATAGAAGGTGTCAGTTTAATAGGAGGTACGCTTATTGATACGTTATTAGGCCGAGAGGTCGAGCGTGTTAAGGGTATTACTGTTGAACAAGACAATAAGAACCATGCTTTGAAAGTCAAAGTAGAGGTTAACATGCACTATGGTGTTCTTATTCCAGATAAGTCTGATGAAGTACAGAGTCGTGTTGTAGAGGAAATTACTCGTTTAACAGGGTTTCATGTTGCTTCCGTGCATCTTGTGATCAAAGGGCTTGTTCCGGCTGAGCAAAAACAAGGAGATCTTTTCTCTTCCTCTTTCTTAGCAAAGGAAGAAGACATAGAGGAGCAAATTAAGGTTACCTGATGCGTATAGAGAGTATCCTTATTTCTCTGATTGCTCTTGTCATCGGCAGCCTTTGTATACTGGGTGGGTTGGCAATTTTATCAAGCGTAGTCTTTGATTTTTCTCTTTTAGAACGTGTAAGCCAACTTATTCAGATGCATGCTTGGGAGTTTGGAATGGTGCTCTTTGTTCTAGGATGTGCCTTATTAACTCTGTGTGCTTACGCTTGTCGCTATGGTTACCTTCAAGTGGAAATGGGGGATTTTAGTTTGCACGGGGACGTGCTCAAAAAGCTCGCTCAAAATCAGCTAAGAGACCTTTTTCAAGATCAAAACTGTCAGTGCGAAGTGGTGGTGCATCATGCTAAAGATATCGAGATTTTTCTTGATTTACCTTTTGTGGAACCCACTTTGCAAACAAAGAAGCTCCATGAAGTGGAAAAAACTCTAGCACAACTTTTAAGACAACAAGCTCAATTTAAGAAGAAATTTTTGGTGCATGCGAATTTCCGAACTCAGTGAACGTTTTTTCCGTTTTAAAGAAAGAGGCACTCATCCTTACAAAGAGGTGATGGCAGGCATCACAGCTTTTTTAACCATGGCTTATGCATTGGTCCTTGTACCAACCTTGCTAGCTGGGCATGGTATGCACTTTGAGTCTGTCATGACAGCGACTGTGCTTACAGCCATAACAGCTACTATTTTGATGGGCATCTTAGCTAATTATCCTTTTATAGTAGCTCCTGGTGTTGCCATGGTGGCTTATGTTCATTATGTCATGATGCAGAAATGGCACATGCCTTGGCAAGCAGTCATGGGTACAATTTTTTTAGTGGGCGTGTTGTTGATCATCTTAACCTTTTTAAAGGTGCGTAATCTTATCGTTGCAACAGTACCAGGGTGTTTACGTGTAGCAGCCATTGCAGGGATAGGGGTTTTCTTGATTGTCATTGGCTTGCAAAATGGTGGTTTATTGCTGCGTAAAGAATGGTTTTTTACCCTGCCTTCTGCTTTTACGTTTTCTCATCTTATGGTCCTTATAGGGCTAGTCTTGACCGGGATCTTATGGATACTAAGATTCCCTGCAGCGTTATTTTTAGGTATGGTAGTGGTATGGAGTCTCTCTATTTTTCTAGGGCATGCACATATTCAGCATGTGGCCTCTTTGCCGCATAGCCTCAGTCCCACTTTGCTAAAATTGGATGTCATGCAAGCATTGCAACCCAAGTATCTTAGCGCTCTTCTTTCCTTATTATTTGTTGCTTTATTTGACTCAACGGGTGCTTTGATGTCCCTTGCTCATCAGTTAAAACTAGGACCTTTACATGTACAACGTGTGTTCACATGTGATGCAGTCGGTTCTTTTATGGCTGGGTGTTTAGGTACTTCCCCAGCTGCTTTATATTTAGAATCTTTATCTGCTATTGCTGTGGGAGCTCGTACAGGTTTGGCTGCTCTTGTGGCAGCAGGATGTATGGCAGGAGCTCTATTTTTGACACCTTTGATTTCTTCGATGCCTGCTTACTTAGCGGCTCCTGTTCTGATTATTTTGGGCAGTTCGATGGTTAGCCAAGTCAAGAATTTTATTTGGAAAGATGTGACAGAATGGCTTCCTGGATGCATAACATTGGTTTTAATTCCGATTAGCCTAAACATTGCTGCCGGTATCGGTGCGGGGTATTTATCCTATTGCTTACTCAAGGTAGTTAGAGGGAAAGCCAAAGATGTTCAGTGGTTTTCTTGGCTTTTGGCTGGTTTTTTCTTATTAAAGTTTTTGATTTTGGATAGGTTTTAGGTGCAATAATTATTTATTGCCAACTAGGTTATTTAACGCTTTTTTTTGATTTGGATGTGCTAAAGATGCAGCAGCATAAAGAGGCCTTGAATCAAGCTTATCTGTGACAGAATAGTTCAGAGACGAAAAACGTATAGATAAAGTAGATTTTGGGTGGCTTTCTAAAAAAAGATGGAGGCTTCGCAAAGTATTACCGTGACCACTTTTGACTTCGATAGGAAGTATCTGTTCTCCTTGTTGAATAAGGTAATCGATTTCTGCCGTGCTGTTTTTTGCTTTTCTTTTCCAGAAATAGATTTCTGCTTTATTTTCTGGATTCGCATAACAGATCAATTCTTGACCGATAAATCCTTCTGCAATTTCACCTCGATTGTCAAATCCTTCTAGAGGGCGTAAAAACCAAATTGAGATATCAGAACCTAAAATTGTCTGGCACAGGCCTATGTCAAGATAAATAAGTTTAAAAGTTTCAAAATCAATGTCGGATCCAATAGGAATACCTTGGCCAGAAGCATGTCGAATGGTATGGATAATATTGGCTCTTTCCAACAGTTCTAAAGCTGGAGCTAGTTCTCTTTTACGGTACTCTCCATGAATTTCTCGATAAGAAAAATCTTTGCTGATAAGGTGGGGAATTTGTCGAAATAGTAGTTCAAGATACTTTACCTGTGTTTTTCTAGCGTATTTTTCAAAATCCTGTCTATAAGTTGCAGCAATTTGTTGTAAAACATGAAGAGCAGAGCTAGGGTCTTTAGTTTGTACCCATCTTGCCACTGCTTCCGGCATGCCACCAATGGAAAGATACTCTCCAACAAGATCTAAAGCTTGTGTATGAATAGGCTCTTCCATAGGAAGACCAGAGCGATCATGCACAATCTCTTTGGCTAGAAGGTTATGACCTGTAGCAACCAAGTATTCTAAAAAAGAAAGAGGATACATGTATAACATGGAAATACGACCAACAGGCACTCCTACTTTTTCAATAGCAAATTCTAACAGTGAACCTGCTGCAATCAAATGTAGTTTGGGCATTTCCTCATAAAAATAGCGAAGAGCCAAAATAGCCCGTGGTGCTTCTTGGACCTCGTCAAAAAAAAGAAGAGTTTCTCCTGGGATAATGGGAATTTTAATTAGAAGGGACAGAGATAAGATCAATTTATCAGGAACTAAATCTTTTTCAAATAATTCTGCAGCGCCGCTTAATTTTTCAAAATTAACTTCGGCAAAGAATTTAAAGTGCTGTCCTAGTCTTTGAACAGCACAGGTTTTCCCTACTTGCCGTGCTCCGCGCAAAATTAAAGGTTTACGAAAAGGATCGTTCTTCCATTTATCAAGATGAAAGTCAATGATTCTCTTAAACATGGCTAGATTCCATAGCAAAAATTATTGTTTTTTGGTCGTATTCCAATCCAAAAATAGTTGTTTTTTGGTTAAAAACCAAAGTAAATATTTTTTATAGAAGTGTGATGTAACAAATCTGGCCATACATCAGGCTATTCATGGCCAGGTTTTTCGGTGCCAAAGGATAAATCGTCAAAGGGATGTGCTTTGCGCCATTGGTATAAGCTTTCAAGGTCTTTTTTTGTGATGCCAGGTACTTTTTCCCACTCTTCTTCTGTGGCGAGCCTAATCTGTTTTACGCTCCCAAAATGTGTGAGAAGGCGTTTTTTCTTAACAGGGCCGATACCTGGAATGTTGTCTAATTCTGATTGGAAATGTTGTTTTTTACGTCGTGTTTTTTGGAAATTCAAGACATAGCGATGCGCCTCATCTCGGATAGACTGTAACAGTAATAGCTCGGGACTATGTTTAGGCAGAAGTATGGGTTCTAATACATGAGGAAGAAAGATTTTCTCCTGGGTTAATCCTTTGTCATGACGTCCTGCTTCCTTTGCAAGTGCCAAAACATCGACACTACTTATGTTCAAAGAAGATAAAACTTCTAAAGCGATAGTTAAATGACCCTTGCCTCCATCAATCACAAGGAGATCTGGTAAGGTTTGAGTTTCCCGAAATCTACGCGTTAAGACTTCTTTGAGACCAGAGTAATCATCATTGGTTTTGAGTTTATATTTACGGTAGTCTTTTTTCGAGGGTTGTCCTTCTAGGAAAGTGATGATGGCGCTGACAGGTTCACTACCAGATAGATGAGACTGGTCCACACATTCTATTCGTTCAGGATAGTGTGTAAGGCTAAGTTTCTCTTCTAAAGAAAGCAGAATATTTTCTACATCTTTTGTTGGAGCACGTTTAAGGGCTATTTGGGCATTGAGAAGAGCTAGATCAATGAGACGCTTTTTATCTCCTTTTTTGGGAGTTTGGATCTCACAACCAATTAACTCACTTAGATGAGAAGAGTATAGAGAATGGCTCAATAGAATGAGTTTAGGTTTGTCTAGGTGATCTTGATACTGTTGTAATAAAAACGAAGTTAGCAGTTCTTCATCGTCTTGAACTATTTGGTGAAAACATGTGGAGTGTGAAGAGATCAGGCATCCTTCTCTATATTGTTGTTGTGTTACAGCAATGCTATCTCCTTCACGAGCAAGTGCCAAAACATCTAAATCTTCCCTATCCACTTGTTGGACGGTTTGAGAAGCAAGTGTCTTTTCTACAGCTTGAATCAGTTGGTAAAAGTGCTGTGCTTTTTCAAATTGTAGGTGTTCTGTAGCTTGCTTAAGTTGATCGTGTAGTTGCTTAAGAATAGAACGATCTTGTCCTCTTAGGAAGGCTGTAATTTGTGTGACAAGAGTTTGGTATTGCTCTGAGGTGCATAAATGGCAACAAGGAGCTAAGCATTTTTTCATATCGTAGAGGATACAGGGACGTGTGCGGTTGTACAGTTCGTGGTCAGAGCACTGTCTAAGAGGAAATAGTAAACGCAAAAGCTCTAAAGTTTGGCGTGCTGCATAGCCATTGGGATAGGGTCCAAAATAGAGATTGTCAGCAGGAGGACGTCCTTTCAGACGCACAATTTTTAGCATGGGCCAAGGATGATTGACATTGAGCATTAAGCTTAAGAATGTTTTGTCATCTTTCAAAAGAGCATTGTATTTAGGATGATGAGTCTTAATCAGGTTGTTTTCTAAGATAAGAGCCTCTTTTTCTGAAGACACGACAATCACATCAATGGTTGTGACTTGAGAGGTCAGAAAAGGAACCATGATGCGGCCATCACGGCCCGGTATAAAGTAACTTTTGATACGTTGCTTGAGGTTAATGGCTTTACCTATGTACAGAACCTTCCCTCTGTTGTTTTTCATAAGATAAACACCAGGCAAGGGAGGAAATTTTTGTAACTCAGAAGAGCAAAAGCTGCTGGGCGTTGGATTCATGAGTTTTGGCCTTCTTAGGCTCAAGTTTTTTCAGAATTTCTTGAGCGCGTTTAATCACTGGTGAGGGGAGTCCAGCTAATTGTGCAACATGGATACCATAGCTACGTTGTGCAACCCCTGCAATAATTTGATGTTGAAAGACAATATTTCCTCCAGTTTCATCTACAGCTGCATGGGCATTGATCACATCTGGAAAATTCTTAGAAAGTTCTGTTAATTCCCAATAATGTGTAGCAAAAAGAGTTTTAGCTTGTCGATGCTCTGTAAGAAGTAAATATTCTGCTACTGCCCACGCGATAGCTAAGCCATCATAGGTGCTGGTGCCACGACCAATTTCATCTAAGATGACTAAAGAACGAGAAGAAGTGTTGTGCAAGATATTGGCTGTTTCGCTCATTTCCACCATAAAGGTTGACTGACCTCGTGCTAAGTCATCGCTAGCACCGATACGCGTGAAAATCTTGTCAACGACTCCAAGATGTGCAGACTGAGCAGGGATAAAACTGCCAATCTGTGCCATAATCAAAATCAGAGCGATTTGCCGAATATAGGTAGACTTGCCTGCCATATTAGGACCTGTTAACAACAGCATACGGCCGTAGTTATCTCCTAAAACAACACTATTGGGAATAAAACGTTGATGCCCCAAAAGCTGTTCGATAACAGGATGGCGCGCTTCTGTCATTTTTAAACAGTCAGAGTGATCAACAAGTGGGCGTGTATAATCACGCTTACGCGCTACCTCAGAAAGCCCTTGAAGTACATCAAGATGAGCCAAGGCTCGTGCCGTGGTAAAGACTTGTTGATGATACAACTGAACGTGTTGGCAAAGTTGCAACCACAGCTGCTTTTCTAAAGCAAGGATCTGATCTTCAGCTGTTAAAACTCGTTGTTCATATTCTTTGAGTTTTTGTGTGACAAAACGCTCAGCATTAGCTAGCGTCTGTCGACGCTCAAAGTCAGCGGGTACAAGATGAGATTGTCCCTTGCTTACCTCAATGCTATAACCAAAAACACGGTTAAAGGTAATCTTAAGATTTTTAATGCCAGTGTCTTCTTTGATTTTTGTTTGATAATCAAGAAGCCAGCCCTTGCCATCAGTTGTCAGTTTGACAAGCTCATCTAATTCCGCATGATAACCTAACTGGAATAGTCTTCCTTCTCCAAGGCGTAAGGGAGGTTCTTCAACTAAAGCTTGGTCAATAGATTGAAGAAGAGTTTGGGGGTTGCTAAGCATAGCAAGCTTTTCTTGTAGAAGAGGAGCAGAAAAATTTTTTAATAGTTCCATGATCGGGGCAACGTGAGATAGAGAAAGACTAAGGGCTTTTAGATCCCGAGGTGAAGCCAAGTGGCTGATGACTTTTGTCATCATTTTTTCTAAATCCTGGATCCCTCTTAGTTCTTGACGCAGCTGAGCACGTACGCGATCACTGTGCACAAATTGTTCAATAGCGTCTTGACGCTGATGAATATGAGTCAGATTGAGAGTAGGGCGTTTGATCCATTCACGTAGTAAACGTCCTCCCATGGCAGTGAGAGTGTCATCTAAAGTTTTAAGTAGAGTGGGGCCTCCTGGTGAAATGCTCTCTACTAACTCTAAGTTATGTAAAGTTGTACGATCTAACCCCATCACATCTGTTAAGCAATAAGGGGTCATGGTGGTGATATGGTCAAGAGCTAGATGCAAGGTTTGTTGCATGTAGTGTAAAAGAGCTCCTGCAGCATTAATCGCAGCAACCATGCCTTTTAGTCCAAAGCTATCAAGGTGCATGACCTTAAAGTGCTCAAGTAAAAGGCTAGCTGCAAGATCATGCTCAAAGACATAATTAGGAAGTTGGACAACAAGGTGAGACTCCTTGAACCAAGAAGAGTGTTTTGAAGCAAAATTTTGAGATATAATGATTTCTTTAGGATCAAGTCGATATAGCTCATTGATTAGATCAGTTTCATGTTCCAGTTCAATAGTTTGGAAGGTGGCGGTGGTAATATCGAGTAAGGCTAAGCCAAAACAAGCCCCAACTTGACAGAGTGCCACAACATAGTGTCCTTGTTTATGTTCCTCATTGCTAATCCAGGTACCAGGAGTCACAACACGTACAATTTGGCGTTTGACAAGCCCTTTTGTCTGTTTGGGATCTTCCATTTGCTCAGCAATTGCAACTCTTAGACCTTGGGCAACAAGACGCTGTATGTAACCATCAGCAGCGTGCCAAGGAATCCCACTCATGGGGACGTCACCTCTTTTGGTAAGAGTGAGTTCAAGGGTTGAGGCTAAAGTTTCTGCATCTTCATAGAAGGCTTCGTAAAAGTCTCCCATACGAAAAAGCAGGATCTGCCCTTGGGCTTGTTGCTTACATTGCTGCCACTGTTGCATCATAGGTGTTGACATGCTCAAGGAGCATGACAAACTAACGCGTGAAAGTCAAGACGATGGTATAATGGAGAGAAAAGATGTTTTCTCAAGAATCAATGCAACAGTTGCGAGAGCGGATTGACTTAGTAGAAGTCCTTTCAGCTCATCTTCCTTTGAAAAGGGCGGGTGTATCCTACAAGGCCTGCTGTCCTTTCCATGAGGAAAAGACACCTTCCTTTGTTGTGAAACGTGGGGATTCTCATTATCACTGTTTTGGATGCGGAGCTCATGGAGATGCTATTACTTTTTTGATGCAGCATCAAAGCCTGAACTTTCAGCAGGCTGTTGAAACTTTAGCTGAATTTTTTCATGTTTCTCTTCAAAAGGAACAAGTAGAAAATGAAACGCCCCTGGGTTTGCTCAAAGATTGTTTAGACAAGGCGTCTGAATTTTATCAATTTTATTTGTTGCATCACCCAGAAGGTATGCAGGCCTTGGACTATCTTTATCAACGCCATTTTTCTCTTGAATTCATCAAAAAATACAAAATTGGCTTTGCTCCTTATTCAGGCGGACTTTTCTTAAAGTGGATGTCAGATCAGAAAATCCCTCGTAATTTATTACAAGAATCAGGGCTTTTAAACCAAAGCGGTAAAGAATTTTTCCAGGGTAGGATTTTGTTCCCCGTCTATAATGCTAGGGGAGGTATCGTTGGTTTTTCTGGTCGTAAGATTAAAGAGGAAACATTTGGCGGTAAATATATCAATACCCCTGAAACTCCCTTATTCAAAAAGTCTCGTCTTTTATTTGGCTTACATCTTTCAAGACGTCAAATTGCTAAAGAACAGAAAGTTTTAGTTGTAGAAGGTCAAATTGACTGCTTGCGTATGATTGATGCGGGTTGGGATTGGACAGTCGCAGCCTTAGGAACGGCTTTTGGAGAAGCTCACGTCAAAGAATTATTGCAACTTGGCGTGCGAGAGGCAGTGTTATTATTTGATGGGGATACGGCCGGTGAGACTGCAGCCTCCAAAGTAGGGGATCTGTTTCAACGAGTCGGAGTTGGCGTCAAAGTTTGTCAGCTCCCTCTAGGCAAAGACCCTGATAGTTTCTTATGGGAAGCAGGACGAGAAGCTCTTGAAGTATGTATTAAGCAGTCTGATGATTACTTACGTTTTCAATTAAATCGCATGCAGAAAGAGCAAGGAACCATGACCCCTGCAGCGAAACATCAAATTGTCACACATTTAACAAAACAGATTAAAGGCTGGGAAGAACCAGTCATGGTCCATGAAACCTTAAAAAGACTAGCTCTGTTGACAGATTTACCAGGTCATATGCTGGGCATACCTAAAGCTCCTCCTGTGAAGGTGCAGCCCACTGTAGCCATTGATCCAGACCTTATTTTAGAACTAGATTTTTTGCGTTGGCTCTTATTATGCGGACATCAATATCCACAATTTTTGGCTACAGCTCATCATTGTTTGCCAAGCGCCTTTTTAAAAGTAGAATCTTGTCGTAAACTGTATCAAGCTTACTTAGATGGAGCTCAGGACCTACTTGCCTTAGGCTCGCATATCGATGATGCGCGTTTGTTAGATCAAATTATGAATAAGAAAATTAATTTGGATCGTGCTGAGTCCCATTTTTTGCAGACTGTTCAAAAAATTTTAGAAAGAAAATGGCTGGAAGAACGAGAACACATCAAGCAAGCATTACAGCAACCGCAAACTGAAGAGCACATGATGGAACTGACCAAGCGTTTCGATGCCCTAGGCAAACAACGTCCCCAGGTCCAGTTGTGTACTTAGTGTTCTATGATGACCGCTGTGTGCTTTGTCAAAACATGGTTCGAACATTATCTAGTCATGATTCTCAGAAGCTTTTACATTTTGAGTCTTTGTACGCAGACAAAGCGCAGTGTTATGGAATCTACGGTCACCATAGTTTAGTTTTAGTGGACGGAGATAAGCTTTATTTTGCAGGCAAAGCGGCTTTAAGAATTTTTTGGTGTTTGGGAGGGTGGTACCGCTGTTTAGGTGTTCTCAGCTTTTTACCAAGTTGGTTACTAGATCCTTTTTACTATTACATGGCTAAAAGGCGTCATCAATGGCCTTAGCGAGCCAGCTTGCTTAAATCTGCTACCTCTTCACATAGGTCATAGACCTGTTGCAAGAGTGCTAGACGATTGGTACGTAGCTGAAGATCGTCATCAATGACCTTTACAGAATCAAAAAAGGTGGCAACCGGCTCTTTAAGCTCGGTAAGCTTTGTAAATGCTTTTGCATAGCAACGTGTTGCTACATTGCGTCGATCCAAAATTTGATGATAAAAAAGCTCTTTTAAAGGCTCCAATTTTTCAAACAAACATTTTTCTGCTTGATGCTGTAGCAAAGAAGGTTGCACAGCAGGGAAACGCCCTTCTTCTGTGACACCTCTTGTCAGTTGCCAACTTGGAAGAAGATTACGGTTCTGACTAAGTAAGATTTTTTTTGTGCGCACAGCCAGTTCTAAAAGGTCAGCAAAAAGAGGCTGAGAGCGCACCTGATGCAAGGCTTCTAAACGCAGATAAATGTCATAAATACTCTGTATAGGAAAAACAAGTACAGCTTCGATTTCATCTTTTGCAAAACCTTCTTCGACAAGAACAGAACGCAGTCTAGCTGCTACAAAGCTGAGAATGTCTTCAATAATAAATTTCTGACGTTGACCTACTTCTTCACGAAGTTTTGGGTCTAGCTCAGGGTTAGTTAAAAAAGGTTCAAATGCCTGTTCAAGAACACGGTGTAAAGGTAGATGTAACTTATGGTCGAGTAAAGTTTTAATGATGCCAAAAGCTTGACGACGTAAAGCATGAGGATCACTAGAGGAAGTGGGTTTAAGGCCTAATGCAAAGCAACTTAATAGATTGTCAATTTTATCAGCAAGGCAGAGTAAAATACCTGCTCCTGATTGCGCTCGGGCAGCTCCTTCTCCTCTTGGCATCCAATGTTCATCAATAGCTTGTGCAATTTCCGGATGTTCTCCTTGCTTCAAAGCATAAAGAGAGCCTACAACACCTTGCAGATGGGGGAATTCACCAACAAGTAAACTTGCTAGGTCTGCCTTGCATAGTAAGGCTGCACGTGTGACATGTTCTAAGGATGTCAAAGGCAAATGTTCATGCAAGATTGTAACAAGAGCAATCAAACGTCCTACCTTAGCTGATAATGATCCCAAAGGTGCTTGATAAGTCATTGTTTTGAGTTGCTCATTGCGAACTAGCAAAGGAGTTTTAAGATCTTCTTCGTATAAGAACATCCCATCCGCAAGGCGGGGAGATAGAGCTTTTTCATGCCCATGACGAATCAGGTCTGTAGGGCGGTTGTTCGAGACAATACAAAAACGTGGCTCAAGTTCACCCTTCTCATTGCTTAAAGGAAAGTATTTTTGATGTTCGACCATTTCACTGATTAGCACCTGCTGAGGAGCTTTCAGATAATTAGGATCAAAACGTCCTTCTAAAACAAAAGGATATTCAACAAGGTGAACGACCTGTGCTAAGACGATTTCTTTTTCCAAAACGTTTTGAGGCAGATGGTCTAAGATCATTTTTTGACGTTCTTGAACGTCTGCAATGACAAAATGTTGTCGTAAGAGCTCTAGATATTTTTTAGGATGAGAGATCTCAAAAGCATGTGGTTGTAACTGACGATGACCATAGCTTGTACGTCCTGAAATCACATCGGCAAGAGCAAAGGGCAGAATTTCCTGACCAAATAGAGCCACTAACCAACGGATAGGACGTGCAAAACTCACATCAAAATGCCCCCATCGCATTGTTTTAGGAAATTCTAAACTCAAGATCAATGCAGCCAGATGCGTGACAAGTAATTGCCGCGTCGATTCACCTTCGATCTTCAAGTTTACAAAGATATAGCCATCACGCACTTCTAAATCTTTTAAGCTTGTATCTGCGGCCAAGCCCACAGAACGTAAGAAACTTTCCCCTACTTTTGTGGATTTCCCCTGTTCATCAAAAGCAACTTTGACAGAAGGACCTTTACGTTCACGAAGTTGAGTTGCTGTACCCGCAGCCATTGCCGTCACATGGACAGCTAAGCGGCGGGGTGTTCCAAAAACTTTTAGCTCTTCATAAGGAAGGCCTCGTTGATCCAAGAACTGTTTCATTTTATGTTCCAGCTCTTTGAGGCCAATAGGTACGAAAGTTGCAGGTAGCTCTTCACACCCAATTTCTAGCAGAAAATCTTCTCTCTGCTGAGGATCAAAATCTGTTGTTGCTAAAGAAGGGACGATCAGCTCAGGTTGTTCTTCATGCACAAGCAAAGGAAAATCGAGCTTTTCTCTAGAATGTAAGTAACACTCAGCAATGGCACGAGCAAGATGACGGATACGTGCCATATAACGCGCTCTTTCTGTCACAGAAAGCTGACCTCTTGCTTCTAAAATGTTAAAAGCATGAGAAGACTTCATCACAAAGTCGTAAGCAGGCAGAGGAAGGTTTTTAGCAATCAGTTGTTTTGCTTCTGCTTCAAAATCTTCAAAATGACGCAACCACATGCTGGTATTTGCTTCATGGAAATTATAATGACTCCATTCCCACTCACTACGTTTAAAAATTTCGCCATAGCGGAGTTTGTCATTCCATTTTAAATCAAAAAGAGAATCTACGCCCTGCAGATACATGGCAAGACGCTCTAGCCCATAAGTAATCTCACCGCTAACAGGTTTTACACTTAATCCGCCCACTGCTTGAAAATAGGTGAATTGTGTGACTTCCATGCCATCAGCCCAAATTTCCCATCCTAATCCCCAGGCTCCAATCGTAGGATTCTCCCAATCATCGTGAACAAAACGCATGTCATGGTCATTTAACTTGAGCCCAATACTTTCTAAAGATTGTAAATAAAGTTCTAAGATGTTGGGAGGTGATGGTTTAAGAATCACCTGCATTTGATGATAGAATTGAAGACGATTGGGGTTATCACCAAAACGACCATCTTTGGGGCGTCGTGAAGGTTCTACATAAACCGCGCTATAAGGCTCAGGTCCCAAACAACGCAAGAATGTTGCAGGATTAAATGTACCAGCTCCCACCTCTAGGTCGTAGCCTTGATGTACTGCACACCCCTGGTTTGCCCAGAAACGTGTTAACTGAATGATCATGTCTTGAAATGTCAACATTTAGCAAGTGAGTATATAACAACAGTTCGAGTCTAGCAAGTGCTGCGTGCTAATTTTTACCAAAAAGTAATTTAGAGTTAGACAGTATCGGAGAAGTCTTCGGTTCTAAGATGAAAACTTTTCCGATCTAAGCTTTAGGATTTAAAAAATTATTTTTGTAAAAAAAAATGAGAAAATTTTTTCTTTTTTAAGCTTTAAGTATAGTTGAGAAAAAATTTCATTGAGCACGAGTCTTGATCTATTTTCAGTAGCCCGTTATCGTAGGCCAAACTTGCGTTAAATAAGGTACATATTTTGAGTATCGCTAATTATCTTACCTTTATTCGGATCTTTATAAGTCCGATTTTTATGTTTTTGTATTTAGAGTATTCGTTATTGGGAATACCTTTTGTTGCTTTACCTTACATCCTTTTAGCTTTATTAGGCGTATCGGAATTATCGGATGCCTTTGATGGTTATCTTGCGCGCAAACTGCGTCAAGTAACAGATTTGGGTAAACTATTAGACCCGATGGCAGATAGCATCTATCGTATTTCAGTGTTTTTGACATTTACACGACCTCCAGTGAGTTTGCCTCTTTTGCTTGTATTTGTGTTCTTATACCGAGATTCAGTGATCAGTACATTACGTACTGTATGTGCTTTGCGGGGTTTTGCCTTGGCAGCACGTTCAACAGGTAAAATCAAGGCAATTTTACAGGCGATCAGTGGTTTTGTCATTTTGCTGATGTTGATTCCTTATACTTTAGGTTCCATCACAGCTGGGACTTTGCATGCTGTATCTATCACGGTTGTGTCAATTTCTGCTGCGTACGCTTTGTTTTCTGGCGTGGAATATTTGTGGGCAAATAGAGATTACGTACTCAGATTGCTGACCGCTAAAGGTGAATAAGCGGCAAAACATCCTGATGCAGCTGTGGTCTCTACAATCGAGGAACTAGAATTCTGAGCTAGCATGCAGGAGTGTGTCGCCTTAATGTGGACATACACATCGGGCGTTTTAAGAAGGTCTATAATAGCGTCTGCAAGTTGACGTGTTAAGCTTTCTTGGAGCTGAGGACGTCTAGAATAATAATGTACAAGATCGTAAAATTTCGAAAATCCAATTAGCAGTTCCTTAGGAATATAGCAAATTGAGATCTTGCCTGTAATAGGGACAAGATGGTGTGCGCAGACACTGACAAAGGGAATATCTCGTAAGAGCACTTTTTCATGGTGCGTTGCTGGCTCCAAATATGCCTGTATACAGGGAGGCTGGTCGTTTTTTAGACCGTCAAACAAGAAATTAAGATAAAAATCTGCAACACGCGTTGGTGTTTTACATAGAGCAGTGTCTTGAAGGTCTAAGCCAAGAATTTGCATGATTGCTTGCACATGCATGGCTAGCAGGTCTTGACGTTCGCTCACTGCTTGAGATACTCCTCAAGCGTCCCATCAAAGATTTCAATCTTTCCATTAGGCTTAAAGGCTACAATTTTTGTTGCAAATTGTCCTATCAGATCACGATCGTGACTGACAACAACAGCTGTACCTTTGTAATCTTGTAATCCCCACGCCAAAGCAGAGACAGCTTCTAGATCTAAATGATTGTTAGGTTCATCTAAAATCATGAAGTTATGATCTTCGAGCATCATGCCTCCTAGGATCAAACGCGCTGTTTCTCCCCCTGAAAGAGTGGAGACTTTCTTAAAAGCATCTTCTCCACCGAACAACATCTTGCCTAATACGCCGCGGATGTCTTGATCATACAAGCCTGCTTTACGTTCACGCAACCAATCGAAAGCTGTTGACGTATCATCTTTTGCAATCAAATCAGAGTGATTTTGCGGGAAATAACTCACAATCACTTGGTGACCATATTCAAGAGTGCCTCGATCAGGATCGAGCTGTCTAGCCAACATTTTGACAAAGGTAGTTTTTCCAAGACCGTTGTGGCCAATCACACCAATCTTATCGCCTTTATGAATTTCAATAGAAAAATCTCGGATAACAGGGTGGTCATAAGATTTAGTGAGATGATCTGCCTTGCAAATGATCTTACCTGACTGCTTCTCTTGTAAAGGGAAGCGGATGTAAGGGCGAGAAATATTAGATTTTTTGAGCTCTTGGGGCTGTAGCTTTGCAATTTCTCGTTGGCGAGACTGTACCTGGCTTGCACGTGTTCCTGCTCCAAAACGCGCAACAAATTCTTTTAGTTGAGCAATCTTCTTCTCTTTAGATTTAATATCTGCAAGCTCACGTTCCCTGACTTGGGTTTTCATGGAGACCATCTCATCGTAATTGCCTGGATAGATGATGATGGTGTCATAATCAATGTCTGCAATATGAGTGGTGACCTTATTGAGAAAATGACGGTCGTGGCTGACAACAATCAACGTGCCTTTGTAGTCATATAAAAACTCTTCTAACCAACCAATTGAATCCATATCAAGATGGTTAGTAGGTTCGTCTAATAGCAAAGCCTGAGGATGACCGAATAAAGATTGGCATAGTAAAGCACGGAATTGCAAATCAAGAGGAACGCTATCCATGTTTTGCTCATGGAGTTCTTTAGGGACTCCCGCTCCAACAAGTAACTCTTCAGCATGAGCTTCGGCACTGTAACCATCTTCTTCGGCAACAATTTCTTCGATTTCTCCAAGACGTATGCCGACAGCATCTGTCATGTCACCTTCATAGAGTTGCTCACGTTCTTGCAAGGCTTTCCATAATCTTTGGTTACCCATGATCACAACATCTAAGACTTTAAAATCTCGGAAGGCTTCGATGTTTTGCTTAAGAATTCCTACTTTCTCTGGAAGGATCACTTGGCCACTTGTTGGCTCTATGAGTCCCATAATAATTTTTAGCAATGTCGACTTTCCTGCTCCATTAGGGCCAGTCAAACCGTAGCGATTACCAGGGTCAAATGTTGCAATAACATTGTCAAAAAGCAGTTTTGTGCCAAAAGATTTAGAAATACGATCAAGGGTAATACTCATAGGAGAGGAGTCTAGCAGATTTTAAGATAGCTCTCAAGCTCTTGGATGTGTTTTATCGTAAACTTCTTTTTTGAGTTTCGAGGAGACATGAGTATAGAGTGTTGTTGTAGCTAAAGAGCTATGGCCTAACAGAAGTTGGATAGTTTTAAGATCCATTCCATTTTCTAGCCAATGGGTAGCTATTGTATGACGAATGGTGTGAGGTGTGATTTGTTCAGCAAGTCCACTCATCGTGAGATATTTATCAAACTTTCTATCTACAGAGCGGCTTGTAAGGCGTGTCCCATTGCGATTTAAAAAAATGGCAGAAGGATCTTTTTGAGCTAAGTGCCCATCAAAATCTTTATGGCGCTCATTATGCTCTAAATAGGCAATAATCCAATCTGCAGCATTTTTTGTAATGGGAACAATGCGTTCTTTTTTGCCTTTCCCTTTCAAACGGACAACCAATCCTTGGGCATCAAAATCATGACGATTAAGCGCAACAAGTTCGCTGACACGTAGGCCCGAGCTGTAAAAAAGCTCCATGATACAACGATCACGAAAACCCAAATAGTCGGATGTATCGGGTTGATCAAAAAGATGCTGTACTTGCTGGTAAGAAAGAGAAACAGGGATGCGTTTATCTAATTTTGGGCCTTCGATCGTGTCAAGAGGGCTATAGATGATCATTTTTTCCCGCACACAAAATTTGAAGAATGTACGCAAAGCAGATAGACGGCGTACGATCGTGCGTTTTGGAGTTTTAAGGTCAGCCATATTGGATAAAAATTGACGCAAGGTCCTTCTATCAATCTTATCTAAAGATAAGAGGTGATCCTGCACTGTACTATTCATCTCATAAGAACCTGTGTAGGAAATTTTCTTGGGCAGAGGTTCTTTTAACTCAAATTCTTTCTCTAGATGTGTTTTAAGAGCATTTAGATCGATAGCATAATTGCGTATTGTATGCTCCGAGGATTGTTTAATTGAACGCAGGTAGGCCAAAAATCGGTAAGAAGCAGAGATAAACATGCTCGCAGCTTAAGGAACAAAAAGTATTTTCGTCAATCTTGGCTTAGAATCAAGCTTGCTTATGTCTTAAAGATTTTGGTGATCAACTTAGCGTGTAAAAGCAATGACCTTGAGGTCTTCAGCAGCTTCGACGTTAGGAAAGATTTCCTTAGCTTCCATAACAAAGTCAGCTGTTTTAAGATAACGTGCTGAGAAATGTGTTAAAACAAGCAGCTTGGCACCCGCTTCTTTTGCTATCATGGCAGCTTGTTTAGCAGTAAGGTGATAGTGTTTCTCTGCAAGATGCTTGTGTTCTTCTAAATAAGTGCTCTCGCATAATAAAATACGAGCGTCTTTTGCGATATCAATAGCATTTTGACACAAGCGTGTGTCACTAACAATAGCAACACTTTCGCCTTTCTGAATCCAACTTACATCTTCTAAGCGAATAGTTTTGCCATCTACTAATACACAACCATTTTGTTCTAATTCACGTATCAAAGGGCCATGAAGATGTGCATGATCAAGCTTGGCTTTGTCAAATTTCACACGATCAGGTTCTGTGATACGCCAAGCAATATTGTCCACACCATGATCAAGAAAAGAGGCTTCAATACGAAATTTTCCGTCATCTTCTACCAAGCCTGCGTGTCTGACTGGATGTTCAACCACATGAATAGTTTCATGGTAAATGGTTCCATAGCGGAGGCGATCAAAATATTTTTTTCCACTCGCTGGGTAATAGCAATGAACAGGATGAGTGACTTTATCTAAGTTTAGGCGCATGAGCATAGATCCTAAGCCTAGGCAGTGATCCCCATGGAAATGACTAATAAAAATACGTGTGACGACAGTTGGAGCAATGTTGGCAAAGATAAATTGACGTTGCGTGCCTTCACCTGGATCAAGTAATAAGCCTTCCTCATTCCAACGCAAAAGATAAGCCCCATGATTTCTTTTGCGGGTATGTTGTTGGCTAGAAGAGCCCAAAATAACAAGGTCGCGTAAACTCATAATCTGAGAGAAGATAACTAATGTGAACTTAGAGATCAATGTAAATTCAGGAAGTGTAGCCCCAATTTAGAAATG